>NZ_JANIBK010000044.1 GCF_024505165.1 Methylomonas rivi
GCCAGCCGCGGCCGCGCAGTTCCTCGGCGACCGCCAGGGCCGGAAACACATGTCCGCCGGTGCCGCCGGCCATGATGACGATAGTGGGGATGCGGGCACTCATCTCGGCTTTCCCTTGACATTGCTTTTATGCAATTCCGTCACTTCGTAATGAATGCGAAACAAGACGGCCATGGCGCCGCACATAATGATCATGCTGCCGCCGCCGTAGCTCATCAGCGGCAGGGTCAAACCCTTGGTGGGCAAAATGCCCATGTTCACGCCCATGTTTACAAAGGATTGGAAACCGAACCAGATCACCAGACCGTAGGCCACCAGCGCGGAAAAACGTTCTCCGGCGGCCTCTGCCTGTTCGCCGATACTGAAGCCGCGCACCACCAGGGTGGTGAATAAGGCAATCACCAGCGTGACGCCGACCAGGCCCAATTCTTCCCCCAGTACCGAAAATAGGAAGTCGGTATGCGCTTCCGGCAGATAAAACAGTTTTTGCAGGCCGTTGCCCAGGCCCACCCCGGATACTTCGCCGCGCCCGAACGAAATCAGGGCCTGGGTCAGTTGGTAGCCGCTGTCCCTGGCATGTTCCCAAGGGTCGATAAAGCCGGTAATCCGTTTCAGACGGTACGGCGAGGTGTAGGCCAATATTGCCGCGGATGAGGATACCAAGCCGACCAGGGCCGCAAACGGCGATAGGCGCGCGCCGCCCAAAAACATCATGCCCATGGCGATGATCAGTATCACCACGGCGGAGCCGAAATCCGGTTCCAGCAGCAGTAAAATGCTGGCCACGGACAGCAGCATCAGCGGGCGCAGCAGGCCGAATATGGAATGACGCACGTGGTCGGCGTGCCGGGTGATGTAGCCGGCCATATAAATCACGGAAATGAATTTCATCACTTCAGAAACCTGGATCCGCAAACCCAACAAAGACAACCAACGGGTACTGCCGTTGACTTTAACGCCGACGCCCGGAACCAGCACCACCAGCAGCAATACCAAGCCGGCAATAAATAAAGGCTGGCCGATTTTTTGCCATGATTTCATCGGCACGACCAGAATCGCCGCGGCAAACATCAGCCCCAGGATGATGTGAACCAATTGCTTGAACGGGTAATACGACACGTCGTCGGCCATTTTGACCCCCAGATGCATCGATGACGACGCCACCATGACAAAGCCGATGCCCAACAAACATAGGCAGACCGTCAGCAAGGTCTGGTCGATATGAAACCGCTGAATGGGGCGGGGTTTGGGCGGGACGGCGCTCATTACGGCAACTCCATGACGGCCTGGGCGAATTGGTTGCCGCGGTCGGCATAACTCTTATATTGGTCCAGGCTGGCGCAAGCGGGCGATAGCAAAACGCTGTCGCCGGTTTCCGCCAGGCTGGCGGCGATACTGACCGCTTCGCGCATATCGGCGGCAAACCGGGTGGGCACGCAGTTGTGCAATGCCTCGCCGATTAGGCCTGCGTCTTTGCCCATCAACACCACCGCCTTGGTTTTTTCCTGTACGATCGGTTTCAGCTCGGCCATGTCGGCGCCTTTGCCGTCGCCGCCGGCGATCAAAATGACTTTGCGGTCATAGCCTTGCAGCGCCGCGATACAGGCGCCGATATTGGTGGCCTTGGAGTCGTTGACCCAGCGCACGCCGTGTACTTCGGCGACTTTCTGCATGCGGTGCGGCAAGCCTTTGAATTTTCGCAGTGCCCGGCACATGGCGTTCATGTCCAGGCCGACGGCATGGCCCAATGCCAGCGACGCCAGTGCGTTAGCGATGTTATGACTGCCTTCCAGATTCAAGTCGTCGGCATTCATCAATACGTCGCCGCCGAACATTAATTGGTCGACGTCGCCGCGTTTTAGATAAAAGTCGGCGGGTTGCCGCACGGAAAAACTAAAGTGAGTGCGGCCGCGGTCCAGCATGGCCATGACCATGGGATCGTCGGCATTCAGAACCATGGCGCCATCGCCGCGGAAGATACGCTGTTTTTCATGCGCGTAGCCGGACATGCCATCGTGCCTGTCCAGATGGTCGGCACTGAGATTTAACACGGTTGCCGCTTTGGCATTCAGCGCCGAGGTGCGCTCCAGTTGAAAACTGGACAGTTCCAATACGTATAAATCGGCGTCCTGCTGCAATAAGTCCAGGGCCGGCGTGCCCAAATTACCGCCGATGGCCGTTTTCAGACCGGCGGCATTGCCCATGTCGCCCAACATGGTGGTGACGGTGCTTTTACCGTTGGAACCGGTGATGGCGATAATGGGCTTGTCGGTGGCGCAGGCAAACAAGTCGATATCGCTGATGATTGTCACGCCGGCCCGCACGGCCTTGGCTATGGCTTTTTCATTCAGCGAAACGCCCGGACTGATCAGCAGGTGGGTAGCCACTTCAAAGGCCGATTGGTCGAAGCCGCCGGAAAATACCGGCACGTCCGGCATTTGTTCGCGCAACCCGTCGATCTGCGGCGGATTGCTGCGGCTGTCGATAACGGCGAATTTGATCGGCGTTTGCTGCAAAAATTGCGCGGCCGAATAGCCGGTTGCGCCCAGGCCGACGATCAACAGCCGGGCGTCGGCCGGATCCAGCTTGAAACGCGTGTCCACAGCGCTGAGAAAGGCGTCGCTATTCATGATTATCTCAGTTTCAGGGTGGCCAGGCCGATCAGCACCAAAATTACCGAAATGATCCAGAAGCGCACGATGATGCGCGGTTCCGGCCAGCCTTTTAGTTCGTAATGATGGTGGATGGGGGCCATTAAAAACACCCGTTTTTTACGGGTTTTGTAAGAGCCGACCTGAATGATCACGGAGATGGTTTCCACCACAAAGATGCCGCCCATGATCACCAGTACCACTTCCTGCCTGACCAGCACGGCCACGATGCCAAGCGCGGCGCCCAGGGCCAGCGCGCCGACATCGCCCATGAACACCATGGCCGGATAGGCGTTAAACCATAAAAAACCCAGGCCGGAGCCGACCAGCGCGGCGCAAAATACCACCAATTCGCCGGCTTTCGGAATGTGTGGAATAGCCAGATATTGCGAAAAATTAGCGTGTCCGGAGAGATAGGCAAAGATGGCCAAAGCCGCTGCTATCATCACGGTCGGCATGATGGCCAGGCCGTCCAGGCCGTCGGTCAGGTTGACTGCGTTGCTGGAGCCGACGATCACGAAATAAGTCAGCACCACATAACCCCAGCCCATATTCAGTGTGACGTTTTTGAAAAAAGGCACGATAAACTGGGTTTCGGCGGCTACTTGCGCGGTGTGGTACAGATAAACGGCCGCTCCCAGGGCGACCACCGACTGGCTCAGATATTTGGCTCTGGCCGACAAGCCGTCGCTGTTGCCGAGCAGGACTTTTTTGTAATCGTCGATAAAACCGATCACGCCATGCGCCAATGTCACCAACAAAACCACCCAGATATAGCGATTGCTTAGATCGGCGCACAATAAGGTACTGATGGCCACCGACAGCAGAATCATGGTGCCGCCCATCGTAGGCGTGCCGGACTTGGAAAAGTGGCTTTGCGGGCCGTCGTCGCGCACGCTTTGACCGATTTTTCTGCGGGTGAGCTTTTCGATCATGATCGGGCCGATGATGAAGGAAATGGTCAATGCGGTCAGCACGCCCAAAATGGCGCGAAAGGTCAGATAGTGCAGGACCCGGAAGCCGCTGTCCAAATTCGTCAAATAATCCGCGAGTAAAAGTAACATTATGCCGCTCTAAAATTGTCTACCAGCGCCGCTACCACACGTTCCATTTTTTGCGCGCGCGAGCCTTTTATTAATAGGGTTTCCTTGCCGGTAACCGTCTGGATCAAGCTGTCGATGAGTGCCGCTTGGCTATCGAAAAATCGGCCGCCTTCGCCGAAAGCGTCGACGGTATATTTGGCCAGTTCGCCGGTCGCAAACAGCTGTTTAACCGGGCTGGCCTTGATCATCTCCCCCAATTCGGCGTGAATCGCCGGGCTGTCCGGGCCGAGTTCTCCAAACGCGCCTAACGCCAGCCAGAGCGGTTGCGGGCTTTGGGCAACCGCGTCCAGCGCCGCTTTTAAAGACGCGGGATTGGCGTTATAGGTGTCGTCGATGACGATGTTGCCCTTACGGCCCCGCAGCGCCTGCAGCCGGCCCGTGACCGGCCGCATGTGTTCCAGTCCGCGCTTGATGGACGTTAAATCGATGCCGAATTGCATGGCGACGGCAGCGGCGGCCAAGGCGTTTTTGACGTTGTGCTCGCCAGCCAGATTTAACTGCATGGTTTGCCGGCTAGATTGTGTTAGCAGATCGAATTGGGTGCTAAAGCCCTGTTCGTCCAGGCGCGATTGGATGTTTTCGGCGCGGATATCGGCGGCCGCGGCAAAACCGAAACTGACGCTTTTGCGGCCGCCGACTTTTTCTTGCAGCCAGAAATCGTAAAAACTGTCGTCGCGATTCAATACCGCCACGCCATGCGGCGGCAGGTTTTCAAAAATCTCGCCCTTGGCGGCCGCAACGCCGGCGATATCGCCGAAACCTTCGATGTGGGCCGGGCCGACATTGGTAATGACGCTGACATCGGCTTGGGCGTATCGGCTGGTAAAGGCGATTTCGCCGGGATGGTTGGCGCCCATTTCGATCACGGCGTATTGGTGGGTTTCATCCAGGCGCAGCAGCGTTAACGGCACGCCGATGTCGTTATTCAAATTGCCCTGGGTATATAAAGTGTTGCCCTGGGTGGCGAAAATGGCCGCTATCATTTCCTTGACGCTGGTTTTGCCGTTGCTGCCGGTGACGCCGGCGACTTTGACCGGCAGAGTTTTCCGCCAGTAACCGGCCAGTTCCGCCAATGCCAGACGGGTATCCGCAACCAAAATTTGCGGCAGCGGACTGTCGATGGTTTTGCTGACCAGCAGCGCGCGAGCGCCGGCTTGCTCGGCTTTGCCGCAAAAATCGTGGCCGTCGAATTGCAGCCCCTTGATGGCGACGTACAGGTCGCCGGATTTCAGGGTGCGGGTATCGATGCCGATACCGCTGATGGGCAAATCTTCACCCATGGCTTGGCCTTGCACTGCTTGGGCAATTTCATTGAGCGATAAATTCATGGCTTCGGGCCCCACGCGGCCAGGGCTTGTTGCACCACGGCCTGATCGCTAAACGGCATTTTGACGCCCTGGATTTCCTGGTAGTTTTCATGGCCCTTGCCGGCAATAACGACGCAGTCGTTTTGCTTGGCTTGTTGTATCACGCTGGTTATCGCTACGTTTCTGTCGTTAATAATACGGGTTTTGTTGCTTAGGCAACCCGTCAAAATATCCCGGATAATAGCTTCCGGAGCTTCGGTGCGCGGATTGTCGTCGGTGACGACCACATGGTCGGCGTAGGTTTCGGCAATCCGGCCCATCAGCGGCCGCTTGCCTTTGTCGCGATCGCCGCCGCAACCGAAAACCGTCCATAATTCGCCTTTATTTTTTGCGGCCAACAACACTTTCTCCAGTGCGTCCGGCGTGTGGGCGTAATCCACGATCACGCAAGGTTTGCCCGCGCCGCCGAACGATTCCATGCGGCCGGTGACGGCTTTTAAGCGCGATAATTGCGCAACGGCGGTTTCGAACGGCCAGCCTAGGGCCAGCAGCACGCACAAAACCGTCATGACGTTTTGCAGATTGAAAGCGCCCATCACCGATGTGGTCGCAGGCGCGGTTTTGCCGGCCCAATGCACCTCGAAATCGATCCCGTTTGCGCTGTGTTCCACGCGGCCGGCGGTTACGCATTCGGCGCCGGCGGTTTGGCGGCCCGAGGTGCTGAAAACCCAGCGTTTCACATTTTTATGCAAGGTTTCCAACACAGCTTGGCTGCTGGCGTCGTCCAGATTCACGACGGCAAATGCCAGGGCCGGGTTTTTAAACAGGCTTAACTTGGCTTGCAGGTAGGCTTCCATATTGCCGTGATAGTCCAGATGGTCGCGGCTCAGGTTGGTAAATACGGCGCCTTTAAATTCAACCGCGTTGACCCGGCCCTGTTCCAGCCCGTGCGAGGACACTTCCATCGCCACGGTTTTTTGTCCCTCTTCGGCCAGTAGGCGGAGCATGCGCTGTACGTCCAGCGCATCCGGCGTGGTATTGATCGTGGGCTGTAAGCGGTCAACCCGTCCCCAGCCCAAGGTGCCGATGACACCGCAGTCTTTAAGGGCTTGCGCCAACAACTGGCTGCAGGTGGTTTTGCCATTGGTGCCGGTGATGCCGATCACATCAATGCTTTGCGAGGGGCGGTCATAAAAGCGCGCGCCTATCTCGCCCAAGTGGCGGCTTAAATTCGGTATGGCGGTAAATTCATCCTTTATTAACAATGCGTCCTGAACGCCTTCCGGATCGTAAATCACCGCAACAGCACCGTTGGCAATCGCTTGCCGGGCATGGTTCAAACCATGCCGCAAGGCGCCGTTCAGGGCGATAAACAAGTCGCCCGCGTTGACTTTTCTGCTGTCCAGGCATAAGCCTCCGATCTCGTAATCGAGGCTTATATCGGCAATGGATGTCAGTAAATCGCTTAATTTCATTGTCTGGTCAGTAATAAAGGCATGGTATCCATGCCGTCGGGCTCCACGCCGTAGATACGTAAAATGCCGCCCATGACGCGGGAAAACGCCGGTGCCGCTACTAGGCCCCCGTAATACTGGCCCGTGGTCGGTTCATCCACTACCACGGCAATCACGAAACGCGGATTGCTGGCAGGCGCCATGCCGACGAATACCGATAAATATTTGTCGTGGGTATAGCCTCCCGACGCCGCCGCCTTTTTTACCGTGCCGGTTTTGCCCGCGACCCTGTAACCTTCCACTCTGGCCTGATAAGCCGTGCCTTCCTTGGTAATTACGCGCTCCAGCATGTCTCTGACTTTTTGCGCGGTAGCCGGTTTGAAGATCTGTTTCGAGTCCGGGTCTTCGTCGCGTTTTAACAACGACACCGAATGCACGATGCCGTTGTCGGCCAAGGCCGTGTAGGCGCGCGCCAACTGGAGTATCGAGGTGGATACGCCGTAGCCGAACGATAAAATGGCCTGGTCGAATTCGTGCCAGCCCTGGTAATCCAGTAACGAGCCGCTGGCCTCGCCGGGGAAGCCGACGCCGGCAGAGGCGCCGAAGCCCAAATTGCTGTAAATGTTCCAGAAGTATTCCGGCGGCATGCTCATGGCGATTTTAGTGACCGCGATATTGCTGGACTTTTGCAACACTAAAGTCAAATCCATGGTGCCGTAGTTGTGAATGTCCTTCACCACGTTGCGTCCGACGTGGTAAACGCCATGGGTTTCAATCAGCGCATTCGGATCGACATAGCCGCCATCCAATGCGGCCGCCACCACAAAGGGTTTTACGGTCGAGCCCGGTTCGAAACTGTCCACCATGGCCCGGTTCCGATAGCGGTCGCTGCGCAACTCCTTGCGGTTGTTCGGATTGAATGCGGGCTGGCTAACCGACGCCAGCACATCGCCGTTTTTGGCGTCCAAAACCACCAGCGATGCCGAATGGGCCTTATGCTTAAGCACGGCGGCCTGCAATTCCCGATAAGCCAAATACTGGATCCGTTCGTCGATGGTTAACATCAAATCCTGGCCGGGTATGGCTTCCTGTATATTCTCGACATCCTTGATGATGTGGCCCTTGCCGTCTTTAATCACCCGTTTTTTGCCCGGTTTGCCGCGCAAAATGTAGTCGTAACCGTGCTCCATGCCTTCTTGGCCGATATCGTCGATATTGGTAAAACCCAGCAAATGCCCGGCGGTGGCGCCGGCGGGGTAATAGCGCTTGAAGGCGCGCTCGAAATATACGCCGGTGATCTCCAGGGCTTTCACTTTTTCGGCCAAGTCCGGGTTGATCTGCCGTTTAACGTATACGAAACGCTTGCCGGCTTCTTTTGTTAAAAAGGCCTGCAGGTCTTTATCGGCCATGCCCAAAATTTTGGCCATTTGCTTTAGTTTGTCCCGCTCGCTGTCCTTGAGCTGGCGCATGTTCATCCAGATCGAT
Source organism: Methylomonas rivi (assembly GCF_024505165.1). Classification (GTDB taxonomy): domain Bacteria; phylum Pseudomonadota; class Gammaproteobacteria; order Methylococcales; family Methylomonadaceae; genus Methylomonas; species Methylomonas rivi. Next base: position 8,001 of record NZ_JANIBK010000044.1, read on the forward strand.
TGCACGGGCGTGCTGATGGCCAGCGGTTCGCCGTTTCTGTCCTGTATCTGACCGCGATAGGCGGGGACGTCGACGATGCCGATATGCTGTAAATCGCCTTTGTCTTGCAGAAATTCTTTGTCGAACACTTGTAAATACATGGCTCGGCCGGTTAGAGTCAGCATGGCGGTCAGCATGGTGCCCAGCAGCAATTTTCGCCTGATGTGAAAATCCGGCGGCGGTTGTCTAACTGTTCTGGTACCCGTTGAAATGCGCATTAAGGTTTTATATACACAATTTTATTTTGAGCCGGTAACGTTAACATCAGGCGGTTTCTGGCTTCGATTTCAATTCTGTTTTCTTCGGTCAGGGTGGTGAGTTCCAATTGCAAACGCCCCCATTCCACTTCGTAGTCGTCCAGCTGCTTTTCTTTTTTCTGTATTTCGATAAACAACAGTCTGGATTGGTATTTACTGTAAATCACCGCAATGGCCGACAGCAGCAGCATGGCAATCAAGATGCTGAGCAGAATGTTCTTCATGGCCGCCATTAAATCTTCTCGGCCACGCGCATGATGGCGCTACGGGCCCTGGGGTTGAATCGCAGTTCCTCTGCTTGCGCGCGTATCGATTTACCCACTTTTTTCAATTGGCCCTTGGCAATGTCCTGTTCTTTGACGGGTAATTTTCCGGGGTTATGCTTCAGCCCGGACTCTCCCCGAATAAAGCGTTTCACGATACGGTCTTCCAGCGAATGAAAAGCAATGACGACGAGTCTTCCGCCTGGCGCCAATACCTGAACCGCTTGCCGCAATGCCGTTTTCACCTGTTCCAGTTCTTGGTTGATTTCAATCCGGATCGCTTGAAAAGCGCGGGTTGCCGGATGTTTGTGCTTGTCCTTGAATGGCACGCTGTCTTCTATCAATTTGGCCAATTGCAGGGTGGTCTGTAATGGCTGCAGCCGGCGCCGGTCCACAATGGCTTTGGCAATGCGCCTGGCAAAGCGTTCTTCGCCGTATTCAAACAAAACCCGCGCCAAATCCTGTTCTTCAACCTGGGCTAAATACTGCGCGGCGGTTAAGCCATGGTGGGTATCCATACGCATGTCCAATGGACCGTCACGCAAAAAACTAAAGCCGCGTTCAGCGTTATCCAATTGGGGCGATGAAACCCCCAGGTCCATTAAAATGCCGTCCGCCTTGCCGATGTAACCTAAATGCTCCGATACGGCCGCTAAATCCGCAAAGCAACCGTGATGCAGATGAAAGCGTTGATCGGTCAGTAAATTTTTGGCTTCGATGCTGGCTATGGCGTCGATGTCCCGGTCAAACGCCAGTAATTTTCCATGTTCGCCCAGTTTGTTAAGTATGCCGATACTGTGTCCGCCGCGTCCGAATGTGCAATCGATGTAAATGCCATCGGCTTTAATCCTTAAGCTCTCAAGCGCTTCTTCATATAAAACGGTCTGGTGTGTCGGCATGGGCGTTAAAACGACAGCGAGCCCAGTTCTTCAAGCCCCTCGGTATCGCTGCCGTCCAGCCACTCCTGTTCTTTCGCCTGCCACGCGGCATCGCTCCAGATTTCAAATTTATTCAGTTGACCCACCAAAAACAGTTGTTTGTCCATGCCTGCATATTCGCGCAATTTTTCCGGTATCAACAAGCGGCCTTGCGCATCCATTTCGCACTCGGTGGCGTGGCCGATCACAAAGCGGCGCAATTTGCCGGCCATTTTGTTGAGCGTGGGTAGCTTGCTGATGGTTTGCTCCAGTTTTTCCCATTCGGGCAAAGGGTAAAGCCACAGGCAACCTGCTTCTCCGACACATTTGTCATTCACGGCAACGGTCACCACCATCTGACGCTCGCAGCAGTCTTGTAACTCCTCCCGGTAACGGGTAGGAACCGCAATGCGGCCTTTCGCATCTAGGTTGATTGAACTTATGCCTCGGAACAAAATGAACCTCAAAATAATCTGAAAAAATCCCTTTTTAACCACTTTACCTCATTTTTGCACCACTATAAGTTTCAACAGGGTGTTAGTCAAGAGACATTCAGATTAAATTCTTTCTTTTTCTACAATGACTTACGCCGAATTTACTTGCGCAAGCAAGCGCTTGTTTGGCGGAAAAATAAAGTTTATTTTTATCAGGCGGTTAAAAAAATATCTTGATGTCGAATCTGACAAAAATGTCAGTTCGGGTTTGACTGCGTTCGATGGGGTAATTTTCTAGTGCGCTTGCGTGCATATTGCATTGTGCAATATGCACGATGTTTTTTAATTTTCGGGTTTCTGTTCTCGGGCCAGTAAATTTTGTACGGCCTGAATGGGGGAGAGGTCGTTGAATAAAACGTTATAGACTTGTTCCGTTATCGGCATTTCGACATGGTGTTTTTGTGCGAGCAGGTATGCTTCTCTGGCGGCGGATATGCCTTCAACGGATTGGTCGATTTCTTGCAGCGCCTGTTTCCGGTCTTTGCCTTGGCCTAGGGCAAGGCCGAAGCGGCGGTTTCTGGATTGATTGTCGGTACAGGTCAGAATCAGATCTCCCAGGCCCGCCAGTCCCATGAACGTATCGGACTGGCCGCCGAGCTGGGTGCCGAGGCGCATGATTTCGGTCAGGCCGCGAGTCACTAATGCCGCCCGGGTGTTGGCACCCAGGCCGAGGCCGTCGGCAATGCCGGCGGCAATGGCTAGCACGTTTTTACAGGCGCCGCCGACTTGGACGCCAATAATATCGCTGCTGGTGTAGGCTCTAAAGCGATGATTATGCAGGATGGCGGCCACTTGAGAGGCGAAGTTTTGCGAGGCCGATGCGACTGTGATGGCGGTCGGCAGCCCGTCCGCGACTTCCTTGGCGAAGGTGGGGCCGGAGAGCGCGGCTGTTAAGACATCGTGGCCGAGAACGTCGATCACGACTTCGCTCAGCAATGCGCCGTTCCCGCTGTCGAATCCCTTGGTAGCCCAGGCGATGCGGGGTTGATCGCCCAGGAAGGGTTTTATCTGTTGCAGGGTGGCTTTGAAGGCGTGGCTGGGTACCGATAACAGCAGCAATGAGCTAAATAAGGCGCACTGCCGCAGGTCGTTGGTTACGGCTAGATTGCGGGGGAAAGCGCAGCCCGGTAAATAACGTTGGTTTTCGGATGCCTGTTTCAGCGCGGCGATATGTTGCGGGTTATGCCCCCATAGTAGTGTATCGCAACCGTTCCGCGCCGCTTGTATGGCGAGGGCCGTGCCCCACGAGCCGGCGCCCAAAACGCTAATGGATGAGGGCATGCGCGGTTAATTGAGTGTTTTGGCTTCCGTGCCTTGTTGGTTTTGTTGGCTCTGCTGCAAGTGCTGCATGTAAAGAGCGTCAAAGTTGACGGGGGCCAGAATCAATTGCGGAAAACCGCCTTTATTGACTAGATCGGAGATCGCTTCCCGGGCGTATGGGAATAAGATGTTAGGGCAGAAGCTGCCTAGCATTGGTCCCATTTCCTGTTCGCTGAAGCCGGAAATGGTGAATATGCCGGCCTGATTGATTTCGACCAGATAGGCGGTGGTTTCCCCCAGCTTTACGGTGACTGTGATGGTGAGCGCTACTTCAAACATCGAATTTTCCAGGGATTCGACATGGGTGCCTAAGTTTAGATCAAGCGCGGGTTCCCATTTTTGAGTAAACACTTTAGGAGAGTTAGGTGTTTCAAAAGAAATATCTTTGGTATAGATTTTCTGGATGGCGAATTGCTTTTCGCCGGCTGTGTTGGTTTCTGCCATGATTCAGTGCCAGGTTAGGTTGATATTAGTCGTGCGTTTTACTGATTTTGATCGGTAATTTATTTTCTTCCCAGGATTGCATGCCGCCTTGCATAAGAAATACCTGTCCGAAACCCGCTTTGGTCAGGGTTTTGCAGGCGGGTACCGAGCGGGCGCCGGTTTGGCAGGCCACGATAAGCGGATGTGTCTTGTGCTTTTCCAGCGAGGGTAGTTTCTCGTCTAATTTGGCCAGTGGGATATTGATGGCGTTTTCGATATGGCTTTTCAGAAACTCGTTGGGTTCCCTGACATCGATAACCACCGTTTTGTCGTCATTCATTTTGGTGACGGCAATCAAGGGGGAAATGCTTTCGTAGCCGTTAAAAGAATTCGACAGCAAATCCTGAATCAACAGGAATATAACGCAGACGAGTGAAAACGACAGCAGGTAATGGTTGGTTGCAAATTCGATATATTGGTCCATCGCGGGGTTGTTTGGTTATTGGATTGGTGAGGGAATTAGGTTTCGCAAAAAACCGTACGCATCATTTCTATTAAATGAATAACGCGTTTATCGTCGATAAAATAATAAACGCGGTTAGCGTCTTTTTTAAAATCCAGAATGCCTTTATCTCTGAGTATCGCCAAATGTTGCGAAATATTGCTTTGGCTGGTGCCAACCTGTTCGACGATGTCCTGCACGCTGATCGATTTGTCGCCCAGGACGCATAAAATTTTCAGACGCAAGGGGTGGGACATGGCTTTCAAGCAACGAGCGGCTCGATTGATATCGTTGTCGTTGTAGAGTATGTGGTCGTCGTTATCTTCCATAGGGTCGTCTAAAAATTCGATGCGCCGGCGCGGGCTATTTTCAGCTACGCCAGCATACACCTACTGTATAATGATGGTAAAGCCAAGTGAAGCTATATCGCTTGAGCCGCCGCAAAAATTCAGCAAATCTAACAGAGTGGACTGTAATGATCAATAGCTGGAATGGATGGGGCGTCAATGCGCCGTCTTTTTGGGGCTGAAAATTCGGGCCTAAGCCATGGAATCAATAGAAGTCGGTGGGATTTTAAACGCCATGGCAAATCGGTCGAAACCTTTAAACTTAAAATTTAGAACGGTGTCGGCGGCGTGAAAATGGCAAGTTTGCCATGCGGGGCGCGACTCCGGATATACAAAAGTCTGTGGAGTTGGCGGGGCGCCCTTTAATTGGATGGTTATGAAGATCAGGTTTTGTTTTTGGCTTGCTTGCGCAGGCGTTAGCCCCGTCCTTTGGGCGGGGCCCGAGGCCGCAAAAGTGCGCGAGTTGGCCGGGGTGCAGGCTAAAATCCAACAAGTCGGCACCGATGTCAAAAAACTGGCCGCGGAAAAAGCTGTCCGGATCGAGCAATTGCGGAAGCTGGAAAAGCAATATGGCGAGCAGGTCAATGCCTTGGATGCCGTCAAAGCCGAAATCCGGCAGCAGGAGCACGCGCTGTTGGATGTCAGGAATAAAATTGCCGATACCGAAAAAGACCTGCAAACCCAGCAGAAGAGTTTGCAGGGAGCGGTCAAATCGGCCCACGCCATGAGCCGTAAAGAAGGTCTGGATGTTTTGCTAAATCAACGTGATCCGGCTTTATCCGGACGCATGCTGATGTATTTCGATTACATTAGCAAAGCGCGGCTGCGGAAATTGCGAGCGATAGAAGAGGATTTCAACACTTTGCGGCAGTTGGAGGCGCGGAAGGATACCGAAAGCCAGCTCTTGCAAGCGGTTTTGGAAAAGAAACAGCAGGAAACCGACGCGCTGCAGGCGTTAAAGCAGCAAAGGGAGGTCTTGTTGGCGCAAATCAACCGGGACTACTTACACAAGCAGGAGCAACTCACAAGTTTGATGCATGACGAGGAAAAATTGGCGGCTTTAGTGGCGTCATTGCAGAAAACTGATGATAATGGGCCGCAGACTCCGCCTTCTGAAGCGGTTGTCGAAAAAAAACCGGCAATTACCGAGCAGCGGCCGCTGCAAGCTCAGTCCAACAAAGCAGAAAACCGCGCAGGCCCGCCTTTGGCGGGGAAGGTTTTTGCCGAACTGCAAGGGCAGTTGCCTTGGCCCGTGCAAGGGGCCATTGTTGAGCGGTTCGGTAGCCGGCGCTTCGAAACCACCTGGGATGGTACGGTTATCGGTGCGCGCGAGGGGTCGGCTATTCATGCCGTTGCGGCGGGTCGGGTAGTGTATGCAGACTGGTTGAGAGGTTACGGGCTGATGCTGATTGTCGACCACGGTAAAGGTTTTATGAGTCTATATGCGTTTAACCAGAGTCTGCATAAAAGTGTCGGTGACTATGTTAAAACGGGCGATATAGTGGCGTCCGTAGGGCGTAGCGGCGGGCGCTCGAGTGCCGCGCTGTATTTCGGTATCCGCCAAAAAGGCAGGGCCGTCGATCCCGAAAAATGGTGTCGCAAACCAAGTAAGGGTTAATCTTTTAGGAAACAGGTTGTTGGAGTTTTAAAACACATGCGGAAAAAAACAAACATTTTGATTTTATTGGTTGGATTCATTCTGGGGGCCATGGTCAGCATTTGCGGCAGCGTTTTCGCGGAAAAAGGAGCCGCTGTTTCCTTAAAATCCGAAGACGCGCAAACCTTGCCCTTCGAGGAATTGCGAACATTCACCGAAATCTTCGGGCGTATCAAGCAAGACTATGTCGAGCCGGTATCCGATAAAAAACTGCTGGAAGACGCGATCAGGGGCATGTTGTCGGGGCTGGATCCTCATTCCGCCTATTTGGCCGATGAAGAATATAAAGAATTGCAGGAAGGCACGACCGGGCAATTCGGTGGGCTGGGTATTGAAGTCGGTATGGAAAACGGCTTTGTCAAAGTGGTGTCGCCCATTGACGATACGCCCGCGCAAAAAGCCGGCATTAAAGCCGGCGATTTGATTGTGCGGCTTGACGATAAGCCGGTCAAAGGGATGACGCTGGGGGATGCGGTAAAAATCATGCGGGGCGAACCGGGCAGTAAAATTGTCTTGACCGTGATTCGGGAAGGCGCGGAGGCGCCGTTAAAATTCGAACTTACCCGCGACATCATCAAAGTCAAAAGCGTGAAAAGCCGGATGTTGGAGAAAAACTACGGTTATTTGCGGATCAGCAGTTTCCAATCGGGTACCGGCGAAAGTTTGGTTGACGCTATCGACGAATTGAAAAAAGAAAACGAAGCGCCGCTAAAGGGCATTATTCTGGATTTACGCAATAATCCGGGCGGCGTGCTCAATGCCGCGGTCGATGTCAGCGATGCCTTCATTCAGTCGGGATTGATCGTCTACACGGAAGGACGGATTAAAAATTCCGAAATGCGTTTCAACGCCACGCCGGACGATGTCATTGACGGGGCGCCCATTGTCGTGCTAATTAACGGCGGCTCGGCATCGGCTTCCGAGATTGTGGCCGGCGCGTTGCAGGATCACAAACGGGCCATCATCATGGGCGAGAAATCGTTCGGCAAAGGCTCGGTGCAAACCATTTTACCGACCAGTAACGGTGGGGCGGTCAAATTGACAACCGCGCGCTATTTCACGCCTTCCGGCCGCTCGATTCAAGCCGAAGGCATAGAGCCGGACGTGACTTTGGCGCGCGTCAAGTTGGAAGCGTTGGAAAAAGCCAAGTTTGATGCCATTAAAGAAGCGGATTTATCCGGTCATTTGTCAAATGGCAACGGCGAGAAAAAGAAGCCGGACGGTAATGAAAATGCCGATGACAAGGAAGGCTTGGATAAAGAGGCGGATGGCGCTGAGTCGGACGCCGATATACGCGATTATCCGCTGCACGAGGCCTTGAACTTGCTCAAAGGTGTCAGTATTCTGAAAGGCAGATAAGTTCGGCCGATAAAAAACCGGCCAACCACCTTGGTTGGCCGGTTTTTTTGTGTCTAGCGATTTTTAAGGGTGGGCTTAAAAATCGGGCGGATTTAGCGGGTGGACGCTTGGTAACGGATTGTAAAATCCTTGATGGCGGATAACGCTAACGCCATGTCTTTGGGATTGTTAAACTCGAAAGAGTCCACGCCAACCCGGTGCAGATAAAACACCTGATCGGTCATGTAGTTGCCAATCGCGCGAATTTCGCCTTGATAGCCATAGCGGCTTCTTAACAGGCGGGCTTGCGAAAAAGTGCGGCCGTCGTTGAAAGCCGGGAAATTCAGTTCTATCAGTTTAATGACCGGCAAGTCGTCGCCGAGCGCGGCAACATTGTCGGCTGGCGCGAGTCTTACCCCCAGCTTGCCGGTGTGTTGCAGCAGGGCGGCCTTATCTTCCGTCCAGCGTTTGGCCGATACCGTGATGTCTCCGGCGGGCAACGGGGCGTCATCCTCCACAAATGTCCAGGTGTTTTCTAAAATCCGTTGATTTTTAATGATTGGCATAAACTTTTTCTCTAAAGGGTTCCAGGCCTACGCGCTTGACGGTCTGCAAAAACGTTTCATCCTCTAAGCGGTGCTGCACATAGACATCCAGAATACGTGTGATGGACTCGGTGATCTGATGCTTGGCCACCGACGGTCCCAGGCGGTCGCCTATGGCCGCTTCGTTTTCGGACGAGCCGCCCAGGGTAATTTGATACCACTCTTCGCCTTTTTTATCGACGCCCAGGATGCCGATGTGGCCGACGCTTTGGTGGGCGCAGCCGTTCATGCAGCCGGACATGTTGATTTTGATGTCGCCGATATCGTGAATGTAGTCCATATCGTCGAGCGCCTGATTGATTTCCTTGGCAACGCCGATCGAGCCGGCGTTAGCGAGCGAGCAAAAATCCAGCCCCGGGCAGCAAATCATATCGGTCACGGTACCGATGTTGGGCGTGGCCAGTTTTAATGCATCCAGTCTTTGCCATAAGCTGTACAGATCGGCGTGTTTTACGTCGGCCAAGACCAGATTTTGCCTATGGGTGCTTCTGACTTCGCCGAAGCTATAATCATCCGCCAGATTCGCCAAGGCATCGAGTTGGTCCGCGCCGATGTCGCCCGGCGGGGAGTCCGGGGCTTTCAGCGAAACAAAAACGGCGCGGTAACCGGAGATCCGATGGTCGACGCTGTTGTATTTAAACCACTTGGCGAAAGCGGCATCGTCCGTCAAACGTTGGGCCAAGCCGGTGTCGCTGTTCGCGTTGGATTCGTAAGCGGGCGGGGTAAACTGGGCTTGCATGGCGGCAATGCGGTCTTCGCCCAACAGCATGTCGTCCCGAATTTGCAGCCATTCCTCTTCCACCAGAGCGGTAAATTTCTCCAGACCGGTTTCCTTGACCAAAATTTTGATGCGGGCTTTGTATTTGTTGTCGCGTCGGCCGAGTAAATTATAGACGCGAAGAATGGCTTCCAAATAGGACAGCAGATATTTTTTCTCCAAAAACGGTTTTACGGTCTGGCCGATGATGGGGGTTCTGCCTAAGCCGCCGCCGGCCAGGACCCTGAATCCGATTTCGCCGGTTTCGTTGCGGACCAGGTAGACGCCTATATCATGCAGTTGCACCGCGGCGCGGTCGTGTTCGGAGCCGCTGACGGCGATTTTGAACTTGCGGGGCAGGTAGGCGAATTCCGGGTGCAAGGTCGTCCACTGGCGGATGATTTCGCAGTATGGGCGGGGATCTTCAAGTTCATCGACGCATACGCCCGCCAAATGGTCGGACGTGGTATTCCGCAAGCAGTTGCCGCTGGTCTGAATGGCGTGCATTTGTACCGTGGCCAGCTCGGCCAGCAGGTCGGGGACGCGATCCAGCGAGGGCCAGTTATATTGAACGTTTTGGCGAGTGGTGAAGTGGCAGTAACCCTTGTCGTAGTCTCGCGCCACCTTGGCTAGCATTCTCAGTTGTCTGGAGGCGAGCAGGCCGTAGGGTACGGCTACCCTGAGCATGGGGGCGTGGGTCTGGATATAGAGCCCGTTCATCAGGCGGAGTGCGCGGAATTCGTCGGGGCCGAGTTCGCCATTCAGGAAGCGTTGTGTCTGGCCTCGGAACTGCGTAACGCGCTCTTCAATAAGTGTTTGATCTTGCTCGTTATATTGATACATTTAGAACTGCTGTTTACTGTGGGGACGGGTTTGATAAGGGCTGGAATAATATACCGGCAGGCATTAAATGACAAAGATTATTGTATGGTGATAACATGCCCCGCTGATTTTTTTACTATTAATAATGACTAAAACTTACAAGTAAAGGGGGTTATCTTGTTGCGCTTACTTTTGATTTTGGCTGGCTTGCTGTTTTTGCCAGAAATAGCCATGGCTGAAGAGATTAAAAATCTTGGGCTGACCGGAACGGAGCGGGGTATCTACACCGTGCTGATTTTCATAGTGGCTTACGGTTTCGTGATGACCGAAGAGTTTACGCATCTGCGCAAATCGAAGCCGGTCATTTTCGCGGCCGCGGTGATTTGGGCGCATGTGGCGATTTTGGCGCAGGAAGCCGGCGTACCCGGCGAGCAGTTGCATCAAGCCTTCGAGCACGACTTAAAAGAGTATGCCGAATTGATGCTGTTTTTGCTGGTGGCGATGACGTATATCAATGCGATGGCGGAGCGCAATGTATTCGAAGCCTTGCGGTCTTGGCTGATCAGAAAACAGTTCGGTTATAAGCAGCTGTTTTGGATTACCGGCATCATTACCTTTTTCCTGTCCTCGGTTGCGGATAATCTGACCGCGGCTTTATTGGTGGGGGCTGTCGTGTTGGCGGTGGGCGCGGACAACGAGAAATTCATTTCCATCGGCTTTGTCAACTTGGTGATTGCCGCCAACGCGGGAGGCGCATTTTGCCCATTCGGTGACATTACCACGCTGATGGTTTGGCAAGCCGGTTACGCGGAATTTTTCGATTTCTTCAAATTGTTTATTCCGTCGGTCGTGAATTATGCGGTACCGGCTTTCTTCATGTGGCAAGCGGTGCCGGACGAGCAACCCAAGGCAACCGACGAAGCAGCGGTCGAAATGAAACCGGGCGCGCTGATCATTTGCGGCTTGTTCGGCCTGACTATCGTGTCGGCGGTCAGCTTTAAACAGTTTTTACATTTGCCGCCCTTCATGGGCATGATGCTGGGCTTGTCCGTGCTGATGCTGTATGGGCATGCGCTGCATGTGCGTTACAGCGTCGAGGGCGGCGACGGCTTCGATATTTTCAACAAGGTCAAAAATGCCGAGTGGGATACGCTATTGTTCTTCTTTGGCGTGGTATTCGCGGTCGGCGGATTGGGCTATATCGGCTACCTGGAATTAATGTCCGTCGGTATGTATGACGGTTTGGGCGCGACAACCGCCAATATTCTGGTGGGTATCATTTCCGCGATTGTCGATAATATTCCGGTCATGTTTGCGGTATTGAACATGGGGGTCGATATGGATCTGTATCAATGGTTGCTGGTAACCTTGACCGCGGGCGTTGGCGGTTCGATGCTGTCGATCGGTTCCGCCGCCGGGGTCGCATTGATGGGGCAATCCAATCATAAGTACACCTTTTTCAGCCACTTGAAATGGACGCCGGTAATTGCGGGCGGCTACGTCGCCAGTATCGTTGCGCATTATCTGATTAACGGATAATTAGAGCCTTAGTGGTTTTATCGGCAACAGGAGGAAGCGTTTGGCAATAACCCAGCAAAGTTGGCGCCAAGCTTTCTCCGTTTATACCCAACCTGAAGTGCTGGGTATGATCTTCCTAGGCTTCTCCGCCGGCCTACCTTTTATTCTGGTTTCCTCGACCTTGTCCGCTTGGTTGGCGGATGAGCAAGTCAATCTTGCCGTTATCGGTTATTTCAGTTTGGTGGGCGTCGCCTATTCCGTTAAAGTGTTTTGGGCGCCGGTTGTTGACCGGTTGCCGCTGCCTTTGCTAACCCGGGTTTTCGGTAAGCGGCGCGGCTGGATGCTGCTTTCTCAAGTGGGCATTGCCGTTGGGCTTTGGGGGATGAGTCTGCTCCCGGTGGGCAGTCAATTGGAGCGGTTGGCTTGGTTGTCCGTTTGGGTGGCGTTTTGTTCCGCAACTCAGGATATTGTTATCGATGCTTACCGCATAGAGGCGGTGGCGGTGAAATTCCAGGGTGCAATGGCGGCCACGTATGTATTCGGTTATCGGTTGGCGTTGTTGACGGCCGGCGCGGGTGCGCTGTACATAGCGGAATTTATCAATTGGCAAATTGCCTATCAGGCGATGGCGGCATTGATGGTTGTGGGCGTTGTTTCGACTTTACTTATTCGCGAACCTGTCCACGGTGTTAATCAAGCCGCGCAAATTATCGAGAAAACATTAGAGCGTTCATTGCATGCGGCAACGGAAGCCGGGTTGCTGCGCTGGTTTTTGGATGCGGTGGTCAGCCCCTTTCTGGAGTTTTTTCAGCGCAACGGCCGCCGCGGGGTGGTGATTCTGCTTTTGATAGCGTTATATAAAATGAGCGATATTGCCATGGGTGTCATGGCAAATCCGTTTTATTTGGATTTGGGATTCAGTAAAAAAGAAATCGCCGATGTGACTAAGGTATTCGGTTTTTTCATGACTATTCTGGGCACCTCGCTAGGCGGTGTTTTTGTCTTGCGTTACGGAATAATGCGGCCTTTGTTGTTCGGGGCCGTCATTGTGGCGCTGACTAATTTGTTGTTCGCGGTTCTGGCTGTGGTCGAGCCTAATGTGTATCTGTTGGCTGGCGTGGTAAGCGCGGATAATCTCTGCGGCGGCATTGCCTCGGCCGTGTTCATCGCTTATCTGTCCGGTTTAACGAATAGCGCCTACACTGCTACCCAATATGCTTTGTTCAGCTCGTTGATGACCTTGCCGGCGAAGCTGATTGGCGGCCTTTCGGGAGAGATTGTGGCGGGTTACGGTTATGACGGTTTTTTTGTTTATGCGGCGCTAATAGGTATTCCTGCCATTATTTTAGCTGCATTGGTCATGCGTATGCCGCCGGATGGCGAGAATGCCGGGTTGAAAAATCAGGCAAGCAATTAAAGTTATTGTTTTTTTTATTGCGGTAACTTCAAGCAGGCTTTATCATAAGCAGTTCTCTATTATGATGTGGCCCAAAACGGGTATGTGAGCAATATGAAACCAGAAATTCATCCTGAATATAAACAGATTACTGTCACTTGTGGCTGCGGTAACACCTTTCAAACAGGTTCAGTTTTGTCGCAAGATTTACACATAGAGGTTTGTTCTTCTTGCCATCCTTTCTACACCGGTAAGCAGCGGGTGGTGGATACCTCCGGCCGTGTCGATAAATTCCGTAAAAGATTCGGTAAATAAGTTTAACCAGCTGTCCTGCATAGCCGCTGCTGACTGCGGGCGGCTATTAGTTATTTTAGGCGCTAAAATAACGTTTCCTTCAGCCACTCTTCGTCAAATTCGAATTCCGGTTGCTTAGGCTGGGAATATCGCTGCGGAGCGGTTTCAGCGGTAAAATACTCCCACATGCCGTTTTTATCGTTCGGTTCCAGTAGTAGACCGTCGTTGGGGTTGATATATGCTTGCACAATCCCCTCGGGTACGGCCAGCGGTTTTTCCGGAATATCCTTCAGTGCCGTTTTCATAAACGCTATCCACATCGGCAAGGCAGCTTTGCCGCCGGTTTCTCCCTTGCCCAATGACTGCGAATTATCAAAGCCGATCCAGGCCGAAGCCGCAATATCCGGCGTAAAGCCGTTGAACCAAGCGTCCCGCTGGTCATTGGTTGTGCCGGTTTTGCCGGCCAAATCCGATCTTTCTAATTGTTTTGCCAACGTTGCGGTGCCTCTCTCGACCACGTCGCGCAGCAGGCTGTTCATGAGAAAATGTATTTGCGCCGAAATAACCCGTGGCGCCGGATTGGAGTCATTTTGCATGCCATCCGGACACTCTCGGCATACCGATTCCGGGTTGGCTTTAAACAGGGTTGCGCCCGTGTGGTCTTCGATGCGTTCTATCAAATACGGTTTTATTAAGTAGCCGCCATTGGCAAATACGGCATAAGCGGCAGCCATTCTAAGGGGTGGAGCATAACCGCTGCCTAAAGCCAGCGACAAGGTTGCGGGCAACTGCTCGCGGGAAAAGCCAAAGCGCATTGCTGTTTCCTGGGCATTGGCTATGCCAATGTCCTGAAGCAGGCGAATGGACACCAGATTGATCGATTGGCGCAAGGCGGTTCGCAAAGCGGTAGGGCCTAGAAATTTACGCGTGTAATTTTCCGGACGCCAGTCGTTTTCCAGTGACGGGTCTTCTATAACGATGGGGGCGTCGTTAATGATGCTGGCGGGTGTAAAGCCTTTTTCCAGTGCCGAGGTATAAATGAAGGGTTTGAAACCGGAGCCGGGTTGGCGCTTGGCTTGAGTGGCGCGATTGAATCTGCTCAGATAAAAATCATAGCTGCCGGTTATGGCCAATATGGCGCCGTTATAGGGGTTGACGGCTGCAAAAGCGCCTTCCGCGGCGGGTATTTGGCTCAGAACCCAATTTTGCTCGGACAGCTGCCGAATCCAGATAATATCATTAGGCTTTATAGCGGGCGAAATAATGCCGCCCGCGCTGTTGGCGCGGGTTTGGAGGGTTTTCCAAGGGACGTTATTCCAGGGAATCGAAATAGAGGAGCCGTCGGCTAGCGTGGTTGTAATACCGGCCGAGGTTACACTTGCCACTACTGCTTGCCGGCAATCGCCCAGGGACTTCAGGGTATGCAAGGCAGTGCCGGGGCTATACTTTTTATGCGGCAGCCCGCGGTAGCTGTGGCGGTCGTCATATTCATGCAATGCGTTTTGCACGGCTTTATCCGAGGCTTGCTGCAAGGCGGATGAAACGGTTGTATAGACTTTTAGTCCCAATGTATAAGCGTCTTCTCCGTACCTGTCCACCAGCTCCTGACGGGCCATTTCAGCGATGAAGGGGGCGTTGAATTCAATAGCGCTCGGTTGAATTGCCGAGTCGTCGGCAGTATTAATAGCTTGTTGATATTCGGCGGGTTGAATAAAGTTTAATGTCAGCATGCGCCTCAAAACATAATTCCGTCTTTCCAGCGCTCTTTCGGCGTTAACGATTGGGTTGTAAACGGATGGTGCCTTGGGTAGTCCGGCGATCATGGCTTGCTGGTAAAGTTTCAGCCCATCCAGGTTTTTGCCGTAGTAGGTTTGGGCGGCGGCGGCCAGCCCGTAGGCGCGCTGTCCCATATAAATTTTGTTTAGGTAGAGCTCGAGGATTTGATCCTTGGAATAACGTTGCTCGATTTGAATGGCTAACAAAATTTCTTTTAACTTGCGTAAAAACGTCTTTTCCTTGCTGAGCAAAAAGTTACGCGCTACCTGCATGGTGATGGTGCTACCGCCCTGGGTTTTTTTGCCGGTGGTCCATAATTGGTTGGCAGCCCGTAACAGCCCTTTGTAATCCACGCCCGGGTGGCTGTAAAAGCGCTCGTCCTCGGCGGCGAGAAAGGCTTGAATTTGTC
Source organism: Methylomonas rivi (assembly GCF_024505165.1). GTDB lineage: Bacteria > Pseudomonadota > Gammaproteobacteria > Methylococcales > Methylomonadaceae > Methylomonas > Methylomonas rivi. Next base: position 23,135 of record NZ_JANIBK010000044.1, read on the forward strand.
GGTGAGGGATTTGGTCGATTGTGACCGGGACGCGCCTTTTTTCGCCATATTGGCCGATCAGCAAATTGTCCTGCGTATAGATGCTAAGCGGCATCTGGTATTGAACGTGTTCTAATTTACCGATATCGGGCAGTTCCTTGCTGAGTTCGAGGATGAAAAAATAGCAAGCGACAGTCAAGCCTATTAGCAATAAAGAAAAAACAAAAAAAAGCCACTTGAACAGTGTTGCAATCAAACGTTGGGGTTTGGGCTTTTTCCTTATAGGCACGGATTTCAGAATTTAATCGGGTTTAGTATGGTCGGCAAAATACCCGCTTTTGTTAAGGGGGACAACTGAAAGTTCGAAATTACCGCCTGCTTGGGGTGTGAAAATTGTAAAACCTATCTATACTTGCTCAAAAGTTGGATTCTGCAAATTTTTTTAGAAAGATCGCGGATCCTTTTAATATATTTAGGATTTAATAGGTTTCATTCATGAGCTGGTTTAACAGGAATCAGTCCGCTTTGCTTGGCATAGACATCAGCACGGCAGCGGTTAAATTGTTGGAATTAAGTCGAACCGGCGCCCGCTTCAAGGTTGAAAGCTATGCGGTGGCGCCGCTGCCGCAAGACGCGATTATCGATAAAAATATTACCAATGTGGAATTGATCGGTAATGCCATCAAGGCGGCGGTCAAGCAATCCGGCAGCCGGGCAAAGCGCGCATGTGTTGCCGTGGCCGGATCATCGGTGATGACCAAAATCATATCCATGCCGGCGTCTCTCAACGAAGCCGAAATGGAAGAGCAGATCATGGTCGAAGCGGATCAGTACATCCCTTATTCGTTGGATGAAGTTAATCTTGATTTCGATGTGCAAGGGGTCTCAAAAAACAATCCCGAGATGTTGGATGTATTGTTGGCGGCTTCGCGTAGAGAAAACATAGAAGACCGGGTCGAGGCCTTGGCTTATGCCGGCTTAAAAGCCGCCATTGTGGATGTCGAAGCGTTCGCGATGGAAAATGCCTTTACCTTGTTAGTCGATCAATTGCCCGAAAGGGTCGAAAACAAAACCGTGGCTATTGCCGATATAGGCGCCACCATGACGTCGCTGAATATTCTGCATGAAGGCAAAACCATTTACACCCGCGAGCAAGGTTTTGGCGGACGCCAGCTTACCGAGGAAATTCAGCGCCGTTACGGGTTGTCTTATGAAGAGGCCGGGCTCGCCAAGCGGCATGGCGGGCTGCCCGATAACTATATCCCCGACGTATTGGAGCCTTTTAAAAAGGCCATGCTGCAGCAGATTGCCCGTTCATTACAGTTTTTTGTCTCCTCCAGCGCGAATAGGGGGGTCGATGCCTTAATCCTGGCGGGAGGTTGCGCTTCCATTGCCGGCTTGGAAAAATTAGTCGAACGCGATTTGGGTATACCTTCTTATATCGCCAATCCTTTTATCAATATGGCGCTTTCCAATCGCGTCAAGCCACAGAGTTTAAGCAACGATACGCCCGCCATGATGATAGCTTGCGGTTTGGCGTTAAGGAGTTTCGATTAATGGCAAGAATTAACTTACTTCCCTGGCGAGACGAGCTACGCAAGAAAAAACAACAGGATTTTGCGGCGGGGATAGGCGCCGCCGTGTTAGCAACGGCTTTGCTGCTGGTTCTGGTGTATATGTACATCGAAGGCTTAAAAGAGCATCAGAATTTCCGCAATCAAATGCTCAAAAATGAAATCGCCATCCTGGATAAGAAAATTGCGGAAATTAAAGATATCGAAGACAAGAAAAACAAGTTGTTGACCAAAATCGATGTGATTCAAAAACTGCAAGAAAGCCGGCCCGAAATCGTGCATTTGTTTGACGAGCTGGCAAAGGTTACCCCGGAAGGCGTTTATCTAACCAAATTCACCCAACTTGAGGCGACGCTAACCCTGGACGGCAAGGCGGAGTCCAACGCCCGGGTCTCGGCTTACATGCGGGCCATCGAAAATTCGGCTTGGCTCAATTCACCGGTGTTGAGCGTCATTAAAGGTCAAGGTAAAAACAATGGCGAAATGAACGATTTTTCCATGACGGCCAAGCAAGGAAAAAAAGCGGATAACGATCGGGCGGGAGTTGCGCAATGAACCTATCTGAAGTGAATTGGGATCTTAATGCGGCGGGTGGCTGGCCTACCCCGATAAAAATTGCCGCCGGCTGTATTGTGTCGTTGCTGGTTGTTATCGCCGATGTTTATTACGTCAGCATCCCGCAGCTCGATGAACTCGAGGTGTTGGAAAAAGAGGAGGAAAGTCTGAAAACCTCTTTTGAAAACAAACAGAAAAAAGCCATTAATTTGCCGGACTACCGGGCCCAGTTGGAGCAAATCGAGTCTTCCCTGGGGGATATGCTGAAACAGATGCCTACCAAAGCCGAAGTGGCTAATTTATTGGTGGATATTTCCCAGACCGGCTTGGCCAGCGGTTTGGAATTTAAACTGTTTCAACCCAGCGGCGAAGTGCGTAAAGAATTCTATTCCGAACTGCCGATTAATATTCAGGTGGTGGGAAAATACGAAGAGTTGGGTTTGTTCGTGAGCGGTTTGGCGTCTTTACCCAGAATTGTCACGGTCCATAATGTCAATATCGCGCCACTTGGTAAAGGCGAAAAAGAAAATAAGGATAATAAAGGCGCCATGGCCATGTCGGCGGTTATTAAAACCTACAATGAGGGCGAGCAGGAGGGTGCTGTTAAAGAAAAGCCCAAAAGAAGAGGGGGTAAATGATGTTATTCGCACGCAAATCATTTTCTCCTAAACAATCGTTAAGCTTGGCCTGTCTGGCCGCCTTGTCGGGATTGATGACGGCCTGCGGGGGCGGCGATGTGAACGATCTGACCAACTTTATACAAGATGTCAAAGCGCGGCCGAAAGGCGCCATCGAACCTTTGCCCGAGAAAAAAATAGTCGAAAGCTTTGTATTCAAACCGGAAGGCTTGCGCGATCCTTTTCGGCCCACCGAAAAAAATATGGATGATGCGGGGCTTGACGTTTCGGGTGTCAGCGGCATTCGTCCGGATACCGAGCGCAGGAAGGAGGAGTTGGAAGCTTTCTCGTTGGATTCTTTGCGGATGATGGGCACCTTGAAGGACCAGCGAGGCTTGTGGGGTTTGATCAGGGCCAAGGACGGGACAATACATAGCGTTCAGGTAGGCAACCATATGGGACAAAATTACGGCAAGATTATCCGTATTCTCGAAGACAAAATTGAATTAATGGAAATCGTGCCCGATAAACCCGGCACCTGGCGCGAACAACAAGCAACATTAGCATTGGTTGAGTAAAAAGGTTACAGACATGAGAATTAAGCAAAACATTATGATGGGGAATTTACAGGGCCAGTTTGCTCACCGATGGCTGTTAATGTTGATTTTGATGTTGCGGATGTGTTCAGCCTGGGCCGATGAAACGGCGATCAATAATCTTGAGTTTTCAACTCTGGCGGGCAATCAGCTGCAAATTCAATTGGAGTTGAGCGGGGCCGCCGTAGAGCCGAAAATTTTTCAGACCGATAATCCGTCCAGGCTGGCGCTGGATTTTGAAGGTGTAAAAAGCAATCTGGCTAAAAAGAGTTTTCCGATTAATCAGGGCGCCGCCAATACGGTCTATGTGGTGGAGGCATCGGGACGGACCCGGGTAGTCATCAATCTGACCGAAAAAGTGCCGTATGAAACCAAAATCGACGGCAACAAATATTACGTCGTATTGAAATCGGCGGGATCGGTGGCAGCGGTCAATAAAATCGTGCAAACCAGCGCGGCAAAAGAAACCGCTCTCAGCCGTTTTCTACCCGAACAGTCGATTAAAAGCATAGATTTTAGACGCGGGCCGAACGGCGAAGGCAGGTTATTGTTGGGTTTGTCCACACCCAATACGGTGGTGGATGCGAAACAAACCGCCGGTAAGGTGGTCTTGAATTTCTTGAATACCAAAATCCCCGAGGCTTTGATCAAAAGTTTCGATGTGGCCGATTTCGCTACGCCGGTGCAAAAAATCGAAGCCACGCCGCGCGGCGAAGGCGTTACCGTTACCATCACACCGAATAACCCCAATTACGATTATTCGTCTTATCAGGCCGATAATTTATTGACGGTGGAATTCAGGCCCATGACGCCCGCCGAAAAAGAGGCGCAGCTTAAAGAAAAAACCCCGTATATCGGTAGCAAATTATCGCTGAATTTCCAGGAAATCGATGTCAAGGCGGTATTGATGATACTTGCGGACCATATCAAAACCCAGGAAGGTAAGGAAATCAACATCATCACTACCGATTCCGTAACGGGTTCCATTGCCTTGCATGTCAACGATGTGCCATGGGACCAAGTATTGGATGTGGTCATGAAGCTGCGCGGGTTGTCCAAACGGGAAAACGGCAACGTCATTTTGATCGGGCCTACCGAAGAAATTAAGGTCTTGGAAGAGAAGGAACTGGAAGCCAGAAAGATATATGAGCAGTTGGAGCCATTAAAAACCGAAAATATCCAGATCAACTATGCCCGGGCGGTCGATGTCTGTAATGTTTTGATCGGGCGCGGCAACTTTAACCAAGGCGGCGGGCCTTTGAAAGTATCCGGAACTTCCGGCGGCGCGGCGGGTGGCGCAGCAGCGGGTGGCGCCGGCGGC
>NZ_JANIBK010000045.1 GCF_024505165.1 Methylomonas rivi
GGGCAGGCGTTTCATTTATAAAGAGTTTGGACGCTTATGATTTCAAGTGCTGCGGAAATTAGCTTAAAAGACGGACGCCTGGACGACGCGCTGGCGCAATTACAGGATCAGGTGCGTAAAAGTCCGGATGTGGCGAAGCACCGGGTGTTTTTGTTTCAGCTACTGGCGCTTAACGGGCAGTGGGATCGGGCGCTTAATCAGCTCAATGTCTGCGGTAATTTGGACAATGCGAATTTGGCGATGGTGCAAACCTATCGGGAAGCCATTCGTTGCGAATTACTCCGCGAGAAAGTTTTTAAGGGTGAAACTTCGCCTTTGGTATTCGGCGAGCCCGAACAATGGATTGCGCTATTGATTGAGGCGTGCAAGTTGTCGGCGCAATCCAGCTTTACCCAAGCGGGAGAGTTGCGCGATCAGGCTTTCGAGCAGGCGCCAACCTCGTCCGGCAGTTTTAATGGCGAGGCGTTCGAATGGATTGCCGACTCGGATAGCCGGCTTGGGCCGGTTACGGAAGCGATTGTCAATGGCCGTTATTACTGGATTCCCTTTAATCGGATCGCCAAAATAGAGATAGAAGCCCCGGCCGATCTGCGGGATTTGGTCTGGCTGCCGGCCCAATTTACCTGGACTAATGGCGGTGCTGCGTTCGGTTTAATTCCTTCCCGCTACCCAGATAGCGAAAACGCCGAGGACGCCGCGTTGCGATTGGCGCGTAAAACCGAATGGCGGGAGCCCGGGGCCGGTCATTACTTCGGTTTGGGGCAGCGTATTTTGATAACCGACAATGGCGAACATGCTTTATTGGATACTCGAGAATTAATTTTTAATTCCGCAACTGTCGAATAAAAATGGCGGAGCTTGTTGCTAAAGAGCGTCTGCAGCCATCCTTGTTGGACCGGCTGACCGACTATGCACCGACTGAAAAGTCCGAATCGCGCGAGCAGCGTGTCATGTCCTACCGGCAACTGCGGCAAAGCGTTTTAAGAGATATCAGCTGGCTGTTAAACACCACGGCTTTTGAAGCCCTGGAAGACTTGTCCTCCGCGCCTTACGTGGCGCGCTCCGTCATTAACTACGGCATACCGGCACTATCCGGTACCAACTTCAGCAGCGTCGACGCCGGTAATTTAGAGCGCAAATTAAAACAAGCCATCGTCGATTTCGAGCCCAGGATTTTAGCGGATTCGCTTAGGATCGAAATCATCGTTGCCAGCGAACAAATGAGCCAGAACTCGCTGTCTTTCAAAATCGAGGGCGATTTATGGGCTCAACCCTTGCCGGTACACCTGTTTATCCGTAGCGATTTGGATCTGGAGACCGGCGAAGTTACGGTTAAGGAAGTAGGCGGTTAGCCATGGATCCGCGTCTGCTTCATTACTATAACCGCGAACTGCAGCATGTACGCGAAGTCGGTGCCGAGTTTGCCAGCGAATTTCCCAAAATTGCCGCCCGCTTAGGTCTGGATGCCTTCGAATGCTCCGATCCTTACGTCGAACGCTTATTCGAAGGCTTTGCCTTTATGGCGGCCCGGGTTCAGTTAAAAGTCGACGCCGAATTCCCCAACTTTACCCAACATCTGTTGGAAATCATCTACCCGCATTATTTGGCCGCTACGCCGTCGATGACCGTGGTCGAATTTAAACCCGATTTGACGGAAGAAAGTCTGGCGGAAGGTTTTTTGATAGGCAAGGGCAGCACGTTACGCAGCCAAATCGCCAAGGGCGAACAAACGGCATGCGAATATCAAACCGCATATCCCTTGCAACTGTGGCCGTTGGAAATCGGCCAGGTGGAATATTTGCCGTCTTTAGCGGCTGTTTCCAGTTGCGGCCTAGCCGATCCCAAGCACTTGCACAATGTTAAAGGCGCTATCCGTATCGTTTTACGTTGTACGGCCGGCGTGCGTTTTAACCAACTGGCGCTGGAGACCTTGCCGCTGTTTTTACGCGGCATCGGGGCGACGCCTTATCGCGTGTATGAGCAGTTATTGGCCAACTCCAAAGCCCTGGCTTGCAAATTCAATAACGGTACGCAAGTCCAGGTTAAATTTTCCGGCGGAAAACATGTGCGTGGCTTGGGCTTCGAAAAAGACGAAGCCATGCTCCGGCAAACCCCGCGTTCCTTCGATGGCTATCGAATTTTGCAGGAATATTTTGCCTTCCCCGAGCGTTTTTTGTTCGCCGAATTATCCGGGCTGTCGTCTTTAATTGCCGATTGTCAAACCGATGAGCTAGAGTTGTTCGTCTTGTTGGACCGCAGCGATGCGCAACTGATTAACGCGTTGGATAAAGCCAATCTGGCCTTGTTCTGCGTGCCGGCCATTAATTTATTCCCTAAGCGCACCGACCGCTTGCACGTGGATCACCGCCAGTCGGAATATCATGTGCTGGTAGACCGCACCCGGCCGATGGATTACGAAGTTTTCAGCGTCGAGCATGTGGCGGGCTTCGGCGAAGACCGTAATGAACAAACCTTTTTGCCGTTTTACGGCTCGAAAAGCGTCTATCAGAATCAATCCGAAACCGCCTATTACATACTGAGGCGGCAAAAACGCATTTTGTCGTCCAAACAACGCCGCAAGGGTATGCGTTCCAGCTATATCGGCAGCGAATGTTTTATTTCCATAGTCGATACCGAGCAAGCCCCCTATTCGCCGCGAATCAACCAATTGGGCCTGGAAACGCTTTGCACCAACCGCGATTTGCCGATGGTGATGCCGGTAGGTTTGGGCGATACCGATTTTAGCCTGCAAATCAGCGCACCGGTAAAGTCGATCCGCTGTATTGCCGGCCCTACCCGGCCTTTACCCGCAGCCTATGCCGGCGAAAGCGTTTGGCGGTTAATTAATCACCTGTCTTTGAATTATTTATCGTTGATCGATAGCGATCCTAAGCAGGGGGCCGCAGCCTTACGCGAATTATTAAGTCTGTATGCCGATAATCGCGAGCCCACCATCAAAAAGCAAATCGAAGGGGTTATCTCGGTCAATGCCAAGAATGTGGTCAGGCGCATCGATTCCAAAGGACCCATGGTGTTCGGACGCGGCTTGGAGATTACGGTTTTGCTGGACGAATCCGCCTTTGAAGGCGGCGGCTATTTCCTGATGGGTACGGTTTTGGACCAGTTTTTTACCCGCTACGTATCCATTAATTCATTTATCGAAACAGTCATCCGCACCACGGATCGCGGAGAGGTGGCACGATGGCCGACCCGAATCGGACGCCGACACACGTTTTGATCGGCGAGTTGGAACAGGCCGCGTACCGTTTCGATTTTTTTGAAACGTTACGCTGGCTTGAAGCGTTGAACGCCGACAAACCCCGGCTGGGAACGGCCGTTAAGCTGAGCGAGGATCCAGTCCGTTTGTCTCAAGAGCCCGAATTGCAATTTCCGGCCTCGGCATTAGCGGCTTGCCATGTGGGGGGCTCCGGAGTACCCAGACTGGCCGTCAACTTTTTGGGGTTATTCGGTCCCAACGGCCCCTTGCCCTTGCATTTGACCGAATATGCCAGAGAGCGCTTAAGGAACCATCACGATCCGACCTTGGCGCGGTTCGCCGACATTTTTCACCACCGGATGATCGGTTTATTTTACCGGGCTTGGGCCAATACCCGGCCGACAGTCAGCTACGACAGGCCGCAAGCGGACAGGTTCGGCTTTTATGTCGGTTCGCTGCTGGGTTTGGGGGGCGAGGCTTTTCGGCGCCGCGATGCGCTGGATGACAGGGCCAAATTTTATTACGCCGGACATTTTTCCAACCAGACCAAATCACCGGACAGTTTGCAGGCGATTATTGCCGACATTTTATCGATCCAGGTCCGCATAGAAGAATTTATTGGCGAATGGATGGAGATTCAGCCTAGCGATCACAGCCGTCTGGGCTATGCGCCGGAATTGGCCACCTTGGGGCAGTCGGCATTATTGGGGGCTTTTGTCTGGGGCTGCCAGCATAAATTCAGAATCGTACTGGGGCCGTTGAAATTGGTCCAGTATCTGGCCTTGTTGCCGGGAGCGGCGGGCTTGGCCAAATTGGCCGCCACGGTGCGCAATTTTCTGGGCGACGAATTGGTTTGGGATGCTCAGCTGATTCTTCACAAACATGAAGTGCCGGCGGAATTGAGTTTGGGCGTGCCCGCCAAGGCTGTTCGATCCAGTATGAACGGTGAAGCAAGATTGGGGTGGAGTATGTGGCTGGGACCGCGGCCGAGTCCGTGCGATGCCGACGATTTAACCCTCAATCCGTTCTTTGCCGCCGGTAAAACATAATTTTATTCATTCAATACAACCACCAATAGGATAAAAGCGATGGCAGAAATTAGCCGAGTCAAACTGTTTGGAAAATTAAACCGGGTCTGCTACAAGGCTATCGAGGGCGCGACCGTGTTTTGCAAACTCAGGGGCAATCCTTATGTTGAGCTGGTGCACTGGTTAAATCAATTGCTGCAATTGCCGGACTCGGATTTGCACCGCATCATCAAACAATACAGCCTGGACGGCTCCCGTCTGGCCAAGGATGTCACCGATGCGCTGGAACGCTTGCCGCGCGGTTCCACCGCTATTTCCGATTTCTCGCCGCATATCGAGGAATCGGTTGAACGGGGCTGGGTATACGGCACCCTGATGTTCGGCGAAAGCCAGGTGCGCACAGGTTATTTATTGGTGGGTTTGGTGAAAACCAAATCGCTGCGCAATGAATTAGTGGGCATTTCCAAGGAATTCGAAAAGATCAAGCCCGACTCGTTGTCGGACGAATTAGCGCGGATTGTTGCGGGTTCGCCCGAAGACGGCTTGGCGGCGACCGACGGATTTCAATCCGGCGCCACGCCCGGCGAAGCCAGCGGCGCGATGGCGCCGGCCGCCATGGGCAAACAGGAAGCTTTGAAACAATTTACCGTCGACCTGACCGAACAAGCCCGCACCGGCAAAATCGACCCCATCGTCGGCCGCGATGAGGAGATACGGCAACTGATCGATATTCTGATGCGCCGCCGGCAGAACAACCCGATACTCACCGGCGAGGCCGGGGTCGGTAAAACCGCTGTCGTGGAGGGCTTTGCCTTAAAAATCGTCGCCGGCGACGTGCCGCCGTCTTTGCGGGATGTCAGTTTGCGCACGCTGGACGTTGGTTTGCTGCAAGCCGGCGCCAGCATGAAAGGCGAGTTCGAGAACCGCTTGCGGCAAGTGATTGAAGAAGTGCAATCGTCGCCGAAACCGATCATTCTGTTTATCGACGAGGCCCATACCCTGGTGGGCGCCGGCGGCGCGGCCGGTACCGGCGATGCCGCCAATCTGTTGAAACCGGTCTTGGCGCGCGGCACCCTCAGAACCGTTGCGGCAACCACCTGGGCGGAATACAAGAAACATATCGAAAAAGACCCGGCCCTGACCCGCCGTTTCCAGGTGGTGCAGGTGTTGGAGCCCAGCGAAGAAAAAGCCATACGCATGATGCGCGGCGTGGTATCGGTACAGGAGAAGCACCACCAAGTCTTGATACTGGACGAAGCTCTGGAAGCGGCCGTAAAACTGTCGCATCGCTATATTCCCGCCAGGCAATTACCGGATAAAGCCGTCAGCTTGCTGGATACGGCTTGCGCCCGGGTGGGCATCAGCCAGCATGCGGTGCCGCCGGCGGTCGACGATTGCCGCAAACGCATCGATGCCCTGGATACCGAGTTGGCCATTATCGGCCGCGAGAAAACCGTGGGTATCGAAGTAGCCGGCCGCGAACAGGAGGCGACCGAAAAGCTCGAAGTCGAAAAATCCCGTCTGGCGGAACTGGAAAGCCGTTGGGAAACCGAAAAAGGTTTGGTCGAAAAAATTCTCGGTTTACGCGCCAAGCTCAGAGCGGCGGGGCATGCCGTCGACGAAGCGGCCAAGCCGACAGATGCAAGCGCGGACACTACGGCACAACCGGCCAGTGAATCGATCGAGGACAAGCAGGCCTTGCTGGAAGAGTTAAGGGCGTTGCAAGCCGAACTGCACGCGTTCCAGGGTGAATCGCCGTTGATCTTGCCGACCGTGGATCATCAGGCCGTGGCGGCGGTGGTGCAGGATTGGACCGGTATTCCGGTCGGACGGATGGTGAAAAACGAAATCGAAACGGTGCTGAAGCTGGCCGACAATCTGGAACAGCGCATCATCGGCCAACGCCATGCATTGGAAATGATCGCCCGGCGGATTCAAACCTCGCGGGCCGGGCTCGACAACCCCAACAAACCCATCGGCGTGTTCATGCTGGCCGGTACCTCCGGGGTGGGTAAAACCGAAACTGCGTTGGCGTTGGCCGAAGCCTTGTACGGCGGCGAACAAAACGTTATTACCATCAACATGAGCGAATATCAGGAAGCGCATACCGTTTCCACCTTGAAGGGCGCGCCTCCAGGCTATGTCGGTTACGGCGAGGGCGGGGTGTTGACCGAAGCCGTGCGCCGCCGGCCCTACAGCGTGGTGCTGCTGGACGAAGTGGAAAAAGCCCATCCGGACGTGCATGAAATCTTCTTCCAGGTGTTCGACAAAGGCTGGATGGAAGACGGCGAAGGTCGGGTCATCGATTTTAAAAATACCCTGATTTTGCTGACCACCAACGCCGGCACCGATTTGATCGCCGGCCTTTGCAGCGATCCGGAATTGATGCCCGATCCGGAAGGCATATCCAAGGCCTTGCGCGAGCCCTTGTTAAAAGTGTTCCCGCCCGCCTTGCTGGGCCGCTTGGTGGTGATTCCGTACTATCCGCTCAACGACGAAATGATTGGCGCCATCGCCCGCCTGCAACTTGGCCGTATCAAAAAACGCATCGCCGAAAGCCACAAAGTGCCGTTCACCTACGACGACGAAGTCATCAAATTGATCGCCAGCCGTTGTACCGAACTGGAAAGCGGCGGACGGATGATAGACGCGATTTTGACCAATACCGTATTGCCGAAAATCAGCGAGGAGTTTTTGGTCCGCATGGTGGAAGGCAAGCCGATCGAACGAGTGCATGTCACCGTGCAGGACGGGGAGTTCGGATATGGGTTTGAATAACAACACATTTGCCCTGTCCAGTGCTAGAGCAACAAAACGCAGCATGGTTTCGAACCAAGCGATATTTCTTTTATGAAGGAGGTTGTAAATGGCCATAACTCTTAATGTTCCATTCGTAACGCAATTGGATATCGGCGGGACTGGACGCGACGATCCCACCGGTTGCTGGTATGCCAGCGCCTGTATGGTCGGATTCTATTTTGAGGCCGGTCCGCGCCAAGGTCTACCAGAGCTTTTCAAGAAAGCTTTGGCGGACGGATTGGCCGGGCACTATGCGACAGGCTCTGCTGAAGCCAATACGCTCTGTGCGAATCACCATGATCTGTTGGCTGCTCGGGAGCAACTGGAGCCTGTTGCGAATTGCGCAACAGCGCATGTGTATACCACGGCTGAGATTGAAACCTTGCTTCGTGAGCGGGGGCCGATTTTTTTATATTGGATGAAGACTCATGGCGGCCAAACATACGGACATGCGTCAGTCATCATCGGTGTGGACGGCAGCGATATTTTTTACCATGATCCGGAAAAAGCACCAAACTCGAAGATGTCTATTGGGCAGCTGCATACAGTAAGGCAGCAATGGAAATACGCGTTGATGCAAAGAAAAAAAGCCTAGCCAATTAATTATAAGGAGTGCCGACTCTAAATACAGCTACTGCAATTTAGATTAACCAGTGAGGTGGATTGGCAAAGCAATAAACCACGAACGAAACTCGTATAACTGGGGTAATAACTCTGAGTAGAGTGAAGTTAAATCAAAGATTTTTTGCTCCGGATTCCTCTTGAAAAGAATGGTGCGATGGGGAATCTAGGCATGGAATTAAACAAAAGTCGTAAGAGGTTTTTGCGATAACAAAACGCAACCTTGGTAAAAGGTTAGTGGATAACTTATTCATCTTATTGTTTTAATTTATTAAATCGGGGGCTATATGCCTGGCACAAATGCAGAAAAATTAGAGCGGGCAACACAGGCATTGTTATTGGCAGCCGCTAACGGACAATTGGTCGTATGGGGGAAATTTAATAAAGATACCCGGCAATATGATGATTGGAGGGTTACCTTGGCCGGCACGACTTATTTTATAGTTCGATTTGGGTATGAAGAAGATAACTTGAAATACGAGTTACACGTGCATGGCGGTACGAAATTTAAAATAAATGATAGCAACCATGAAGCAAAGGTATGTGGGGAGAATTTAAAAGGGTCTCAGAAGTTTTTAAGTAGCGAACATTGGCAGCAGATTAAAAAAGCCGTTAAAAGTCTTGTAGGACAAGGTTAAACCACTAAATGCCAACACGTAGCCTAGCAAGTAACCGAGTTAAACAAGGCGAAATCTGGGCTGTCCTCATTCGCGAAGTGCCTTGAGTTGGGGAATATTGAATTCATTGTTGGGGAATAAAAATGGACCGGCCACGTTATTCGTTTTTTCGCTTATGTTAATGATTTAACTGGTTAATTTGGAGTTTGATAATGAGTAAGTTTACACCCGTTTATGCCAAGGCTAAGGATGTATTGACTAAACAAAAGTTTGCCGAACCGGATTGGGACAAATATCTGACCCAAACTTGCCCAATAGCCTTGATGTTCGGCGATTCCGGGTTTGATGCCGGACGCGCCGATTTACCGGCAAAATTGCGTAAAAAAATTCACGACGATGCCAAGCATACGAACGCTGTTGCGGTGTTCTTTTTAGGGGGCGGGCCGGGCGAAGTTATTTGTAACGCGGCACAGAATAAGCTTTCGCCTGGTAATTGGACTGAACGGGCGGCGGCTTTGAAGATGGTTAAGCATGTTTACCACGCGCATAAAAAAGGTGGGCAGGATGTTTGGGTTTATTCGCCTCCTAAGAAACACAACAAGGATGTGTTTACCGAATTAGCGGGATGCAACGAAAAAACGGCAACTTCCAAGTTGGGCGACGAAACAGAGATATTTAGCGACGAAGAGCGCGGGTTAATGTGCGATGCGTTGGGTTTGTCGCTCAAAATAGCCATGGATGCGCAGATAAAGGTTGATGCTAAAGGCGAAGATACCAAAAAGATCATCAAGCGCTGGTTTTTAGACGAAACTTGCGGCGATACTGAAATGAACGACGCGATTAGCAAGCTCTCCGCCGGCATCAAAAAAATCTGCGCCGCATGTAATTCAACAAGTCTGGTTTTTACCGACTACTTGGATTGGCGCAAGCAGCGGAACGATTATTTTGGTGCTGCGTTTCGAGGTGGAGAAGGCGGCGGATTTCCGGTGATTTATTTGGAAGGCGCTTTTACCCGGCTGAAAGGCAACAGCGGAAAACTTTGGCTTTGCGCGGAAACCATTCTGCATGAATTGTCTCATCACGAGGTGAGTACGCAAGATCACCGGTATGACAGTTCTGGGCTGAAGCCGGATAAAGCCAAGCTACCCTTCGCCAAAACAATAGACAACGCGGATAGTTGGGGATATTTCATGCTGGACTTGGCGGGCTATTTATCGGCTTCCGACCTGGCAAATACCTGGAAATAATTCTGCACCAAGCAAGTGTAGCCAATCGAATATCAGCGAGGGCAATAAGCATGACCAATCAAGATATATTAATGGCAAAAAGGGTGGGGCCTAAGGATGTGCCGGCCGTGACAATCAAAGACCTGCGTTTTGAAGCGATACATTGGGGGAAGGATAGAGGGCTTGCTCAAAATGGAGGGTATATCGCCGCATTCGATAAAACCAGCGGAGAGGAGTTATGGACGCTTAAGATTTACGATATTGTCTATGACTCCGATCTTGAATCCGATGTGCAGGATTTGTTCATCAAGTCCATGAAAAAGAGTTGGTTCGGCAATAAGCTAAAAATCACCGACGAGCGTGGACGCCAATATACGGTTGATACGAATACGCGGACGGTGGTTTCGGATTAAGCGCTACGGGAATGAGGTTTGGCATGAGCTTAGGTATGTTGATGCGCGTGGTTTGTATATTGTATGTGGTAGCGCTCGGAATGGAAGGCGCATTGGCCGACCCGTCTTCGCCAAACCAAAACGATGAGCCGGGTAGTGGCGGTTTAACGGCTAAGCGTTTGGGGCCGTCGGAAATCGATCCGGTCGTGATCGGTAACGTTCGGTATGAAGTGATCCACTGGGGCAAGGAACGCGGCTTAAGACAGAATGGTGGGTATATTGCTGCTTTTGATACGGCCAATAATAAAGAGCTATGGCTGTTGAAGGTCTATGACGTTGCCTATGATCCCGATCTGGAAAGCGATGTTCAAGACGTTTTTATTGTGTCCATGTCCAAAGGTTTTTTTAGTGGAAAGCTCCATATCAAGGACGAGAAGGGGCGAAACTTTATCGTCGATCCTGATACGCGCGGTATAGAGCAGGAGTGAATAGATATTGCCGGACGGGGAGATAATTTAAAGCATGGGCCAGCCAAATAAAAACTTGAATAATATTCAACCGGTTAAACAGGAAATGAGCCTGGACGAAGCATTCCGGTTTGCCGTGCATTTGCACCAAGCCAATCAGTTGCAGAGTGCGGAAATAATTTACCGGCAATTGCTGGATATTTTGCCCAACGATGCGGATTTATTGCATTTCTTCGGTATGCTGAGAAATCAACTGGGGTTTGCCGAGGAAGGAGCCGAGTGGATAAGAAAGGCTTTGCAGGCGGCGCCGGACTATATCGATGCCGAAAATAGCCTGGGCAACATTTATTTGCAGATCGGACAGCCCGAACAGGCCGAGCGGTGTTTTCGCCGCACGATAGAACTTAATCCGCGGTTTGCCCCCGCTTGCGCCAATCTCGGTATTGCCTTGAAAGAAATGGGGCGAGCCCAAGAAGCGGAAGACTTTTTGTTGAAGGCTATTGGTTATGAGCCGGATGTTGCCCACCATTACCAGAATTTGGGTAATGTCTATCGCAATTTAAGTCGCTACGACGAAGCGGTGGCGATGTATGAAAAAGCGATACGCATGCATCCGGCCGACGCCATGGCCTATCAGCGCTTGACCCGCACCTTTTATCTGATGGGGAAGTTGGATTGTTGTGTCGAAGTTTTGAAACAATGGCTGGATTTCGACCCGGACAACCCCACGGCGCAGCACCTGCTGGCGGCCTATACCCGTAATGAAATGCCGGTCCGGGCCAGCGACGAATATGTGCGGGAAACCTTCGACCGTTTTGCCGCCAGTTTCGATAACATCTTAAAAACGCTCGATTATCAAGCGCCCGCACTGGTGCATAAGGCATTGCAACAGATTAAACCGGAGCAGGCTTCTTGGGCACTGTTGGACGCGGGTTGCGGTACCGGGCTATGCGGGGTGCTGGTCAGGCCGTTGGTTAAGCTATTGGCCGGTGTCGATTTGTCCGCCAAAATGCTGGTTAAGGCGCAGGCTAGAAAAGTATACGATGAATTATATGAAGCGGAATTGACTGCGCATTTCTTACAAACTTCGATGTTATTCGATGCGATTACCTGCGTGGATACGTTTTGCTATTTCGGCGATCTAGCGCCGGCGGTGATTGCCTCGGTATCGGCATTGCAGCCTAACGGTTGGTTTATTTTTACGGTGGAAAAGCTGGAGCCGGCCGGGGCGGAGACGGATTTTCGCTTAAATGTACAAGGCCGGTACGCCCATTCCGAAACCTATGTTCGGCGTACTCTACAGGATGCCGGTTACCGTATCGATCGCATCGATACCGCCGTGTTACGAAACGAATTTATTGAGCCGGTGCTTGGTTTGGTTGTCACCGCACAACTGCCGGCATAATCGGAGCTTGCCCAAAAACCGGATAGGCGTCCGGCGGAGCCTGCGGAGAACAAGCCGTTTTTTCTAACGCGCGCGAAGCCTTGCGTCGCCCGGGTCCATAAAGAAAACCCCTTTCTCGTTCCGTTAGGGAGGGGCGCCGAACACTGCCAAATACTGATGCCTCGGCTGGCAGGCCGGCTGACAAAAATGGCATTGAGCGGAGTTATAAAACAGGCGAAAAATATGTAAGATTTTGATTGAAAATAAAAATTAACTTTATGGCTTGTTACGTGCTTAATGGTTGAGGTGTCCGGCATTTTCTGGTTGCCGGAAATCTTAGACTATTCATACGGAGCAAGACATTGAACTGGTTGAAACGGAACCCCTTATTAGTGCCATTGTTAGCATTGGCGGTTGTTATGGGCGATGCCCAGGCAGCGGTATTGATCGACGATTTTACAACGGCGCAATCTGTCCTGAACGGTACTACGGGTCCGGTGGCTGTTACGGGAACTCAGTTGAATAATTTGACCCGTACCATAACCGCCAACGCATCCCCGGATGACGCTGAAACCGAGGTACGTATAAAGAACGGTTTTTTGAATATCTTGAACGATAGCGATTCCACCGGAACCGCCAGTATTTTCTACAGTTTCGATGACATAAATTTGACGTCCATGGCCGATGGTTTTTTGTTCAATATCGACTTTATCGATTTGAGTTCGGAAATTGAGTTGATTGCCAATGGAACGTCAGTATTCGGTTTCGCCAATCTGGGCGGCCACAGCCTATATGGAATCGGATTTGCCCAATTCTCAAGTCCCGATGCCTTTAACAATCTGACCAGTTTGCGGCTTAATGTTCGCGGCGCTCAAAGCTGGGATGCCCGCTTCGGTCCGTTGACGGCGGCTAGCAACAGCGTGCCCGAGCCTTCAACGCTTTTCCTGCTGACGTTGGGCTTGGCGGCTTTAGGTCGATCGAGGTTCTGCCGTGTTGTAATGAACGCCGCGAAGCTGGCGGATTAACGATAAAACAATCTCACAGGACGAAAAATGCGTAATCGAATGTTGCAAACTCTGGCTATATGCTGGGTATTGGTCTACGGCTTTACCGGTCAAGTGGTTTTTGCCGGTGTCTTGACCCTGGATGATTTTTCCCAATATCAGCGTCTCAATGACGAAGGAGACGAGCCGGGCGCAACCAGCGACACTGTAACGGTGCTTACCGGTACCGGCTTATCGAATGTTTCCCGCACTTTTATTGGCGAAGCCACTACCAGCGATTCGGGGTCGAAAATTACTATCAAGTCGCAAAACGGGCTGTTGAAAATCGACAATGGTCCCGCATCGGCAGGGCAGGCCTCTATCCTATGGAACTTCGATCCGGTTGATTTAACGAAATTCGGTACGGGACTTCTGTTGGAAGTTTCCAGAATTGACTTGAATGTTAGCGCCGAGATTATTGTTAACGGCGTTGCCGGTTCGGGCGCTAAAACGTTTACCGGCGTAGACGATTTTCTGGTCCATTTCGATGATTTTTCCAATAGCGATGTATTTTCCAGCATCAGCAGTTTACGTCTGAATTTCAGCGGGCCATTGGCGTGGGACGGGCAATTTAGATTGCTGCTGGACGGAACGAGGCGCGCAACCGTCACCTCTGTGCCACTACCCACCGCTTATCTTTTGATGGGATCAGCGTTGCTAGGCTTGATCGGCGTTTCCCGGAAAAAAACGGTTTAAGGCGGCCATACCAGTAGTTGTGTATGTGTCGGTTATACGGAGACCGGGCCAGGGGCTCGAGTCAACTTAGCCTGCAAACGGAGCCGGTTAACCCTTCAATGCAGACTGGAGGCCTTCATAATTGAAGGCCTTTTTTGTTGTGTCTGGCGGTGCTTTAGCTATAAATAACCCGCTCGGAACCATTGATAGGTACTATTTCACCCAGACTAAAGACCGTTTCGCCTTGTTGCGCCAGACAGGCCAGGGCGGCGGCTTCATCGGCGGCGTCGACACAAACAATCATGCCGACGCCGCAGTTAAAGGTAAGCAGCATGTCGGCTAAGGTCACGTTGCCTTGTTGTTGCAGCCAAGCGAATATGTCCGGCAATTGCCAAGTTGCCAGTTTGATCTCGGCACTCAAGTTTTCCGGCAAAACGCGCGGCAGGTTTTCGGTGATACCGCCGCCGGTAATATGGGCCATGGCATGCACATCGACTTTTCTGAGTAATTCCAATAGCGGTTTTACGTAAATCCGGGTGGGGGTCAGCAGGGTTTGGCCCAATGGCTTGCCGTTAACGGAATCGGTTAATGCCAAACCACTACGTTCGATGATTTTACGAATCAAGGAATAGCCGTTGGAATGCGGGCCGGAAGAGGCAATGCCGATCAATTTATCGCCGGCTTTGACTTTGCTGCCGTCGATGATGCGGTCTTTTTCCACGATACCGACACAAAAGCCGGCCAAATCGTAATCGCCATTGCTATACATGCCGGGCATTTCCGCGGTTTCGCCGCCCACCAGCGCTGCTCCCGCTTGCTCGCAACCTTGGCCTATGCCTTCTATGACGGCTGCGGCAGTATCGACATCCAGTTTGCCGGTGGCGAAATAGTCCAGAAAAAACAGCGGTTCGGCGCCTTGTACGATGATGTCGTTGACGCACATGGCGACCAGGTCTATACCTATCGTGTTGTGCAGGTCCAGGTCCAGCGCCAGTTTCAATTTGGTGCCGACGCCATCGGTGCCGGAAACCAAAACCGGGTTTTTGTAACGGTCCAGGGGGAGTTCGAATAGCGAACCGAAGCCCCCGAGTCCGGCCATCACACCGGCGTTGCGGGTTTTGGCCGCGATAGGTTTGATGCGGTCGACTAACGCATTGCCGGCTGCAATGTCGACGCCCGCGCTCTTATAATTTAGGCTATCGTGCTGATCTGCGCTCAATGTGGGCCTCTTGCTAAAGTTAAGGTTGAATCAACCGATATTGTACTATAGTTCCAATTCATACACCGTCAGGGTAGGCTGTAAACGATGATTTTTACAAAGGGAAAACAAGCGTGTTTGCCGGTATTTTTACTAGCTTGCCTGACCGTGGCGCCGGTGCGGGCTGTAGAAGTCAAAGGCTTGTATGAAATTGAATTAATTGCCAACAGCCAGTCGGCCGCCGATAGGGAGCAAGCGATCAAACAGGCTTTATACGGGGTATTGAACAGGGTGTTGGTGGCGGATGACATTGCCAAAATCCCTGCGGTGCAAGAAGTTCTCAACGGCGCCCAACATTACGTCAAACAATTTCAATATTCTTTAATCGCCGCCGACGAATATTCCGCCGGCGACGCCCGCTTAATCCGGGTGGAGTTCGATGAAGACCAGTTATTGGAAGTCATGCGCAAAAGCCAGGTCGGGATTTGGAGCGAAATCCGGCCGGATACATTGGTCTGGCTGGTTGTGGATGAAGACGGCAAACGGCAGTTTTATAACCCCGAGACTATGCCAGATTTTGAAAGCGCGTTGGCACTGGCTGCCAAAATTAAGGGGGTGCCGGTCATATTTCCAATGCTCGATCTGGAGGAACAGCAACGGATTTCAGTCAGCGAGGTATTGGGGGCGGATTCCAGAAATTTGCTGGCTGTGTCCGCGCGCTACGAAGTGCCGGCGGTCATGGCCGGTAGGGTCACCGGAAAAGGCCAATGCTGGCAGGGCGACTGGGCTTTTTATTTCGACAATAAAATCAAGCAATGGAGTAGCGACTGCCTACCTTTAAAAGCGGCCATGCAGGAAGGCATGCGCGGGGCTTATAACGTGTTATCTGGTTATTACGGGGTTAAGCCCAAGCCGGAGTAATCGGCTGGAGTAGCGAGATAAGGCGGTCCGGCGGGCGGTTGGGGGGAAAGGCCGGCAGCAAAGCGGCCTTTCCGGGCTATCCTCAAACCTTAGGCATTTGCCGCAGTTTTTCCACCACTTTGTCGCCGAATTCGACAGTGCTGATCATGGTCACGCCGCTGCCGGGTTTGGATAGGTCGGCGGTGGAATAACCGTCGGCAAACACGCCCTGCATCGCCGCCCAGACGTTTTTAGCTTCCGCTTCCATATCAAAACTGTTTTCCAGCATCATTGCTACCGAACCTATCATCGAATACGGATTGGCGATGTTTTTGCCGGCGATGTCCGGCGCCGAACCGTGCGAGGGCTCGTAATAAGCTTTATCGGGACCGATACAAGCAGAAGGCATCAAGCCCAACGAGCCCAAGATACCGCCGCCCTGGTCGCTGAGGATGTCGCCGAACATGTTTTCCATCACCATCACGTCGAACTGGGTCGGTTTCAGGCACAGCGCGGTGGCGGCGGCATCGACCAACATGTTGACGACTTGCACGTCGGGATATTCTTTCGCCACTTCTTCCATCACTTCATTCCACAGCACGCTGGATTTCAGCACGTTGCTTTTATGAATATTGTGCAGCAATTTCCGGCGTTTACTGGCCAGTTTAAAGGCTTGCTGCATGATTTGATAAATTTGCGCTTCGTCGTATTCCAGGGTTTCGCGCACATAGCGTAAACCGGCATCGTTGACGCCCATTTCTTTCTCGCCGAAATACAGGCCTCCGACCAGTTCGCGGACGATGACTAAATCAATGCCTTCGCCGATGACTTCCGCTTTTAATGGCGAAAAATGCGCCAGGGATTTTGGCAGCGACACCGGACGAAAGTTGGCATAGGTGTTGTAACGCCGACGTAGCGGCAACAGCGCGCCGCGTTCGGGTTGTTCGTCGATGGGAATGCGTTTGGAGTCTTCGTGGCTCAAACCGATCGGGCCTTTCAAAATGGCATCGGCTTCGTCGCAAATGGCTTTGGTTTGATGCGGAAAAGCCGAGCCGGATTCGAAATACGCGCAAGCGCCGAATGCGGCGGGCAGCAATTCGAATGTGACGTCGTTACGTTCTTCGATGACTTTTAACACCTTAACGGCTTCTTGCGTGATTTCAGGGCCGATGCCGTCGCCGGCCAATATTGCGATTTTATAATGCTTCATTTGTATGCTTGTTTCTTTAATGGATTGGACATTTTAAACCTGTCATTTTACTTTACTTTGAACCTCCTGCGTTGCCGGAAAACAAACCCGCGACCTTTTACGCCCCGGAACGAAAAAGGCCTTGCGTTGCCAAGCGCCCGTCATTTAAGCGAAAATGTCCAGCTTAGCTTAAAGATTGGTCAATCATGAATATTCCACATTTATCCGCCGCCGCGGCTAGCAGAAAGATAGAGCTGATGGACACTACCCTGCGAGACGGCGAGCAGACCCAGGGCGTGGCGTTTACGCCGATGGAAAAGGTTAGCATCGCCAAGGCCTTGCTGCAGTTTTTGCGGGTCGACCGCATCGAAGTGGCCTCGGCGCGGGTTTCGGAGGGCGAAAAAGAAGCCGTCAGCCAGATTAATCGATGGGCGGCCGAAGAGGGGTTTGCCGAGCGTGTCGAAGTGCTGGGTTTTGTCGATCATACCCGTAGCGTGGATTGGATCAAATCCACCGGCGGCAGGGTGATCAACCTGTTGGCCAAGGGAAGCGAGAAACACTGCCGGGAACAGTTGGGGAAAACCCTGGAGCAACACTGCGCCGATGTGCTGCAAACCATAGGTTATGCCCACGAACAGGGCCTGAAAATCAATCTGTATCTGGAAGACTGGTCGAACGGCTATAAGGACAGTCCGGAGTATGTGTACGGCTTTATGAATAAGGTGCAACACAGCCCGGTGAGTCATTTCATGCTACCGGATACCTTGGGGGTGATGGCGCCGGATGAGGTGTTCGGCAGCCTCGGCGACATGTGCCGGCGTTATCCGGAGCTGCATTTCGATTTCCATCCGCATAACGATTACGGCCTGGCCACCGCCAATGTGATGGCGGCGGTGCGCGCGGGCGTCAGCGCGGTGCATTGCACCATCAACTGCCTGGGCGAGCGGGCCGGCAATGCCTCCTTGGCCGAAGTGGCGGTGGTATTGCGGGATAAAATGGGCATGGAGCTGGCTATAGACGAAAGCCATTTGGTGCGCATCAGCGACATGGTGGAAAATTTTTCCGGCAAACGCATTGCCGCCAACGCGCCGATAGTCGGCGCCGACGTGTTTACCCAGACCGCCGGTATCCATGCCGATGGCGATCAAAAAGGCGGTTTATATAAAACCAAGTTGGGGCCGGAACGCTTTTCGCGTACCCGCAGTTATGCGCTGGGCAAAATGAGCGGCAAGGCTTCGCTGAAAAAAAACTTGGAACAATTGGAGTTGGATCTTTCCGAAGAGGATCAAAAAAAAGTGTTGGCGCGCATCGTCAGTATCGGCGACGCCAAACAAACCATTACTACCGACGATCTGCCGTTTATCATCGCCGACGTATT
The DNA here is from genome assembly GCF_024505165.1 of Methylomonas rivi. Classification (GTDB taxonomy): domain Bacteria; phylum Pseudomonadota; class Gammaproteobacteria; order Methylococcales; family Methylomonadaceae; genus Methylomonas; species Methylomonas rivi. The sequence continues at coordinate 18,135 of NZ_JANIBK010000045.1, forward strand.
GGAAAGCAAAAGTTACCAGCACATCAAATTGTTGGCTTGCGCCATCAACAGCGGCATGGATTTGCAATCCACCGTCAGCCTGCGCGTCGATGTGAAAGGCGAGAAGCATCAGGCCACCGGGGCCGGTAGCGGCGGCTTCGATGCGTTTATCGACGCTATCGGTAAGGTTCTTTCCCATTACGGTTACACTTTGCCCGCTCTGGCCGATTATGAAATTCGCATTCCCAAGGGCGGTCACGCCAGCGCGTTGACCGAATGCGTGATTACCTGGGATTGCGGCAATGAGTTGCGCAAAACGCGCGGCGTGCATGTCAACCAGGTGTTTGCCGGGATACAGGCAGCAATCAAGCTTATCAATATTCAACTGCATGAAATGGCTGCAATCCATTAGCGTTTATCCGCCGCTCGCTTTCAAGATTGTTTTCAATAGAAGAATAATCTATCAACCGCAAGTATATTTGGTAACATCAAGGCTCATTATCCTTTGACCTTGAGGCGCCAAAATGGGAAATATATCAACCGTCACGCTCGATGCCGATGCGATTAAAATCCAGGAAGCCCGGCATCATGATCCCTTCTCGGTTTTGGGTCGTCACCCGCAAGGTCAATTTGTAAAAATCAAACTCTATTTGCCCTACGCGGAAACCGTCGGTTTTGCAAACGGCGGACCGGAAATTCCGCGCTTGCCCGGCACCGACTTTTTCGAATACCTGGCCAAGCCCGGCGATTTATTCGGCCATTACCAACTGGACTGGGTCGATAAGGACGGCGGCAAACATGGTGGTTATGACCCGTACGATTTCGGCGTACAGCTGCCGGATTTCGATAGACAGTTATTCGCCGAAGGCAAACACTGGCATGCTTACCGGAAGATGGGCGCGCACCTGCACAGTGTCGATAATATTCCCGGCGTCTTGTTTACCGTGTGGGCGCCCAACGCCGGCCGCGTCAGCGTCGTCGGCGACTTCAACCGCTGGGACGGCCGCTGCCATCCGATGCGCAGCTTGGGCGGTAGCGGTATTTGGGAGTTGTTTTATCCCGGCCTGGATGCGGGTTGTCTGTACAAGTTCGAGATATTGAACCGCGATAGCGGCCAAGTGCTGACCAAAACCGACCCCTACGGCCAGCAATTCGAATTGCGGCCCAAAACCTCGTCGATAGTAGTGCGGGAAGCAAGCTACCGGTGGAATGATCAAGCCTGGATGGACGGCCGGGGCGGGCATGACTGGCTGCATGAGCCGATGTCGATCTACGAAGTGCATTTGGGTTCATGGAAACAGGATGCGGAAGGCAATTTTTTAAGCTATCGCGAGCAAGCCGTCCAACTGGTCGATTATGTCAAAGGCCTTGGCTTTAGCCATATCGAATTAATGCCGGTCACCGAGCATCCCTTGGACGCATCCTGGGGTTACCAGACCACCGGTTATTTCGCCCCCACCAGCCGCTTTGGCGCGCCGGACGATTTCCGTTTTTTCATCGATACCTGCCATCAAAACCACATCGGCGTAATACTGGACTGGGTGCCGGCGCATTTTCCTAAAGACGAATTTGCTCTGGCCCGTTTCGATGGTACGCCGTTGTATGAGCACGAAGATCCGCGCAAGGGCGAACACCGCGACTGGGGTACCTTGATCTACAACTACGGCCGCAACGAGGTAAAAAACTTTCTGCTCTCCAGCGCGATTTTCTGGCTGGAGGAATTTCATCTGGACGGCTTGCGAGTCGACGCGGTGGCGTCCATGCTGTACCTGGATTATTCCCGCGAAGACGGCGAATGGATACCGAATCAATACGGCGGCAACGAAAATCTGGAGGCCATCGATTTTTTCAGGGAATTGAATTCGGTTACTCATCAGCAGCATCCGGGCACGGTGATGATGGCGGAAGAATCCACCGCCTGGCCGGGCGTGACCCGGCCCACCTGGGTGGGCGGTTTGGGTTTTTCGATGAAATGGAACATGGGCTGGATGAACGACATCCTCGAGTACATGCAGGAAGACCCCATCCACAGACGCTACCATCACGATAAATTAACCTTCGGCATGCTGTACGCCTTTACCGAAAATTTCACCTTGCCCTTTTCGCACGACGAAGTGGTGCACGGCAAAGGCGCCATGGTGAATAAAATGCCGGGCGACGAATGGCAGCGTTTCGCCAATCTGCGGCTGCTGTACACCATGATGTTCACCTATCCGGGCAAAAAACTGTTGTTCATGGGCTGCGAGTTCGGCCAGGGTAGCCAGTGGGATTTCAGCCGCCAACTGGACTGGTATGTGCTTGATTACCCGCACCACAAAGGCTTGCAAATGCTGGTGAAAGACTTAAATGCCGTCTACCAGGCCCATCCTGCTTTGTATAAGCACGATTTCGATCATCAAGGCTTCGACTGGATAGATTGCCACGACGCCGAGCAATCCGTGATCAGCTACCGGCGCAAGGACGGTCCGGACGAATTGGTCGTGGTACTCAACTTTACTCCGGTGGTCAGGGAGCAATATCGCATCGGCGTGCCGCTCGAGGGCGACTATCAAGAAATTTTCAATTCCGATGCCGATATCTACGACGGTAGCAATGTGTTCAATACATCAATCGCTGCCGATCCCATCCCCTGGATGAATCTGCCGTACTCCATTAGTTTGCGATTGCCACCGCTGGGTGGCGTCGTACTCAAACCGAAACAGAGTGATAAGGTAGTAAAAAATACAAAACTCCCGGTTTGAACCGTGGACTTTCAAAACCAACGTAGGGTGGGCAGAGTCGATTTTGACCGAATTCGGCAATGAATGATCGAATTAATGGTGTAAGAGTAAGAAGTGGGGAAATTACAATAAGGATGGGGGAGAGTAGGGCTGGGTCGATCCAGTCCGACTCTATCGTTTGTCGGGGCTTCCCGAGCTGTACCAATCTGGAAATAACTATTTTGACCAAAAGGGGTGTTTATGTTGCATATCAAAACAAAAGAAATTAGATCGGCGGTATGTGTTTGCGTATTAGCGCTGCTGTTAACGCCGGCACTGACCCAGGCTGGCACCGAAATGGTATTGGCCGAAGCGGAAACCGGATCGGTAGCCGCGAGGCAGGCCGCGGAACAAAAGGCTGCGCTGGCAAAAAAGGCTGCCGAGAGAGAGGCGAAAAAGGCTGCCGTGGCAGCGGCACAAGCACCTGTTGAGGTAAAAGATCCCAGTGAGATCGCCGCGCCGGTTGACGAGCAAAAGGAATAATAATGGTTTCGAAATCAATGGAGGTCTCCTCCATTGATTTCGTTAATCCTGTATTCATGCGCCCCCGGACAAGATCGATAATCAAGCATGCCCGCTCGCGTCCAATAAGAAAGATTTGGGCGGTCGATCAAGATGGGATTTTACTGGGCGGACGGTGGGCTTAGCCGGTCAAAAAACTGTTGACGGCAAAGCCGCCGCCGAAGCTGAACAACAGGTAAAACAGCGACATGACCAAGCCCGCAAACACGTTAATATCCAATATCTTTTTGAAAATGGCGCCGATCAAAGCCCAGTTCCACAATATGATGATCAGCAGCGTGCCGTAGCTCAACCAGTCTTCCGCCACCGTTGCCCAGAACATGATGGGCAATATAAGCAGCGAGGTGAAGTTTTCGCAGAACAAAATCGCCGACGCCACTTGAATAAAGGTGTGCATCGAGCGGTTAAGCCAGAGCGTCAGGGCGATGAAGCTCAGGTTTAACAGGGTTTCGATAAAGACTTCCGATATCGACTCAAAATCATCCGTCATATTGAAATGGATGAACATGAACATCAAAAAATTAAAAATTAAATTCTTTTTAAAAAATGATGCCGATCTGGGCAGCTCTAGCGGTGAGACATCGAACCAACACAGAGCAAGATACTGTTTGATAATGTCCATAAAGGCCACGCATTAAATAATCAATAGTCTTCGCCTGATTGTACCTCGTAAGAGGATGGGTAGTCCTGAAACTGGCTGCGGCTGAATTGGTCGTTCAAGGCCTGCACCAAATCCTTGGTTTGTTCCAGTAGGTGGTTCAATTTTTTGCGGTTTTTCTTGGTTTTACCCACCGGTTGGGTGATGGGTAATAACACGCGCCAGAAGCTCAGGCTTTTTTCGAATAGGCCCGATAAATCCTCGCTGAGGTTCAATTGCTTTTGGCGCTTATGCAGTTGGTTGATAATAAATTTGGCGTGCACCCGGCTGACGATGATGTGGATGGGGGTCAGAATCGCCGCCAGGGCCAACACGATAAGCGGGCCGATGATGGGGTCGAAAAACAGGTCCAAGATGCCGACGGCGATTTCGGCAAACAAGATCAGCATGATGATAAAGCTGAGGACGATCAGTGTGGTGGCATTGCAACGCTCTTTCCAAAGGGTCAATGCCGATTCCACTTCGTCCATCACGACATCGTCGACCGCGCGGATGCTGTTTTCCAGCGACTCTAAAATCCGGTAGGAACGGTCGTTATTCAGATTGTTGATGCGTTGTTCGATTTGCGAATTGTCGCCGTTTTGCGACAGCACCACGTAGTGGCCGGTAAAAATGCCGAATTCGGCCAGACGCCGCTGCCAGGCGGCGATAATTTCCTGCGATTTGTTCGGGTCCAGGTTGAGCTCGGAATGATCGATGACGAACAAAAATTTGTTGGTGTCCTGATATTTGACGATGCCGGCGACGACGTCTTTGTTGAATTCCGGATCGGCTTCGAACAAATCGGTAAACACCAGCACCAGATCGGATATGGCGATCACATGCTGCCGCAATAAGCCGTTAGCGGCGTTTTCGGCGGCCGGGTTCAATACCGGGGTGTCGACGATCAGTTTGTTCTTTAATTTGCCGCTGTTGACCGTGACCAATTCCAGGTAACTATTAACCTTGCCGCCTTCGCCGGGGCTGGTTTGCTCCATGTCGCGGCTGATCTGATAAAAAGGCAGGCGGTGGTCGGCGTCCAGCGCGGTGCCGGGTAGGGTGGCGCTGGTGGTCTGCGGAGTGTATTGCAAGACCGTGAATTTGTGCCGGGTGGTATGTAATGTTACCCCGAGAAAGCGGTTTAAAAATTCCGATTTGGCGGGCGAGTAACCGCCCAGGGTGCTGATCAGAGGCCACCAGGAGCTTCTGCGGGCGGTGGTTTCCTCGGGGTCTATCAGCGCCATTTCGAATTCCAGTTCGTCCAGCTCCTGGAACACTTTCACCGCTTTTTGCAACACAGGGTCTGTCGTGGCAAATTGTTTTTCAAGATTGACCAGATGTTTGCTTACCGTTTTATCTGCCATGAGATTTAAACCCTGCCGTGTTGAAAATGGTTGATTCAAGTGACGGGAGTATACACCGATGTTTTAAACAGATAAAAATTCTAAATGGCGGCGCGGTTAGTCCTCTATGTCCAGCTCTTTCAGTTTGCGCGTCAGGGTATTCCTGCCGTAACCCAGTAACAACGCGGCCTCGTGTTTGCGGCCGTGGGTATGTTGCAGGGCGGTTTGAATCAACAGGGTTTCCACGCTGGCGATGGCCTGTTTGGCGATGTCATGCTTGCCGGTGGCCAATTGTTGCTTAATCCAGCCCTGCAGCAAATCTTCCCATGCGTTCGGTCCGGTTTCGCCGTGAGGTTCGGCGGGGCTTTGGCTCAATTCGGGCGGCAGGTCCTCGATATGAATTTCCCGGCCCGATGCCATCACCGTCAGCCAGCGGCAGGTGTTTTCCAATTGGCGGACATTACCCGGCCAGCGCAAGTTGCTCAAAAAGGCCTCGGCCTCCGGTTTCAGGGTTTTGACTTCCGTGCCTAATTCCTTGGCGCTTTGATAGAGAAAGTGCCGCATCAGCAAGCCGATATCCTGCCGGCGTTCGCGCAAAGGGGGGATATGAATGCGGATCACGTTTAGGCGATGGAACAGGTCTTCGCGGAACCGGCCTTGCGCAACCAGGGCTTCCAGGTTTTGGTGGGTTGCGGCGATGATGCGCACGTTCACTTTGATCGGTGCGTGCGCGCCCACGGGATAAAACTCGTTGTCCGCCAATACCCGCAGCAGGCGGGTTTGCAATTCGGCCGGCATGTCGCCGATTTCGTCCAGAAACAGAGTGCCGTTGTTGGATTGTTCGAAGCGGCCGATGCGGCGGGCCTGGGCGCCGGTAAACGCGCCCTTTTCGTGGCCGAATAGTTCCGATTCCATTAAATCCTTGGGAATGGCGGCCATGTTCAGCGCCACGAAAGGCTGTTGCGCGCGCGGGCTGTGGCGGTGCAGGGCCTTGGCCACTAATTCCTTGCCGGTGCCGGATTCGCCGTTGATCAGCACGGTGATATGCGAACGGGCCAGCCGGCCGATGGCGCGGAACACCTCCTGCATGGCGGGCGCTTCGCCGATGATTTCCGGCGTATCGCCCATGCCCTCCGGCGGCGATTGCACGTTGTTTTGCTGTCTGCTGTGCAGGCAGGCGCGGTGCACTGTTTCCACGACTTCATTGACGTCGAACGGTTTGGGCAAATATTCGAAGGCGCCGCCGTGAAATGCCGATACCGCGCTTTCCAGATCGGAATGCGCGGTCATGATGATCACCGGCAAGGACGGATGCTCCTGCTGGATTTTCTTTAACAGCTCAAAGCCGTCCATGCCGGGCATGCGGATGTCTGTAATCAGGACGTGCGGCAGATCGCGCCCCAATTCTTTCAATAAATCGGCGGCATTGGAAAAACAGCGTGTTTCGATGCTGGCTTTTTGCAGGGCTTTTTCAAGCACCCAGCGTATCGATTTGTCGTCATCGACAATCCAGACTTTATCTGGCAGTGGCATGATCGTCTCCATATCGTAAGGTGGTCATCATTATCCAAACAAGCCCTTCAACGGCTGAGCGCTGTTTTATCGGACTGATCCATGATGGGTAGAAAAATAGAAAAAACCGTGTGTCCGGGTTCGCTTTCGCATTCGATCAAGCCATTGTGCTGGTTAATCAAGGATTGGGCGATGGACAACCCCAGGCCGGTGCCTTCGGCGCGGCCGGTAATCATCGGATAAAAAATTTGCCCCATCAGGCCGGGCTGTATGCCGGGGCCGTTATCGATAATGTCGATTTTGACCGCCAGTTTGTAGAGTTTCCGGCCTATGGTCATGTGGCGCTGAATGCGGGTTTTTAAAATAATTTGACCCGTGGATTGCAGTGCTTGAATGGCATTGCGCACGATGTTCAACAAGGCTTGTATCATTTGGTTCTTGTCGGCAAACAGCTCCGGAATGCTGGGGTCGTAATCGGTTTTAAGGCTGATGTTGCTGCCGGCTTCCACGGCGACCAAATGTCTGACGCGTTCCAGCACTTCGTGTATGTTCAGCGGATGTTTATGCGCCGGTTTGTTGGGGCCGAGCATTTTGTCCATCAGTTCCTGCAGCCGGTCGGATTCCGCAATGATGATTTGGGTGTATTCCTTCAATTCCGGATCTTGCAGTTCCTGATCCAACAATTGGGCCGCGCCGCGCAAGCCGCCCAACGGATTCTTGATTTCGTGCGCCAGGCCGCGCACCAGCATGCGGCTGGTGTTTTGCTGGGCCAGCAACTGTTCTTCCTTGGTGATGCGTAAATGCCGGTCCACTTGTTGCAGTTCGATCAACACTTCCGCCAGAATCCCGTTTTCTAGAATCGGCGTGGCGCTCATGTTGACCGTGATGGACTGGTTCATACATTCCAGTATCAATTCTCTGTCAACCAGCGGTTCGTTTTGGTTAAGACGCAGCAATAAATCGCGGAACAAGGTGTGGTGGGCCGTTTTAAACAGCTTTTGCGCAAGGTTGCCGACCAAATGCTTGGCGCTGTCGGCAAACAGTATTTCGCCGGCGGGATTGATGTAGGTTAAGCGTAAATCCCGATCGAACAGCAGGATCGCTTCATTAAGATGGTCGAGTATTTTTTTATACACAGCAACATAAGGTTTAAGAACGGCTATCCAAAACCAAAGCAATTTGCACGCCAATCATGATAATGAGAGGGAGCGGCAATCGCTAACCATAAAATAAAGCGAATTGTCCAAGATGGTGCGTTGCCGGGCGAGGACGTCTTATTTTGGTGCGTTTAGCCCGCATCCTGCCGGCATAAGTTTTCCGCGCGCTCGTTTTGAGGTTGCATGCTGCCGTCCGCAAATACCCGCCAACGGTAACGTAACTCCATGGCTTTGTTGATCAATACGGCGCGTTCAATATCGTAATAGCCATCTTCTTCGAAGACTCGCCAGCCGATGTCCCGTTGCGAATGGCTTTTTATCGATTTGTCCAGCGTTTGGTCTATGGTTAGATTATCCTTGCAAAACCGTGCTTTAACCTGCTGGGATGCCTGATGGATATCGACGGCCGGGCTGGTGCTCGAAAAACTTGCAAGCGTGATAAAGCCCCAACATAGTGCGATGGCTTTTACAGGGAAGAGGCTACCGAATCCGCGCATGGCTGACTCCTAGATATGGGTTATGGTTTTAAAGGCTGAGCGGCTCACAGGTTGTAGCCTTGTTCATTATGCTGCGAAATATCCAGGCCTTCCGTTTCGTCGCCGATACCGACGCGCAGTCCCAGAGTCTTGTCGAGCACTTTCAAAATGGCAAAACTGAGTCCGCCGCTCCAGACCAGCACTGCCAGAACCCCGGTGCCTTGCGCGATAAATTGGCCGCCGATACCGTTTTCCGCGAGGGTGCCGATGCCGCCCAACGCTTCGGAAGCGAACAAAGCGGTCAATAGCGAGCCGACCATGCCGCCCACGCCGTGGATGGCGAATACGTCCAACGTGTCGTCGATGCCAAAGCGGCGCTTGATCCAGTGCAGACTAAAAAAACACAAACCGCCGGCCGTCAGGCCGATAAACAGTCCGCCCAAAGGGGATACAAATCCCGCGGAAGGAGCGATCATGCCCAGGCCCGCCACCATGCCGGTGATCAGGCCCAGGCCGCTGGGCTTACCGAAACGTAGCCATTCCAAGGTCATCCAGGCCAGGGAGCCCGCCGCCGCGCTCATGTGGGTGGACAGCATGGCGATGCCGGCGGCGCCGTTGGCCATTAAGGCACTGCCGGCGCTGAAGCCGTGCCAG
>NZ_JANIBK010000046.1 GCF_024505165.1 Methylomonas rivi
ATATTGTTCAGTTTGACGGATTCCGAGGATATTCGTATTGTGCGATAAGAGCGCTCCTGTTTGCAGCATGGTAGGTCGACACCGTGTTGCAGATAATTGCCAATATCGTAGTTCATCATCATGCGGTTTCTAACGTAGGCCACTTCGGCGGCCAATTTTTCCAAATCCCACCGATAGCCGACTTCATCGGGCGTGTAACGTAACTCCCGAAATTTACAATCCGCCATATTGTCGTGCCTTTTTAGCATCAACAATAATTCGATCCCGCTATCTGGGGTACGTTTCAGGTGAATTTTTTCCATTTCGGCAAGGTAATGATCAGTATCGTCATACCAGTGACTTGGTAGCCTTACGCTAATGATACCTAAGCGGTCACTTATTTGCTCCGAAGGCAAGTTGGCACAACCCGATAACAGCAGCAATATGACAAGTCGACAAGTCGAATTCTTCATTATTTTTTTGAAGGTTGCTTTAACGTTCCGGCGGGGATGTGAAATTGACTGGAACTTTGCGCTGAATCGCTGTTGGTGCCGTCTATGAGTGGGATGTCCGAGAATTCCGATTTGGATTCTATCGCGGTTTTTAGAGCTGGCGTCAGGCTGGCATAATCGGAACGCCGATAGGCCCGGCTGCTACAAACGGTGTTGTATTGGTTCTGCAGCAGGTTAAGTGCATTTGCCTTATCGTTATAACTGGTTACTGCGGCGTTATGTGCATTGATCTCGCTACGGTTTCGAGTTACGCGCTTATTAAACTCATTGACTTGCTTGCTGTTATTGAATTTAACGCTGTTACGTTCATTTTCCAGGGCTTGGTTTTGCGTCTCCAATTCCCTACTCGCGCCCGCCAACCCAGTACTTTCCGTATGCAGATCCGCCGACTGTTGGCGTATGTTTACAATGTGATGCGCGCAGGCAGTCAACTCTTCCTGAGTCATAGGTTTTACGCCCAGCAGTCCGCTGCCGGATGCGGCATTTTTACCCAAGCTAGGCATTGTAACGATGTCCGGGTCGGGAACTTGTGCCGCAACGGATGATTGTTTGGAGGGCAGAGTCTGGCAGGCGGATAACACAGCAGTTGCTAGCAAAAAAAGTATCGTCGTATTTTGTTGCATAAAATTGATTCCAGGGAGGGGAAAGTTATATCGGCTGCTGGCGTTGCTGGATGCTTGGCTGCGTATCCAGGAAATAGCCGTCACGCCTCTTGATTTTGAAACTGTTGGCGTCGCCGGAACCCGAAGGCTCTATAGTAAATTTGTTCGGCTTGTCGACGAATTTACCGTTTTCCAGCAACAACAATTGTTCGGCGGCTGGTCGGTAACCTTTGCGTGCAGCTTTTTCGGTCCATTGAATGGCTAGTGCGACATCCATGGATTCAACACCGATACCGTGCGCGTACATTTTGCCCAGATTGAACTGAGCCACGGCATTGCCTTGTTCGGCAGCCGTTTTAAAAGCTTTCGCCGCCGCGGTTTCGTCTTTAGCTGTGCCGTGTCCTTCTGCATACATAACGCCCAAAAGAGTCAAAGCATCGGTGTTACTTTGCTCAGCCGCTGCTTTAGCCCATTTAAATGCGGATTCGTAATTCTTGGACGCCGATCCCTCAAGATAATAGCTGCGGGAAAGTTTAAATTGAGCATCGGCATTGCCTTTTTCCGCTTCTGCAATTAATTCTTCTTGGGTGGACAATTTGAAGTAGTCCTCGCGGTCGTCAGATGGCCTCAAAGCAAGGATAACTTTTTTAAAGTGATGCGAATCCTCTTTGACGATACTGCTGCTGTTGGGGTTACTTAAAATTCTTATATCGGGATGAGCAACTTCAACGGCTGATACACCCTGATTTTTGGCCATGACGAACCATTTATTGGCTTCCTTAACGTTTTTGGTAACGCCGAAACCAACACGATGCATCCATCCCAAATTCATCTGTGCCTCGGCATGGTCTTGTTCCGCCGCCGCTTTCAGCCATTTCACCGCCTGCGGCAGGTCTTGCTTGATCTTCAAGCCGTCTCTGTACAGTAACCCCAAATGGTATTGAGCATCGGCAAAACCCTGCTTGGCGGCCAAGGTAAACCATTGTTCGGCCTTTTGTTCGCTTTGTGGTACGCCGTCGCCGTTTAAGTAGCTTAAGCCTAAACTGGCTTGAGCCATTTTGTGGCTTTGTTCTGCTGCCAATCGGTACCACTTGACGGCTTCGGTCTGGTCTTGGGTTACGCCAAGGCCCAAACGATAAAAGTTGCCGAGGTTATTTTGTGCCTTGGACAAGCCTTGTTCGGCCGCCAAACGATACCATTTGGCGGCTTGCCGGTGGTCGGTTTCCACACCTTTGCCTTGTTCGAACATGACTCCCAGCGCCGCCTGCGCATCTCTTTGCCCTTGCGCTGCCGCCTTGGCATACCATTTTCGGGCTTCCGTATAATCCCGTTCTACGCCATGACCCTCAAAATACATGGCTCCCAGGTTTTGTTGCGCGGAGACATAACCTTGGTTCGCCGCTAATCGGAATAGCTTTTCGGCCTCGGCGTAACTTTGCCGAACGCCATTACCCAGATAGTACAAGGTGCCCAAATCTGTCTGTGCCTGCGCCAAACCTTGGTTAGCCGATAAACTCAGCCAGCGTAGGGCTTCGGCAATTTGCTGATTGTCGCGGTAGATCATCCCCAAATTGTATTGCGCTTCCTTATGGCCTTGCCCGGCCGCGATGCGGTATAAGCGGATGGCTTCCTTACTGTCGGTTTTCACACCATGCCCCAATTGGTACATAACGCCTAAATTCGCCAAAGCCCCGGCATGGCCTTGATCGGCTGCGGCAAGATACCATCTGCGCGCTTGGGTGTAATCCTGCTCAACACCGCGCCCTTCGCCATGAATGGCACCCAGTGTCATTTGTGCTTCTGCATATCCTTGTTCCGCCGCCAGTTGGTACCATTTTATCGCTTCAGCGAGGTCGGCCGTCACGCCCAAACCTTTCTCGTATATAACGCCAATATTATTTTGCGATTCTGGATAATTTTGCGTTGCGGCCAGTTGATACCATTGCAAGGCTTTCTGGTAGTCCTGAATAACACCCAAACCGTTTTGATTCATGACGCCGAGGTTATGTTGCGCTTTTTTGTCGCCACTTTCGGCCAGCGGACGCCATAAACCAACTGCGGTAATAAAATCGTTCCTGGCAGCAGCTTTTGCGCCTTCTTCGAAATCGCCAGCCAGCGTACAGCGGACCAAAGCCAGACAGAGAAAAGGAATGGTTCCGTATTGTAAGAAAAATTTCATGCTTAAAATGTGGGATAAAACATCGTAAAATTGTGTTTTTATTTGGATGCAATGACGTTTAGTCACTAACAGTAATCCTACTTATTAGGATTCTAGGAGAGATATATTGCAATTCGATGACAAAACTTTAACCTTGCTATGGACATATATTTCAAAGCAATGAACTGCCAATCTTTCAAGCTAAATGGAGAGTAGGCTGCGGAATCAGCAAATATGCGATCGGCATGGGCGGAGCTTGAAAGCTAGAAAAGGTCCGACGGAGAGTTTCAAGCCGGGTTTGCGAATGCACAAACCCGGCTTGATGAAATCAGGCTTTATTCATGCGCCACAAAACGTTTTCTTTCCTCGGCGCCGCGGCCCAAGGCTTTGGCCATCCAGGGCGGAGCGGCGTCGAACACGCTTTGGAATTCGGTCAGTTTATCCACTGCCTCTATTACATCCGGCACTTTGATCGGGTAGATGTCGGCGCGGATGACCTTGGCCGCGGCCGGGCCGCCGATGGATTGCACGAACAGCACATGGCAATCCTCTATCAAGGTGGCGCGGAACAGGTTGCGGTCGTCGGCATTGTCGGCTTCTATGGTGGAGCGGATGTCGATCAGCCGGCATTCGTTGCGGGACAATTGATACACCAGAAAGCGGATGCAGGAACCGAAATGGCCGTTCAGCAAGGCGCCGCTATTGGATGCCACGGCCACCCGGATCGATTCCGGAATGTCGCCGTCTTTATAGGGTTGAATCTCCGGCAGGCCTTCGTCTTCGTCTTCCTCGCCCCATAGATAGCGCACGGCCAGTTTGATATTGGCCAGGCCAATGCCGATGTCTTCGCCGTCTTCTTCGCCGTCCAGACTGCCGATGCCGGTTTTCAGATTGGTGACGGTGATGGATTTCAGCTTTTCGTCGTCCAGCGGCGAGCCGACTTTTTCATGCAGAATGCCGATCAGTTGCGGGACGTCTACGCCGGGCAGGACGCGCGTTGCCAGCGCGATACGTAAGGCCAGTTCTCGCGATAATTGATTCATAAATCACCTGTAGGTTTGTGATGTTCCTTCCAGCCGGCATAGCCGCCCGCCAGACTGTAGACTTGTTTGAAGCCGAAATCGCAAAACATCTCCGCCAGATGCTCGCTGGCGTGGCCGAAATAGCAGTAAATCAGCATATCCCTGGCCTTGTCGCCTTTTTTGATCAAGCTGTCGCGCAGTTGTTCATGCACGTGCATGGCGTTGTCGATATGGCCGGCGCGGTAGTCCTTTAATTCCCGGCAATCCAGGATTAAAGGGTTGGCGTCGGCGATGAGCTTTTCCGCCGCATCGGCGGTGACTGTTTTGAACGGCTTCATAATGGCTTACCTGTTTTAGGTTTAAACCGGACCCACGGCGGCGGATTTCTTGACCACTATGGTTTTGGCCAAGGCGTCTTCGAAGCTGAGCGTTTCGCCTTTGGCTTTGTAGCTTTTGGCGGCTTCATAGACGGTGACCACTTTGTCTTCGGCGGATTGCCCCTTCAAATCGGCTTTTTCGATATACACCGTTTCCATGGTCTCATTCCAGACCATGCCTTCCTTGTAAGGCAGCAGCCTGAAGGTGACGCCTTCCAGTTCGATCTGCATCGCTGTTTCGATGTTTTCCACGTAAAACAGGGTCACGGTGTCCGGGCTCAGGAATTGTTTGTAATTCTCGAGAAAGATGCTGATGTGTTGCAACTCGCCGAACAGGCCGTTCAGAAAAATAAATTTATCGCTGCCGGCCAGAACAGCGGTTTGGTGCAACAATAATTCGGGCGGTTTGCGGTCTGTTGTCGAACCTTCGCGGAATGAACCTTGAATCAATACCAAGTCGCCCCGGTAGGCCCAAACGCCTTTTTCGCTGGTTTCGCCCAACACGTTGGTAATGAAGGTCAAACCTTGTTTGTCCAAGTCTTCGAGTAGCATGGAGTGTCTCCTGTTTAAAAAATTCGGTTAATCCGCATCGACGTCGACGCGGCGTCTTTGCACTTGCTGCGGGTCGGCGGTGATTTTGCGGTAAATTTCCACCCGGTCGCCTTCCTTGACCGGTGCATCAAGCTTGGCCAACTTGCCGAAGATGCCGACTTTCTGGCTGGTCAAATCGATATGCGGATATTGTTTAAGCACCCCGGACAACTCGATGGCCTGTTGTACGCTGCTGCCTTCGGGCACTTCCAGGCGTACCCATAGTTGCCGGTCGGCTTCCGCGTAACACACCCCTACGTTCATGGCTGGTCTCCGTTAACTGTCTTGTTCGGCTAATTGCAGGTTGTCGATCACCGCGCCCGGCGTTTGTTTTTCGGCGGCTTTTTTATCCAGCAGGCGCTTGGCGGCCACCATAAAGCCCAGCATGATGAAGCCGCCGGGCGGCAGGACCATTAATAAAAAGCCCTTGTATTCGGGGATGACGGTCAATTCCATAAACCGGAAACTTTCGCCCAACAACACGGAGGCGTTGGCAAACAGGGTGCCGGCGCCGCTGATTTCGCGGGCCGCGCCCAATACCACCATGGCCAGGGTAAAACCGACCCCCATCATCAGGCCGTCCCACATTGACGGCATTAAAGGCTGTTTGGAGGCAAAGGCTTCGGCGCGGCCCAGAATGACGCAATTGGTGACGATTAAGGGGATGAACAAACCCAACACCTTGTGCAATTCGTGCATCCAGGCGTTCAAAAACAGGTCCACCAAGGTCACCAGGGCGGCAATCAACAGCACGAAAATCGGAATGCGGATTTCCGCCGGAATCAAGTGGCGATTAAAGGAAACCGCCGCATTGGAGGCGACCATCACTACCATGGTCGCCAATCCCATGCCCAAGCCGTTGGTGGCGGTACCGGTTACCGCCAATAACGGGCACAGAGCCAGATTTTGGGTCAGCACTACGTTGTTGTCCCACAGGCCGTCTTTGGCGATTTTCCGGTAGGGTTCCGAGAAGAGCGTGTTCAATGTCATGCGAGTGTCTCCCAAATTCGGGGGCGCAAATTATTGCGCGCCGGTTGTTTCCGTTGCAGTTTTGCCGGTGCCCACAAGTTGCGCTCTATGGGTTTGATAAAAATCCAAGCCGCGTTTGATGGCCTGAACCACTTTGCGCGGGGTAATGGTGGCGCCGGCAAATTGATCGAACACACCGCCGTCCTTTTTGACCGCCCATTGCGATGCAGTCAGGTTGTCCAACGATTTACCGTTAAAACCCAGCACCCATTGGGATTTGGCGAGTTCGATTTTGTCGCCCAGACCGGGGGTTTCGACATGGGCGATAACCCGCACCCCCAGAATTTCGCCTTGGCTGTTCACGCCCATCACCAAGCTGATCGGACCGGCGTAGCCGTCCGGGGCGATGAATTTGAAACAGACCGCCGACACGCTACCGGCTTTTTTGGCCAGATAAACCGTGGTTTCCGCCGCGCCGATATTGTGCTCGGCCGAAGGCAGGGTGATGGTGTCTTGCAGCAGATTGTTGTCGTATAAATCGGCCGGTACCACGGCTTCCAGGCTGGCTTTTAAATCTTCATCCAGGCGCTGTTGAATCGCATCGCGGGTGGCCAAGTCCGCAAAACCCAGCAAAACGCTGGCCAGCAAGGCAAATACCGCCAACACGCCGGCCTGATAACTTAATTTTGGCCGCCACAGCGCCAGATTGTCCGGCGCCAGGAAAGCCAGCAATTTTTGCTTGGTGCCCGCGGGTCTTTCC
Organism: Methylomonas rivi; assembly: GCF_024505165.1. GTDB lineage: Bacteria > Pseudomonadota > Gammaproteobacteria > Methylococcales > Methylomonadaceae > Methylomonas > Methylomonas rivi. The sequence goes on from NZ_JANIBK010000046.1 coordinate 6,971, forward strand.
GCCTTGGCCGGTTCGGCGGCGGGTTGTTCGTGTACGGGGTCGGAACTCATGGCGATTCTCTGCTAGCTGACGTCTATGGGTTTGCCGTTACGGTAACGCCCGTAAATGCGGGGGCGAATGTAATGGTCGATTAACGGGGTGACCGCGTTCATCAACAAAACGGCAAACCCGGTGCCTTCCGGATAACCGCCCCAGCTGCGGATGATGAAAATAAGCGCTCCGCAACCGGCGCCGAAAATCGCTTGACCTACCGGTGTGTTAGGGGAAGTGACGTAATCGGTGGCGATGAAAAACGCCACCAGCATCACCGCGCCGGAATTCAAATGTACCCACGGGCCCAGGTAATGCTGACTGTCGATCAGGTGGAACAGGCTGGACAGCAAGGCGATGCTGATTAACAGCGACAGCGGAATCTGCCATTGGATGATACCTTCGCGCATCAACCATAGTCCGCCCAACAAAATCAACAGCGTGGAAGTTTCGCCCAGACTGCCGCGTTCCCAGCCGATGAAAGCCAAAATGCCGGAATAGTCGTGTAACAGGCCCGGCAGGGTTTGCTGCAGGGAAAAGCCGGTTTTCACGGCGCCCAGTGTGGTGGCACCGGTCACGCCGTCCGCATCGGCCAGGCCGGAAAAGGTGATGGCCAGACTGTCGAGGATGCCGGGTCCTAGCAAAATCGGCTCGACATTCACCCAGGTGGTCATCTCGATCGGAAACGAAATCAGCAAGGCTACCCTGGCCAGCATGGCCGGATTGAACAGATTTTGTCCCAAGCCGCCGTATACCTGTTTGCCCAGGATGATGGCGATCGCCGCGCCCACCACGCCTATCCACCAAGGCGCCCAAGGCGGTAGCGTCATGGCCACCAATAGGCCGGTCAGAACGGCGGAACCGTCCCGTAAATACGGCGCGGCGGCCACGCCTTTTAATTTCAGGCAAAAGGCTTCGAACAGCAGCGCGGAAAAAACCGTCACGGTGCACAAATACAAGGCCGGCCAGCCGAAGATAAGAATTCCCCATGCCGTGGCCGGTAGCAGCGCGACAATCACTTTACGCATAATGCTGTCTACGCTACGAACGGCGACGACATGCGGGCCGCTGACGGGTTTGATGCTCATCGGACTTCCTCCGCTGTGTCGGCTTTGCTAATACTTTGCTGGGCCTGTTGCGCCTGCTGGGCCTTTTGTTTGGCCAACTCCTGTTCCCGTGTTCTGGCCGCGCGCGCTTCCATCACCCGGCGGGCCTCTTCTTCCTGTTCCAGACGGATGCGCTCCATGCGTTGGTTGCGGTCGTCCATCAGGCGTTTGGTTTGTTCGGATTTATGTTCCATCTGCTGGCGTTTATATAACTCACCGGAGGCGAACTTGAAGTAATGCACCAACGGAATATTGGACGGGCAGACGTAGGAACAACTGCCGCAATTGATGCAATCCTTCAAACCCAGGTCCACGGCGGAGTCCAGCTGATTGGCGCGGATGCGGCTGGCCATTTCCAGCGGCAACAAACCGACCGGGCAAGCCGTCACGCAGGTGGAACAGCGGATACAGGGTTTGACTTCCGGTATTTCGATATCCTGTTCGGATAAAGCCAAAATGCCGTTACAGGCTTTAACCACCGGCACTTCGCTGATGGGCAGTGCATCGCCCATCATCGGCCCGCCCATGATCAAACGGGCAACCTGGCTTTTATCGACCGCGCAGAAATCCAGCACTTCGGACATCAATGTGCCGATCAATACTTCCACGTTTTGCGGTTTGGCCACCGCGCTGCCGGACACGGTAACCACCCGGGTAATCAGCGGCTGGTTCAGGCATACCGCGCGATAGACGGCATGGGCGGTGGCAACGTTGTGTATCACCACGCCGATATCGGTGGCGCGGCCGTCGGCGGGAATTTCCCGGCCGGTCAGGTAGCGCAGCATTTGCCTGTCCCAACCCATCGGATAACGGGTGGGAACCTGCACTACGTTGATATTGGCGAATTCGGCGCAAGCCTCGCGCATGGCTATAAAGGCTTCCGGTTTGTTGTCTTCGATACCGACGGTGGCTTCCGGCGCATTCATGCCGCGCAGCATCAAGCGGATGCCGGTGACGATTTCGCCGGCCCGTTCCTGCATCAACCTGTCGTCGCAAGTCAGATAGGGTTCGCATTCGCCGGCATTGATCAACAGGGTATGAATTTTATTCTTGCGGCCCAAATCCAGTTTCACCGCCGAGGGAAATACCGCACCGCCCAAGCCGACCACGCCGGCCGCGCCGACCAGGGCGCAGATTTCTTCGGCCGGCAGCGCGAACGGATCGTCGGGCGCCTTAAGGGGCTGCCATTGGTCCAGGCCATCGGTCTCTATGATGATGGTGCGGATCGGCAGGGCGGACGGGTGCGGGGCCGGAAAATCCATGACGTCGGCAATCTCGCCGGAACTGGGGGCATGTACCGGCGCGGAAATGGTGCCCTGGCTATAAGCCAGCAACTGGCCTTTCAATACTTTTTCGCCGACTTTGACCAAGGGCTCGGCCGGTTTGCCGACGTGTTGCTGTACCGGGATATACAGCTTTTTCGGCAGCGGCATATCCAATGCGATCGGTACGCCCGAGGTTTCGGCCTTGTGCTCTTCGGCATGGACGCCGCCGCGCAGCCGGGGATTTTCGAATAAAGCCAGCATGCAGGTTCTCCGGTTAAGCCGCCGCCATGGGTTTCGGCCAGCGCCAATCGCGCAGGGTCACCTCGATCGGATGCATTTGCAGACATTCGGTTGGGCAGACGTTGACGCATTTTTCGCAGCCTATGCAGGCGTCGGCCACCACGGCGTGAATTTGTTTGGCCGCGCCGACGATGGCGTCGGTGGGGCAGACTTTAAAGCAGCGGGTGCAGCCGGTGCAGGTGTCTTCGCTGACGCGGGCCACCATGGGTTCGGCATCCTTGGCTTGGCTCAAATCGACCTCCACGCCCAGCAGTTTCGCCAACTGTTCCACCAGCGATGTGCCGCCGGGCGGGCACAGCGTAACCGGCGCCGATCCCGACACCACCGCTTCGGCGGCGGGCCGGCAACCGGGGAATCCGCATTGGCCGCATTGCGAACCCGGCATCAGGGCTTCCACCTTTTCGATCAAGGGGTCGGATTCCACCCGCAGGTATTTGGCGGCGATGCCCAGGCTCAAGCCCAGGAACAAACCCAATGCGGTCAGGATGACGATGGCTGATAGAATGTACATAGTCCGTCTCTGTGGTTCAGAATATGCCGGCGGCGGTAAAGTTGTCGCGAACCTTACGATTCAAGACTGCCCGTTTCATTTGGTATAAAGTCCGGCAAAACCCATAAACGCCAGGGACAATATGCCGGCGGTGATGAATGCGATCGGCGTGCCCGAAAAAAGAGCCGGTACAGCCATCAACGCCAGGCGTTCACGGAGACCGGCAAATAGCACCATCACCAGGGTAAAACCCATTGCCGCGCCAAAGCCGAACATCAGGCTTTGCACGAAGTTATAGCGTTCCTGGATGTTAAGCAGCGCCACGCCCAGAACCGCGCAATTGGTGGTAATCAAAGGCAAAAAGATGCCCAAGACCTGATACAGAACCGGGCTGGTTTTGTGTATCACCATTTCGGTGAACTGCACCACTGCGGCAATCACCAAAATAAAACCCAGTACCCGTAAAAATCCGATATCGAAGGGTATCAGCAGGCGATGTTCCAATACCCAGCTGGCGGCCGAGGCCAGGGTCAACACGAATGTAGTAGCCAGCCCCATGCCCAAGGCGGAATCGAGTTTGTTGGAAACGCCCATAAAAGGACATAAACCCAAAAACTTTACCAACACCACATTGTTGACTAATGCTGTACCCAGAATCAGCAGGAAGTATTCGCCCATTGCCTTTATACCCAGTTGTTTGTAAACGATTCAGCATCATCTATGCCAACAATCTCTGTAAGGTTAAATGGGCAGATTTAGTGCATTTGCGGTCTGCCGCGGTGCGGATGAGCTGTACCAAACAACACACATGCCGAAGAGGGGGCTTGAGAATTGTCGTAAAGGCTACAAAATCCCGAGATAAATAAGGGTTTTGGCTGCGCGGATTTGTTACAAAGCCCCAAATAAAAAATATTGGCGTTTAATTTGCTAATAAATGTATAGTCGGTTCAATCAATCAGAGTCAGCAATGAGCAAAACTACACCGGATTTTCTACCAGACCAGATCGCGGCCGAAGTGGCCGACTTGATCGCACCGGGCGCCGGTTCGCTCAATTCCGATAAGGCGGGGAGGGAAAAACCGCAAACCGTACCCCTATCGCTGTTCGTGGCTTCGGTTGAGCAAGCCCCCATCGCGATTTCCATTACCGACAAAAAAGCCAACATCCTTTATATCAATAACGCCTTTACCCAGGTCACCGGCTATCTGGCCGCCGAAATTCTGGGGCAGAACGAATCCAAACTGTCCGACAAATGCACGCCCCGGCAGGTGTATTACGACCTCTGGCACACCATTTCCCGCAAGCAAGTCTGGCATGGTCAACTGGTTAACCGGCGCAAGCAGGGGCAGCGCTATCTGGCCGATCTGACTATCGCGCCGATGCTGGACGAGCACGGCGCCATCAGCCATTACATCGGCATGCATCGCGATGTCACCCAGGCGCATTACGCGGAGCAACAGGTCAACAACCAGAAGCAATTGATCGAGTCGGTTTTGAACGCCTCGCCGGTGGCCATGGTGGTGCTGGACAGCGATAACCGCATCGTGCTGGATAACCAGATGTATAAAATGCTGATCAGCGAACTGGGCTATGCCGAGCCGGCCTTGTTTTTTTTGGATGCCCTGCAACAGGACATGGGCGATTTATGGGCGACGCTGGCCAGTCAGCCGCAAGGTTTTACCAACCGCGAGATCAGGGTCGAGGGTATAGGCCGCCGGGGTACCCGCTGGTTTTCCTGCTCCGGCAACTGGTTTTGCGAAAACGGCACCGAGGCCGATAACTTTTTCTCCCGGGAGTCCAGTAATTACCTGCTATTGACGATTAACGACATCAGCCTGCAGCGCAGCCAGCAAGAGAAACTGCAAATGCATACCCTGCGGCAATTGATGGCCGAAGAAGAGCATATGCGCAGCATCCGCGAAACCCTGCTGGGCGCCATGCACCAGATTCGCCAACCCTTGAATCAGATCGGCGCCGCCATTCAGATCATGAGCCAGCGCAACGACAGCCAAAATCAGTCCTTGAAGGACTTGTTGAATCAGGTGCAAGCCAGGGGCGAGGAAACCTTGGAAACCTTGCGGCGCTGCGTGCCCGAAATTCCGGAAACCGCCGTGACCTCGGTCAACATCAACCAACTGCTGCATGAAACGATGCTGCTGCACAGTCAAAAATTTCTGGCCAACGGGGTGGTGGTGGATTGGCTACCCAATCCGGTGTTGCCGTCCGTGCTCGGTTCGGCCAATAAATTACGCATGCTATTCAAACAGCTCATCGATAACGCGGTCAATGCGATGAACCGGGGCGGCTGTAACGAACGGCTGATCAATATCAGCACCGGCGTGGAGCACGACTGGGTGCGGGTAGCCATAGCCGACAGCGGTCCCGGCATTCCGGCCAATCAGCGCCAAAAAGTTTTCGAACCGTTTTTTAGTACCCACCAAAACCTGGGCGGCGCGCAGGCCGGGATGGGCCTGGTGATGGTCAGAGAAATCGTCAGCCAACATGGCGGCATTATCGAGATCGATCCGGATTATACCGGCGGTTGCCGTTTCAATATCAGCTTTCCCTGCCAACAACATTCGCTGGGAGTAAGCATTCATGAATGATCGCGCCACACTGGTCGAGTCGGAACTGGACACGCTGTTTCTGGTGAGCCAGCTTCTCAACAGCACGCATGATATGCGTAACAAACTCAAGGGTATTTTGGAGATTTTGCACAAACGCTCCGGCTTGCATTTCGGCATGATCACGCTGCGCGACATCGACGACGACAGCATGAGCATCTGCGAGATTTACGGCGACGGCATAGACCGCAGTGTACGTTACCAGCCCGGCGAGGGCTTGGTGGGCGCCATTCTGGACGAGGGCTGCACCATTGTGGTGGAGCGCATCGCCGACGAGCCGCGTTTTTTGAGCCGCTTGGGCGTTTATAACCCGGATTTGCCTTTTATCGGTTCGCCGCTGGCGGTCGAACAAGGCGAAGTGGTGGGCATTTTGGCGGCGCAACCCTGCGATACGAGCTTTCTGGGCGAACGGGCCCGGTTTCTGGAAATGGTGGCCAATCTGATCGCCCACAGCGTCAATTCGGTGCGGGCCATGGAGCGTAAGCAAACCGAACTGGTCAACGAGCGGGATTTTCTGAAACAGGCCTTGGTCAAGAATTACCGGTTCGAGAATATCATCGGCCATTCCGAACCCATGCTGAAAGTGTTCGACATCATCCGCCAGGTGGCCAAATGGCACACCACGGTGCTGATTCGCGGCGAATCCGGTACCGGTAAGGAAGTGGTGGCCAATGCCATTCATTTTAATTCCAACTGCGCCAGCGGGCCGTTTTTGAAACTCAATTGCGCGGCCTTGCCGGATACCTTGCTGGAGTCGGAATTGTTCGGCCACGAAAAAGGCGCCTTCAGCGGCGCCATCGGTCAACGCAAGGGCCGGTTCGAGTTGGCCGACAACGGCACCTTGTTTCTGGACGAAGTCGGGGAGATTTCCGCCTCGTTTCAGGCCAAATTGTTGCGGGTACTGCAAGAAGGCGAGTTCGAACGGGTCGGCGGGGTCAGGACTTTGAAAGTCAACGTGCGCATCATCGCCGCCACCAACCGTAACCTGGAAAAAGACGTGGCGGACGGCCTGTTCCGGGAGGATTTGTACTACCGGCTCAATGTGATGCCGATCAACATGCCGCCCTTGCGCGACCGCATCGAGGATATTCCGGAATTGGCGGCGTTTTTATTAAACCGGATTTCCAAGCAGCAAGGCGGCCGGCCATTGGAGCTTAAGGAAAGCGCGCTACGGATTTTGATGAAACACAACTGGTCGGGCAACGTGCGGGAACTGGAAAACCGCCTGGAACGCGCCGCCATCATGAGCCAGGGCGGCATTATCGACCGGGACGTCATCATCAGCACCGGCCTGGAAGACGAAATCAGCTTCAACCGTCCGCAGCAGTCCGCGCCGATCCGGATGATGGATCTGCACGATGAAGAACTGGATGAGCGCGAACGGGTTATAGCCGCGCTGGAACAATGCGGTTGGGTGCAGGCCAAGGCGGCCCGCTTGCTGGATATGACGCCGCGGCAAATTGCCTATCGAATTCAGACTTTGAATATCAGCGTCAAGCAGATCTAGCCGAACCGACCTCTGCTTTATGTCAGGGTTTCGTCAAAAATAATATCCCCGTATTTTAGGGGATGGTTGCCGGTAGGAGGGGCTTTAGCCCCGAGCAAGGCGCTCATCGCGGCTAAAGCCACTTCGAAGGCAATATATTTCGGTAAGTTGTTTCCAACCATATCCTAATTCGTATAGAAATAGCCGCTTGCCTCAGGCTGCTGATTTACATGCGGTTCACTCTTACTTCAGGATGCTGTGAATGCCAAAATTAAGCGAGTACTTTGATTATCGACTGGACGCCGAGGGTAATCCCTATCTGGAAGTGGCGCTACGCGGCAGTTTGTTGTTGAGGCTGCCGGCCATCAATAAAGGCACGGCGTTTTCTATTGATGAGCGCGTGGCGTTAGGTTTGGATGGGCTGTTGCCGCCCCAGGTTAGAACGCTTGAGCAGCAACTGGACGCCCTCTACCTGAATTATTTAGGCCAGCCGAACGACATTGCCAAATATCAGTTTCTGCGGGCAGTCCACGACCGCACGGATGTGTTGTTTTTTGCGTTGCTGGAAAGGCATCTGGAAGAAATGGTGCCTATCGTTTATACGCCCACGATCGGCTTGGTGGTTAAACAATTCAGTTCCTTGTTTAACACGCCGCGCGGTTTGACGTTATCGGTAGATAATATTGACCGTGTCGACAGTGTGCTGGAGCACTACCCGATGCAGGACATTCGCATGATTGTGGTGACCGACGCATCGGCGATACTGGGTATCGGCGACCAGGGCATGGGCGGTTTGGCGATTTGTATCGGTAAGCTGTCTTTGTATACGGCCGGCGGCGGTTTGTGTCCTTTTCAAACCTTACCGGTTAACCTGGATGTGGGCACTGATAGAGACGAGCTGGTGAATAATCCCACCTATTTGGGGGTTCGGAGCAAGCGTCTGCAGGATGGGGCGTATTGGGAAGTGGTGGATAAATTTGTCGCCGCCGTCCGTAAAAAATGGCCGAAAGCCATTATTCAATGGGAAGACTTTGCCAAGCACGTGGCTTTCGATGTGTTGGAACGCTACAGGCAGCAAATTCCCTGTATCAATGACGATATTCAGGGTACCGGGGCGATGGCGTTGGCGGGTTTGATTCTGGCTTGCCGGCAAAAAGGCGAAGAGCTGACTCAGCAGACGGTGGTCGTAGTCGGCGCCGGTGCGGGCGGCATCGGTGTTGCCAGTGCGATCATGCAAGGTCTGATCCGGGCGGGTTTGTCGCCAGAGCAGGCGCTTAAGCAACTTTTTGTGGTGGATGCGCATGGTCTGGTTCTGGCCGAGTCGACTACCGAAGATTACAAATTACCCTTGGCTCACGATAAACGGATTTATCAAGAGTGGCCGATAAAGCCCGATCACATTCCGAGTTTGCTGGAAGTGGTGGCGAACGCCAAGGCAGGCGTATTGATCGGTCTGTCCGGCGTGGCCGGTTTGTTTACCGAAGCCATTATCAAAACCATGTCCGCAAATCATCAGCGGCCTATCGTGTTTCCGTTATCCAATCCCAACGACAACTGCGAAGCCACGCCCCGGGACATATTGGAGTGGACGAACGGACAGGCCATTGTGGCTACCGGCAGTCCGTTCGCGGATGTCGACTATCAAGGGCGGCGCTATCGGATTGCCCAAGGCAACAATGCCTTTATTTTTCCGGGCTTGGGATTTGCAGCGGTGCTGGCGGAATGCAGCCGTATCAGCGAGGCCATGGTGCAAGAGGCGGCGTACGCATTGGCGGATTATACCGAGCGGCATTGGCTGTCGGCCGGGCTGATTTTTCCGCCGATCTCCGATTTGCGAAACGTCAGCATGTACGTGGCGACCCGGGTGTTGGCAAAAGCCTTGGAAGACGGTTCCGCCTGTCGCACCGATTTGAGTGCAATCGACCTGGAGGCCTATATCAAAGCCAATGTCTGGCAAGCCAAGCATTTGCCGGTCAAATACGCGGCCGCCGACTAAATTGGTTGAGCATGCGGGTTCTCCCACGTACGGGAGGGTGTCGTAAAAGTAATGATGTAGATTGGGCCGGGCGCGGCGAAGCCCAAAAAAATCAGCATGTTGGGCTTCATTGCATTCAGTCCTACCTTTTGCGACAGCCTCTACGGCGTGGGAGCGGTAGTAACGGTCATCGTAAAGATGCGTCAGGCCGCCTGGCGGGTTTGCACTTGTTCCAGCAACTCCTTGCAATCGGCTTCGATCAATTTAAAGCCCAACTTTCCGGCAAAGCGCTTTTCCTTGTCGGTTGGATTTTTACGTAAAAACCAGCCCCGGTGCTCGTCGGCGTCGTAGGTGATGTCGCTCATGACCATGCGTTCCGAGTCGCGGTTTAACGGCAGGCCGATCAACAGATATTTTTTGCCTTTACGGTATTCCTTTAAAAAATCCGGAATGGCAAAGCCGCCCATTAATTCGGTGATGTAATCGACGTAGTCGGCATCCGAGGCCACGTAGTTGGATTCCGGTCTGGGCGTGCCCATCGGTTTGAAGAGGATGGGCAGCTTTTTATCGACCTGATTTTGTTCGACTTGAAAATAACTCTGGCCGTCGTATTGATAGATTTTAAAACGAAAGTCGTTTCCGACCACGCGCGCCAAGCCGACAATCAGCGTGTGCTCTTCATCGGCATAGCTGTCTTGCAGTTGGGTGTCGCGGTTGATGTCCACCACAAAATTGGGTTTCCATTCCGCCAGCCAGTCGTGAATGGCGGCCCGGCTGTATTTTGTATCCCGATATGTTTTATCCAGAAACTGGCCGAGGAAATTGCGGCCGCGTTTCAGTTCCTGATTCATGGCCGCGCGCGGAAATTCGTACATTAATTTCGGCGCCATCGGTTTGCCGCCGTTCATGGCTAAAATCAGGCTGTCGCTGTCGGCGGGCATCGGCGAGCCGTTGATTTTGCTGACGGCGTCGAACAATACCCCCGGCCCCAGATAAGGCACGACTTGATTGTCATAAAGGCCGCTGAGGATCTCGGAAAATACGGAATCGGACATGGAAAAACTCCTAATGAATAACGAATGCTTATTCATCCAAAGCAATATTCAATCCAGTTTTGCCGTTTGCGGCCGTGTAAGCTGCAGAGCGGGCGGAATCGAGGCATGACCGGCATTTAGAGTAAGCGAGGGATGGAGTTTAATTCACGAATGTTTGTAAGGTTTATCACAAACAGACCGGGTTGCGTAGACATGCGGCCAATCAACCTAAAAGCGGTTTATCGAAGCATATTGGTATTACGCATCCATTATGTTATAAAGTAACATATTAGGCGCGTGGCGATTTGGGTCATGCCGCAACAAACCGGCATGAGCGGATCGGTATGCGTCTCACCGGTGCACGGCCATAGCGCTTGCCGTGAAAAAGCGATTCATGCGGCAGAGCTATCGAGGTGGGGTTTGGAATCGATTATTGAATGCCCGCGTTAACCAAGACGCTGTCGGTTTTCGGCCGCATCTTCTCCATAAGTTATGAATACAACAACTCTATGACATTGCCTTTAAATCGACCGGTCTCCGGCAAACTGCCCGTCACCGTACTTTCCGGCTTTCTCGGTGCCGGCAAAACCACGTTGCTCAAACATATTCTCGGCAACCGCGAGAACCGCCGAGTAGCAGTGATCGTCAACGACATGAGCGAAGTCAATATCGACGCCGCGTTGGTTAAAAACGAGGTGCAATTGAATCGCGGCCAGGAAAAACTGGTCGAAATGAGCAACGGCTGCATTTGCTGCACCCTCCGCGAGGATTTGCTGATCGAGGTCGGCAATTTGGCCAGGGAAGGCCGCTTCGATTATCTGGTGATCGAATCCACCGGCATTGCCGAACCCTTGCCGATTGCCGAAACCTTCACTTTCCGGGACGAACAAGGCCTTAGCCTGTCCGACATCGCCCGTCTCGATACTCTGGTAACCGTGGTCGATGCCGTCAACTTCATGCGCAACTACATGGAAGCCCTGAGTTTGAAGGAAAGCGGCGAATCCTTGGGCGAGGACGACGAGCGCAACGTCGCCGACTTATTGGTGGATCAAATCGAATTCGCCAATGTCATCCTGATTTCCAAGATCGACCTGATCTCCAGCGGCGAAATCGTCAACCTGAAAGCCGTCCTGCACAGCCTGAATCCCGATGCGGACATTGTGCCGATGGCGATGGGTCGAGTCGACTTGAACAAAGTGTTGAACACCGGCCTGTTCGATTTCGAAAAAGCCGAACAGGCACCCGGCTGGCTGAAGGAATTGCGCGGCGAGCATACGCCGGAGACGGAAGAATACGGCATCGGCAGCTTTGTTTACAGTGCCAGGCGGCCGTTTCATCCGCAACGTTTCTACGAACATCTGCATTACGGCGAATGGGAAAACGGCACCTTGCTGCGCTCAAAAGGCTTTTTCTGGCTGGCCTCCCGGCCCGAGCATGCCGGCAACTGGTCGCAGGCCGGCGGCATCATGCATCACGGGCTCGCCGGGCGCTGGTGGGCCGAGGTGCCCAAGGAACAATGGCCGGTGGAATATCTGGACGACATCGAATCGCAATGGGCGGAACCTTTCGGCGATTGCCGCCAGGAATTGGTGTTCATCGGCCAAAACGTCGATGCCGATCAAGTGCGCATGGAACTCGACGCCTGCCTGCTGACCGACGCCGAATTGGCGGCCGGCCCGGAGGCCTGGCGCAATTACCGGGATGATTTTCCGCAATGGTTTGCCGATGGCCAGCCTTGACGGCTATTTGCATCCCATCGGCAACCAAGACCGTCATCTCCAATAACTTCGCCGATTTGTCGCGCATTTACGAAGACGGCGTCAATTTATGCCTGATCGAACGGCCGTTTCCTGCCGCCATAGAGCAATTCGTTTACCGGGCTTTACAAAATGCCGGCAGAGTCGAGATTAGCCAGCCGGTCGATCCGCTACATTTCGACTTTAATAGGTTATGGCCAAAAGCCGCGCAATTACCCGGCTATCAAGACTGGCTGGCGAATGTAGAGATGCTGGCCACGGCCTTCTGCGAACTGTTCGGCCGCCGTGCAGCCGCGCCGCCTATTGTTGACCCTCGATATGGTGTGAGCGGCGGAAATTCGTAGGGTATGCGGCGGGCACCCAACAGCCGATTAAATCCGTTAGCCGAAGGCGATCGTCTATCGGCCAATTTGCGACACTCAACTATTTCACCGCGTTGAATCTTAACCGTTCGCTGCTTTTTCGAGTCTCCCACCATTGGAGGCTGTTGTAAAAGCCAAAATGCAGATTGGGTTAGCATAGCGTAACCCAACAAAATCAAAACGTTGGGCTTTATTGCATTCAGCCAGACCTACCTTTTACGACAACCTCCATTGTATTATCTCAACGTGGCGATAGTAACTACAAAGGCCGTACCGATTTCTATCATAGCCCCCGCCAAAAATTCGCATCATACTTTGTGATACGGTAGCGCCTAATATATTAACGAATTCAGGAGAGCCGCTTATGGCTTTAGTTTCACTACGACAACTGTTGGATTATGCGGCGGAGCACGACTTTGCCGTTCCCGCTTTCAATATCAGCAACATGGAGCAAGTTCAAGCGATTATGCAAGCGGCCGACGCCTGCGATAGCCCGGTGATCATGCAAGGCTCGGCCGGCGCGAATCGCTACGCCGGCGAAGTGTTTTTACGGCATTTGATTCTGGCCGCCGTCGAGCAGTATCCGCATATCCCGGTGGTTATGCATCGCGATCATGGACCGACGCCCGATATTTGCGCACAGGCAATTCAAGCCGGCTTTAGTTCCGTGATGATGGACGGGTCTTTGCTGGAGGATATGAAAACGCCGGCTTCATTCGAGTATAACGTCGACGTTACCCATACCGTGGTCAGGATGGCGCATGCCTGCGGGGTTTCAGTGGAAGGCGAGATAGGCTGCCTGGGTGCGTTGGCAGCCGAACAAGACCACCGGCGTTTGCTGACCGATCCCGACGAAGCGGTGGAATTTGTTAAACAGACCGGAATTGATGCGCTGGCCGTTGCCATCGGCACCAGCCATGGCGCTTATAAATTCAGTAAACCGCCCACCGGCGAGGTTTTGGTGATTAGCCGCCTAAAAACCTTGCAACAACGCTTGCCGAATATGCACTTCGTAATGCATGGGTCAAGTTCGATACCTCGGGAATGGCGCGAAATCATCAATGAATACGGCGGCAATATTCCCGAAACTTACGGCGTACCGGTCGCTGAAATCGTCGAAGGCATTAAATACGGCGTTCGCAAAGTCAACATCGACACCGACTTGCGCATGGCCTCCACCGGTGCCATGCGCCGCTTTTTAGCGCAACCGGAAAATGCCGCCGAGTTGGACGCCCGCAAGACTTATCAAGCCGCCCGGGACGCCATGCAAACGCTTTGCCGGTCGCGCTACGAAGCTTTCGGCTCCGCCGGGCACGCCAGTAAAATTAAGGCCATACCGCTACGCGAAATGGCTAAACGCTACCGGTAGGATAAAAGGACGAAGGGTTAAGCACTCGGTGATACAGACTTATCCTGAACCGTTGGCATTAAAGACTTAATGCCCCTCTTCGTCGTCCTCTTCGCTTTTAGCAATTTCTTCCAAGGCCAGGCTGTCCAGCATGCGTGTGCCGTTCTCGGCTTTTGGCGCCGTGGCCGAACCCAGCCCTTCGCTGAGATTGATTTTCAATTTTAAATTATTGGGCGAATCCGAATTGCGCAAGGCTTCTTCCAGCGAAATCACGCCGCTTTTATACAACTTCATCAAGTGGCTGTCGAAGGTCTGCATGCCGATGTTTTCGGATTTTTCCATGGCTTCCTTGATGGCGTGCACCTCGCCCTTATGAATCAAGTCGCTCACCAGTTTGCTGCCCAACAAAATTTCGATTGCCGCCACCCGTTTGCCTTCGATGGTGGGCACCAGGCGCTGCGAAACGAAGGCCTGCAAATTCAACGACAAATCCAGCAGCAATTGCCCGCGCCGCTCTTCCGGGAAAAAATTGATAATCCTGTCCAAGGCCTGATTGGCATTATTGGCATGCAGCGTGGACAGGCATAAGTGGCCGGTCTCGGCAAAGGCCAGCGCATGTTCCATGGTTTCCTGGCTACGGATTTCGCCGATAAGAATCACATCCGGCGCCTGGCGCAGGGTGTTTTTCAGCGCATCTTCATAACTAAGGGTGTCCACCCCCACCTCGCGCTGATTGACCAGGGATTTTTTATGCGGATGCACGAATTCGATGGGGTCTTCGATGGTAATGATGTGCCCGGAGGAATTGCTGTTACGGTGATCGATCAACGCCGCCAAAGAGGTGGATTTTCCCGAACCGGTGCCGCCGACAAATAAAATCAGCCCGCGTTTTTCCATGATTTTATCTTTCAAAATCTGCGGCAAACCCAGGGCATCGGCATTGGGAATATCGACCTTGATGTTGCGAATCACCAGCGCGTGGCTGTTGCGCTGTTTGAAAATATTCACCCGGAAGCGGCCGATACCGGGCTCGGCAATGGCCAGATTCATTTCCGGCACATGGTCGAACGCGGCGCGTTGGTCGGCATCCATAATATTATTGGCGATTTCCTTGAGCCTTTCCGCCGTCAACTTGACGTTCTCTATCGGCTTCAGCGTACCTTGAAATTTCGCCGCCGGCGGCGCACCCACGGTTAAATAAAGATCGGAACCGTCGTGTTGCACCAATATTTTCAAATACTCTTTAAATTCCATCGCCTTGCTACCGGTAATTATTAAAATCGGCTTTAAGTGTAGAGTAATCCCGGCTTAAGTGAAGCCGGGAACAGTCCCGCGGGTATCGCGTATAATGGCGGGTTTTCCAAAGTACCCGTACTATTGCAGTTATGAATCAACAACGAAAAGCGGTGGCGCTGATTTCCGGCGGCCTGGACTCCATGCTGGCCACTCAAGCCATTCTGGAACAAGGCATTCATGTCGAAGGCATCAATTTTTTTACCGGCTTCTGCGTGGAAGGCCACACGCACGCCATTCGCAAGCAGGATGCGGACAAACCCAAGCGCAACAATTCCCTGTGGGTTGCCGAGCAACTGGGCATTAAACTGCATATCATCGATGTGATCGAAGAATATAAACAGGTCCTGCTCAACCCCAAGCACGGCTACGGCGCCAACATGAACCCCTGTTTGGATTGCAAGATTTTCATGGTGAATAAAGCCAAGCAATGGATGGCTGAAAACGGCTTCGACTTCATCATTACCGGCGAAGTGGTGGGCCAGCGGCCGATGTCGCAGCGCAAGCAAACCATGCCCATCGTCGCCGCCGAATCGGGTGCCGACGATTTGCTGGTCCGGCCTTTGTCGGCGCAAAATTTGCCGGCCACGCTGCCGGAACGGGAAGGCTGGATCAGCCGCGAAAAACTGTTCGGTTTCAGCGGCCGCTCCCGCAAGCCGCAAATGGCCCTGGCCAAGGAATTCGGTTTTACCGATTACGCCCAGCCGGCCGGCGGCTGCTGCTTTTTAACCGATGCCGCTTATTCGAACAAACTGGTCGATTTATGGCAGGCGCGGGGTAACCGCGAGTATGAGCTGGACGACGTGATGTTGCTGAAAGTCGGCCGCCACATCCGCCCGAAGCCGCATTTTAAAGTCATCGTCGCCCGCGAAGACGGCGAAGCCCGCTTCATGAGCGGTTACAAAAAAGACTTTATGAGCATGAACTGCGCCAGCCACCGCGGCCCGCTGGTTCTGATCGATGGCGCGCCGACCGAAGAGGACCTGTACCTAGCCGGACGGATTACCGCCCGTTACGGCCAAGGCCGCGACGCCGAAACGGTGGAAGTGACCGTGCGCACTCGGGAAGGCGACGAACGCAACATCCAGGTCAAACCCTTGCCTGCGGAACAAATGCCCCAGGAGTGGTTTGTATGAACCGGCAAACCTTGAACGCCCGCCGCTTGTTGTGCCCGTTACCGGTTATCCGCACCCAAGACAAAGTCAAAACCCTGCAAAGCGGCGATGTTTTGACTGTCGAGTGCACCGATCCGGGCGTGATGCAGGACATACCGGCCTGGTGTCGGATTAATGGGCATAAGGTGTTGGAAACGAGAGCTGATGATGGGGAGTATGTGATTGTTTTGGAAGTTGTTTGAGTTGTTTTCCGTTCGCGTTGTTTGATTAATTGAGTCGCTAACGCGACGATTGTTTTAACGCCGGTTGTCGCACGGCAGGCGAGTTACTTTCTTTTGCTTCGCCAAAAGAAAGTAACCAAAGAAAAGGCGACCCGGACGCAGCTTTCGACGGGGATCGGCAGAAGGGGCTTCCTGCCCCTCTGCCGATGTGCGGCATCCATGCCGCACCCCTGCGGGCTATGCCCGCCGAAAGCTACGGTGCTCGGCGCGGCATACGGTAGAAAAGCCGTCGCGATTGAAAGAAACGGTTTATTTGAGATCGTAGGATGATATAACCATCTAATAACTTCGTTGGGCGACATCTGCAATGCCCCTTAAATAGGCAAAGGTAAATCAATAATGATAAGTGTCGATTGCTTGAAAGTTGAAAGAGCGTTGTTGAGTTCTTTATCAGTAGACGAGCTGAATTCAAAAGAGCGTGATCTCTACAAAGAAAAGAAACCTAGTTTTGAAATCGGCAGGTTGGTTCATCGAATGGCACAGGGCTACTATTCCCATACTGCGGCAGTTGAGGTGGCGAGAGACCCACGATCAAAAGCCTTGGCCTCCACCATATTGCAAGGTGTAGATGGACAACCCGTTCCTGTTGGTTATGTCGTTCGTAATAACAAAACACAACATACCTATGACTTTAACTATTATCTGGATTATCTAAACAATCCAACAATGGTCGATGATTTAGCCAGAAGTTGGTTGGTAGGCTCGCTGCTGACCATTGGTGATGCTCTTTCAAAACTCCGTTACCTTGATCACGCACCTGAACTTGAGCTGCTATACCATCTTAGAAATGGCATTGCTCACGGAAATAAATTTAACCTTACAAAAGATGGGTTGGCGCGCCTAAAAAAGTATCCTGCTCATAATAAGAAAGCGCGTGTGAAAAGTGCTGAATTTGAGATTGTGGAAAATCTCAAAGGGAAGCCAGTGCTCTTTGATTTCATGGGGCCGGGAGACATTCTTGATCTCCTTCAGTCAATTGAAGTTCACCTCACCTGGATATGTCCAAGATGAGATACCGGAAGTGTTTGTGCAAACCGATGCAGGTCTGCATTCGTAGCACTCTGCCCAACCCGTCAGTCCATCACTTCTACGATAGTATCTTTAAATTCAACATATGCTAAGCCTTTTAGAAAAATTCCTACCAACAAAACAAACAAGGATGATAGCCGCAGCGACATCGCCATTAGCGCTAGGCGTTCCATTTTTGGCTGAGGCATTACAAAAATTAGGGTTAAATATTGAATACCTATCAAGGCCAGAAGTTCGGATAATCCTTGGATTACTTGTATTTTGTTTAGGCTTGATTTTTCTTGTTTATTCGCTTGTATGCTCTTTTAATGTTCAAATCGAAAAGCAAAAAGACAATATAAAATTGAAATTCGGAATATATTGGGACAAAGATAATAATCCGCTTTGCCCATCATGTAAGCTTCCTGTATCTTATGGAAAGTATGCAATAGGCGGCACGGGTTACCGATGTTTTTCATGTACAAAGACATTTCCGCTAACTGACGATGTTGGAAATAGATTAAAGCCTGAACAAGCGATCCAAAATCTATAGTCTATCACCGCATCAATCCAACTCCACGTTGCTACGCGGGTTAATTTTAGTGTTATATATTATGTCGAGCGAAAAGGAGATTGGCAGAGTGATTGAAAAAGGCCAAAAAATATTAATAATATTTCTTCTTATAATATCAAAATCTTCTTTTGGAGTAGATATTGAACAAGGTCTGCGTAATTTGACACGACACCAAGCATGGATGTCTATCGAAATTAGAGTTCCCTCAACAGGGATGTTTATAGCTTCCCGTGCTGTAACGGAAGACAAGAGAAAAAATGCCACATTAGCTTTTACTATGTCTCCCAATAACGGGCACTGTCAAGAAAGTATGGAAGTTATTTTTGATGTGGGATCGGCACTATCAGAAAACCAAAATAGAGAGGGCTTAATAGAGATACAAGTTGATAGCAGTAGCCCTTTGCATCTGCCAGGTAAAATTGCTGCTTCTGCTGGTGATCATTACTTGTTCTTTGAGGTCGAAAGTCAAAATCTCGTGAAAGAGCTATTCAAAGGCAAGGAGCTTTTAATTAATGTTAGAGGTATTGGACTTGCGGATTTTTCTTTAGCTGGTTTTAGTAAAGCGTGGAAGAATGCTAATAACACTTGTAAAGGATTTGAATATTGATTTCCATGGTCTATACATCATTGCATCCTACCGGACTCTTCGTACCTGAGTTTTTGCATTGCGCGATAAGTCAGTTTTACCAATCAAGGGAACAGGGGCATAGTGCGTCTTTTAATAATTGTCTATGAAATTTGACATGAAAAAAATCATATTTTTAATATTGATGATGTCCTCAATGAACGCGCTTGCTATTGATGTAACAATGTCAATTGCATCGGACGGATTAGGAACACCTACGATTGTTGGAGCAACAAATCTCCCTGATGGAATTGAATTGTCTGCAACAGTGGTGCAGATGGGGTCTAAAAATATAGCGTCTTATGTTGCGATGGTTTATGGGACGGTAAAACACGGAAGATTTTATTTTGGACCATTCTCTGATGATGGGATGGTATTAAATATTGCTCCGTACGCAGTAGACATTTCAATGGTTCACCCGAGACTCCAGCCGAATGAAACTTGGCCCATTATCGGGCGTGATGGTGAAAAATTAGAAGGGCCATTAGTCGAAAACTGCGTAATTGGCGGTCACATTATTGGGTACAAAAAAACATTTCAACTTGTTGACGGTATTAACCCGCGTAGCACCGATTAGCGCCAGCGTAATCGGAGGAATGAAAAGCCCGGTAGGTCACGTTGCCGCGATAGCGGTTACGTGACAATTAAAGCCAAAAAATGTCAGGGAACGCTATCGCGCACCCTGACCTACAATCTGTAAAATATTGGTAGCTGCGCAATGCGTACCCTGCATTTTTCCAATATTTTCTTGAATTCCAGGATGGTTTTCCTCCCTTATGCCGCGCCGAGCACCGGAGCTTTTGAACGGATCAGCCCGCAGGGGCGATGCAGGGATGCATCGCGTTGACGAAGGGGCAGGAGCCCCTTTCGGCAACCCCGTTCAAAAGCTTCGGAGCGCAGGACTCAAGCGGCATCGGGTGTCATTTCTTTTGGGTACTTTTCTTTGGACAAGCAAAGAAAAGTACCTCGGTTGTCGGTCCGAGAACCGACATCAAAAACATCTGTCGCGATAGCGACACAAAATTAGACCGGCTAATAATTTTCAACAGGTTACAAAAATGGCAGTAGGACAATGTGATTTTCCCACGATGCACCCCGTCAAGGGCATCAAACTCGGCACTTGCAATGCGGGTATCAAGCAAACCCAGCGCGACGATATATTGGTCGTCGAAATGGCCGAGACCGGCAGCTGCGCGGCGGTGTTTACCCAAAACGCCTTTTGCGCGGCCCCGGTCTTGATCGCCCGCGAGCATCTCTCGCAAGAGCCGCGCTGGCTGTTGGTCAACTCCGGCAATGCCAATGCCGGCACCGGCAAACAAGGCCTGCAGGACGCCTTCGCCAGCTGCGCGGCGCTGGCCG
>NZ_JANIBK010000047.1 GCF_024505165.1 Methylomonas rivi
AGAAACAAGCCAGCTTGTAATTATTAAATCAATAACAAACCAAATCAATATAACTACAATCAAAAATAATCCAGTCATGCAGCGTTCCTAATGCTTCGCAACAAAGGCCGTAAGGCGCAATAACCACCGGGCATTGCGCCGTATTTCTATTTCTTTGGCATTATTCAGATGCATATCAATCTCCTTGACATTTTCCAAGCCAATCGCTTGCGTTAGCCAAACTACCCCTTGCGGCAGAGTTTCTGATTTTCATGCGCGGCTCCAGTTGCTGTGTGTTGACATTCGGCGGGGTGTTGCCATCCTGAGCTGCTAATGGATATGGGTTGCGGATATTCAGTCGGGATGCAACTGAATTCGACTCTAACTTCATTTATGAGCCGACGCCGGTGATTTTGCCTCGTCTTGCCAACCATGTCCATCCCTTTTTACCGGAAATGGCGTTAGTCTTGGCTGGGCGGATTTCGGCAAGCTTTCAGGCCGCTATCGACCGGATGGTATCGTTTGCGGCATTATCCCGCACAGAGGGTCGCCGCCATCCAGCTGTCCACAATCCATGGCTAACCGGGGATACCGCTATTCAAATCGCATGGCGGGGGATGCGGCTTCAATAGGGTGCGAGTAGTTACCTTATTTGTAGAAATAATCGGTTAGCTTAGTTTAATCAGAGCATTCGCTCGCTTCGCCGAGAATAATTGCGGCCGAACCGTAAACTTTTTACGGCATTGTTGAAGATATGCCGGTACCGATGCCGGCCATTCTCTTTGTAAAAAACCAAACCGGCTGCTCGAAAACCCCGGGGTTTAAAAAATTGCCATCGCATCGCCGTAACTGAAAAACCGGTAACGTTGTTCTATGGCGTGCCGGTAAGCGTTCATGACTTCCCGATAACCGGCGAAGGCGGAAATCAGCATTAATAAGGTGGATTCCGGCAAATGAAAATTGGTCAGCATGGCGTCCACGGTTTTGAAGGCGTAGCCTGGAGTAATAAACAGCTGGGTATCTCCGCACCCGGCAACCAGTTCGCCCGAGGCGGAGGCCGACTCCAGCGCCCTCACCGCCGTGGTGCCTATCGCCACGACGCGGCCGCCGCGGGCCTTGGCCTGTTTGACGGCCTCGACGCTTGCTTCCGGCACCTGAAAATATTCTTCATGCATGACATGCCGGCTTAAATCGTCCACCCGCACCGGCTGAAAGGTGCCGCTGCCGACATGCAAAGTGACGAAACAGCGCGGTATGGCTTTTTGTTCCAACATCCGCATGGTTTGCGCATCGAAATGCAAACCCGCGGTCGGCGCCGCGACCGCGCCGGCCTGTTTGGCGAATACGGTTTGGTAACGGTCCAGGTCTTCGATATCGTCCGGCCTGTCGATATAAGGCGGCAGCGGCATGTGGCCTATTTCGGCCAATAGTTCCAGCACGCTCGCTTCAATCTCGAATTGCAGTTCGAATAAATCGCGCTCGCGGCCCAGCACCCGGCATAGCGTAGCGTTTTGTAGGTGCAGCAGCGAACCGGCCTTGGGCGATTTGCTGGCTTTAATATGCGCCAACGCCCGGCAACGGCCTTCGATGCGCTCAATCAAAATTTCGACTTTGCCGCCCGTGGCCTTAGTCGCAAATAAACGAGCCGGAATCACTTTGGTATCGTTAAATACCAATAAGTCGTTCCTGTTGAGCATGCCGATAAAATCGCTGAATTGACTGTCCAGCAATGCCCCGGTTTGCTTATTCAATTGCAATAGCCGGCTGGCGCTTCTGTGCGGCAAGGGTTTTTGGGCAATTAATTCGGCCGGCAGATGATAGTTAAAGTCGCTTTTTTTCATAACTGGGCAATATTGGGCCGAACGCACGCATCCCGGCCGTATTATTTAGACTTTTTTAACAAATTCCGATTTCAGTTTCATCGCGCCTATCCCTTCGATTTTACAATCGATATCATGGTCGCCATCCACCAAACGGATATTCTTGACCTTGGTGCCGACTTTAACGACCAAGGAAGAGCCTTTGACTTTCAAATCCTTAATAACGGTCACGGTATCGCCGTCTTGCAGCAAATTGCCGTTAGCGTCTTTTATGACCCGGTCGTCGGCCGCATTTTCCGCTTGCCCGTCCGCGGGCCATTCGTGCGCGCATTCCGGACATATGTACATACTGCCGTCGGCATAAGTGTATTCCGAGCCGCATTTGGGGCAATTAGGTAGATTACTCATTGGATTTTTATGTTGGTGAAATTAAACAAGGGTGAAACAGATGGTTTGGCGATTAGTCGCCGTTACCGGTATTGCTCTTCCAGCACTGCCAACCGCACCCGGCTGGAAACCGGCCGGCGCATTTGCAATACCGGCCCGAGGATTTGCAAGCTTGCCAGCTCGGCGCCCGCGAAACCGGGAAAATCCGGGTGAATAGAGGCCAGTTCATAATCGACGCCGGCATCCGACTGCGAAAGTACCCGGTATCGCTTCAAATTGAGCCGCTCGCTTCCGGGTTTGAACACGACCACCGGATCGCTGGGTTGAATCGGCGCATCCGGGTCGATAACCAATTGGTCGCCGGGTCTAAACTCGGGTAAAAATGCTTCATCGCTCAACCCCAATTTCAAGGCAAACAAGCGGGAACCGGATTCGGCAAACGGCAGCGAATAATCCATGGACACCCATTTTCCGCTCGGCGACTGCACGGCCGGATCGTCCAGAAATGCCCGTACCCATTCGCAATCGCAGGTGGCAAACAGGGGCACCTTGCGGGCCGTTGCCATTAATAATGGCTTGGCGGCCTTTATGTTGGCCGGCTGCGGTTTACCCAGCAGCAGGGTGTCGAAATCGACCCCCAGGGTTTTGGCGATTTGAGGCAGAAACGTACTTTTACGGATCTTGCCGGACTCCAGGCTTTGGATGGTTTGCTGGGCCGCGCCGACGCGAAGCGCCAATTCATCCTGGCTCAGCCCCAATCTCTCGCGATAATAGCGGACCCGAGCGCCCACGGTTTGCCCGTTTTCCTCGCTCGGAATGCGCTCAACGACGGGAGGCGGCGATGGCGAAAGAATCTTTGCGGCTTTTTTCATAACCGATGATCGCAAAAAAGAATAATTACTATTTTAACAGTAAACCCAGGTAATTCGCAGCCGGATGATGACGAAAAATGCCCTTACCGGCGGCGGCCGCGGCCGCCTTTTACGCCTTTATCGACTTCAACATAAATCGTCTTGCCCAGAAAATCGCGGCCGTTGATCGCCGAAATGGCCGCCCGCGCTTCATGGCCTTCCATATCCACGGTTGCGAAGCCGCGCAACTGGCCGGTAAAAAAATCCTGATTGACTTTCATGCCGAACACTTTGCCGTATTCGGCAAATAAATCATGCAAACCGGATTCGGTAGCGGTGGGGGGTATGCCTCGCACAACGAGTGTCAACATGATGGTGCTCCAATGAAAAAGTAAGGACTCGGATATTGGGCATGACCATCTACTCAACCTGGAAGCAAACTCTAACTTAAACCTACGCCCTAAAGCATACCGGAAAAAATCAGCGCCACAGCAATAACCATTTAAACAGCATTATACCTATTATTTTACTATTTTAATAGTTAAAAACCGCAATCAGTCAATGCCGCCGCTTGTCGGACTCGCCGACCAATCATTGGGCAGATGCTTGCTGATGATCTCTCGCCAGCAATAAGTAAAACGCCGGCACCACCAACAAGGTAAACAAAGTACCGACGCCCAAGCCGCTGGCGATCACCAAACCGATATCGAAGCGGCTGGCGGCACCGGGACCGGAGGCCATCAGTAGCGGCACCATCGCCACGATCATGGAAACGGTGGTCATCAGAATGGGCCGTAAGCGAATAGTGGCGGCCTGTTCGACCGCCTTGAATTTATTCAGACCCGCTTGCTGTTGCAATTGGTTGGCGAACTCCACGATCAATATGCCGTTTTTGGCCACCAAGCCGATCAAGGTAATCAAACCGACTTGAGTATAAATATTGACCGTGGCAAAGCCCAGCATCATGAACGCCAAGGCGCTGGCGATGGATAAGGGCACCGAGATCAAAATAATCAACGGATCGCGCCAACTCTCGAATTGCGCCGCCAACACCAGATAAATGACCAGCAGTGCCATAAAAAAGGTGACAATCAGCGCACTGCCTTGCTGCGCATATTGGCGGGAGGCACCGGTGTAATCGTAACTGAAGCCGCGCGGAAAAACCTCCTCCGCGGTTTGTTCCAAATAGGTCATGGCATCGCCCAAGCCGACGCCCGGCGCCATCATGCCGTTGATCGTCAGGCTATTCAGCTGTTGAAACTGGGTACGCTTACCCGGCTCGACCGAATTTTCCAGTTTAATCAACGAAGACAAAGGCACCTGACCGCCGGATGCGGTACGCAAATAGTAGTTGTCGAATTTACCGACATCCATGCGGGCCGGATCGTCCACTTGCGGGATCACCTTATAACTTCGCCCTTGCAAACTAAAGCGGTTGACATATTGCCCGCCCAGCAATGTGGCCAGATTTTTACCGATATCCTGCATGTTGATACCCAAATCCGCGGCCCGGTCGCGGTCGATAACCAGCGTGGTTTGGGGGCGGTTGAAACTGACATCCTTCATCAAAAAGGCAAACTTGCCGCTTAGCATGGCTTTGTCCAGCAACTGGTCCGCAACCTGATCCAGCGCCGTGTAATCGGCATCGGTCACCATCACGAATTGCATCGGCAAGCCGCCGCCGGACCCCGGCAGGCTGGGGCGAGGAATCACCGCGGTCTGAAAGCCGGCAATTTGGCCGACTTTAGCCTGCAATTCCGGCTGTACCTCGGTTTGCGAACGCTGGCGTTCGAATGCGGACGGCATTTTGAAGCCGCTGAATACGGTACTGGTATCCCCGCCGAAACCCATGATCAAAAAACTTTCCTTGTATTCGGGGACAGTCTCGAATTGTTTGATCAACTCGCGGGCATAGGCTTCGTTGTATTGCAAGGTAGCGGTCTGCGGCCCGGTGGCCATGGCGAACAGGATGCTTTGGTCCTCGGTGGGCGCCAGTTCCTTATTGGTCAGCGCGAACATGAAATAAATACTCATCAACACCAACAGCGCAAACATGGCGATAGCGGCGGGAAATTCCAGCGCCTTGTGCAGAAAACGCCGGTAAACGGCCGCCAAGCCGTCAAAAAAATGTTCGACGGCCAACTCAAAACGGCCAGGCGCGCCGGCCTCTTTCAAAAATCGCGAGCTCATCATCGGCGACAATGTCAATGCGACCACGCCGGACACCAGCACCGCTCCGGCCAGCGAAAAGGCGAATTCGGTAAACAATGTCCCGACCAAGCCGCCCATGAAGCCGATGGGCGCATAGACGGCAATCAAGGTAGTGGTCATGGCGATGACCGGCAAACCCAATTCGCGCGCGCCGAGTATCGCGGCCTGAAGCCGCGGCTGGCCCTCTTCGATATGCCTGTGGATGTTTTCCACCATGACGATGGCGTCGTCGACCACTAAACCGATCGCCAGAACCAGGGCCAGCATGGTCAGCAAATTGATCGAAAAACCCATGGCCAACATCAAAAAAGCGCCGCCTATCAACGACAGCGGCACGGTGACCGCCGGCACCAACGCGGCGCGCAAGGACCCCAGCGATAAAAAAATAATCGCCAGCACGATGGCCACGGCTTCTATCAAGGTAGTGAACACCTCGTTGATGGAGTCTTCGATAAACTGGCTGGCATCATAGGGCAACAATATTTGCATGGCGTCCGGCAAGTCGCGTTCGATGTCTTTCAATTGCAGCTTGACCGCTTTGGCCACGGTAAGCGGATTGGCGCCGGGGGCCTGTTCTATGCCCATGAAAATGGCCATTTTGCC
The DNA here is from genome assembly GCF_024505165.1 of Methylomonas rivi. Lineage (GTDB taxonomy): Bacteria > Pseudomonadota > Gammaproteobacteria > Methylococcales > Methylomonadaceae > Methylomonas > Methylomonas rivi. The sequence continues at coordinate 5,852 of NZ_JANIBK010000047.1, forward strand.
CTTGTACCAATTCACCGAATCGTAGTCCTCGCTACCCAGCTCGGTGTCGGCAACATCTTCCAAGCGAACCAGGGTGCCGTTACGGTTACCGACCACCAGTCGGCGGAATTCGGCTTCGTTAACTGCGTCTGTGGTGGCGCGCAAGTCGATTTTGACGAAATTGCCCTTGGTGCTGCCGGCGCCGGATAAATAATTGTTTTCCTTTAGCACGTCGCTAACGTCGGTGGCCGTCACGCCCAAGGACGCCATCCGCTCCGGGTCCAGCCAGATCCGCATGGCAAAGGTTTTATTGCCCAGCACTTTGGCCTTGCCAACGCCCGGTACCGCCTGAATTTTGGGTTGCACCACCCGTAAAATGTAATCGCTCAACTGGGCCGCATCCAGGCTGTCGCTGTATAGCGCGATGTACATCAGCGCCGTGGTTTCGCCGGTTTGCGAGGTAATTACCGGGTCCTCGGCTTCCGCCGGCAACACGTTGCGCTGGCTGGCCACTTTGGCCTGAATTTCGGCAACGGCGGCGTTGGGATCGTAATTCAGACGCATGTGGGCTTCTATGATCGAACTGCCTTGCCGGCTGCTGGAGGACAGATAATCGATACCGTCCGCTTCGGCTATGGCCTGCTGCAAGGGATTGGTAATAAAACCCTTCACCAATTCGCTGTTTGCGCCCGGATAAGCCGTGGTTACGGTGACCACGGTATTTTCGGTTTCCGGATACTGCCGCAATTCCAATACGGTAATGGCGCGAAGTCCCAATACCAAAATAAGCAAACTGACCACGCTGGCCAGTACCGGACGCTGTATGAATAAATCGGTAAACTTCACTGGCCGGTCTCCCGCTCGCCTGGCGCGGGCCGGGCGTCGATGGTCACGGGCATGCCGTTACGCAGCTTGACCTGTCCGGCACTCACCACCCGGTCGCCGGCTTGCAAGCCGCTGACGATTTCCACCCTGCCCTCCCGGCTTTGCCCGGTCACCACCTGGCGGCTTTGCACCGTCAAGTCCTGGCCGTTTGGTTCGATTAAAAACACGGAATTACCGTAGGGGTTGTAGCTAATGGCCGTATCCGGCAGCGTTAAAACCGGCCGCGGGTTGCCGGACTCGATGCGCACTTGCGCAAACATGCCGGGACGCAGGCGTTTGTCTTTATTGTCTAATTTGGCGCGCACTTTCAGCGAGCGGGTATCTTGTTCCACCCCGGGATTCAGCGCCACGATTTTGCCGGTAAACACTTCACCGGGGTAGGCTTGCACCGTCGCGGCAATCGCCTGGTTCTTGGCCAACTGGCTGATATGCCGTTCCGGCAGGGTAAAATCCAGATGGATAGGCGCAAGCTGCTGCAAGCTGACAATGGCCGCGCCCTCGCCGAGATATTGGCCGAGGTTTATCTGCCGGATGCCCAACTCGCCGGCAAAGGGCGCCCGAATCATTTTTTTATCGATCCGGGTGCGTTTGGCTTGCACGGCGGCGGCGGCCTGTTGCAATTGAGCGGCGTGCTGATCGTAATCGGCTTGAGAGACATATTTTTTTTCGAGCATTTTTTCGCTGCGCTGCAAGCGTACTTTGGCCAATTGCAGCTCTGCTTGCAGTCCCTCCAATTCCGCGCGGTCGGTTTCGGCGTCCAATTCAAGCAATAATTGGCCCGCCGCCACCGATTGTCCGGATTGAAAGTGCAAGGCCTTGATTTTACCGATCACTTCATTGCTGACATTCACGCCGGCTACCGGCGAAAAACTGCCCACGGCCGTTAACGCGGACGGCCATTGCTCGTCCTTAACCGTAGCGGCGGCCACAACCGCGGGAGGCGGGGGCTTGACCAGGCTCTCGGCCTGCCTGATTTGGTAAAACTTGAAACCGAAGAGGCCGCCCAAAATGACCAGGGTCAGCAATAAAACGATGAGAATGCGTTTAATCATTGAAAATAACGATGAATTATTGGGGTTAACGTTTAAAGTCGGCCGATTCGAGTATATCAAATATATAAGCGCGCCATCTGCCGCCAGTAATACCCTTGATGGGCTCTGCTCTCCCATTCGTAAAACGCATGACGAATACCTTTTTGATTGAGAATATGACTAAGTTCCCGATTATTCTGCAAAAAGGGATCTTCCTTACCGATGACCAATGTGATGTCCATGCGCCGTATCTGGTTCAACTGGTTTTGATCGGTCAGATTCGGCAAAAAATGGCTGGGGGTATGAAAATAGATGTCGTCGTCGTAGTAACCGTCGAACAAATCCTTGAAATGTTCCACTTCCAGCGTCAAATCGAAACGACCGGAAAAGGCCACTAACTTTTGAAAACGTTGCGGGTGCCTGAAAGCCAGATTGGCGGCATGATAGGCGCCCAAACTGCAACCGTGCGCAATGGTGCAAGGATGCGGATTCTTGGCATCCATAAACGGCATGACTTCGTTCAGAATGTATTGTTCGAAATGAATATGCCTCTGAATCCGATCTTTCGGTTGCGACCAGAAACAATAAAAGGTTTCGTGATCGACGCTGTCCAAGCAAAATAATTGCAGGTGCCCGGCATCGATTTTGTGCTGCAGGGTTTCGACTATTCTAAGGTTTTCGTATTCATAAAAGCGGCCATCCCGGGTGGGGAATACCAGCACTTTGGCGCCCGCATGGCCAAACACCAGAAACTCCATGTCCCGCCCCAAACGAGGGCTGTACCAGTGATGATATTCTCGATTCATAGCTGACTTGACCAATCTCCAAAAAACGCCTGTAAACACCACAGCAGTTGCTGATTCTGTTGCTCTTGCCGCGGATATTCAAAATGCCCGGCATCCAGGACAAACAAGGATTTGGGCCCCGCCCAGGCATTGTAGACGGCAAACTGCCCGGGAGGCGCAACCATCGGATCGAACAAAGCGGCCGCGATATGAATCGGCTGCGCGGCGAAAGTAGCGGCAATCGCCGCATCATAATATGCCAAGGTTGCCGGAATATGACCCCGTTTTTGTACATAACCGGTAACCGCGGCACCGCTGCCTATGGTTGGCAAGCTTAATCGCAAGAGCTGGCAACCGAAGGTGGGCACATTCAAATGGGCGCGCCTAATACGTTTATCCCAAGGTATGGCCAGGGCGCCTATTCCGCCGCCAAAACTAATGCCCATGTAGCCGACTTTATCCGCGGCTCGCGGATACAGCTCCTGCATCAGACTAACTCCCAGCCACAAGTCCTCGACACAACCGCCCAGCACATAGCGATGCGGATCATCGATGTCATGCAGCACATGAAAATGGGGTTGCTCGGAAAGGCGCGGCGAACGGCTTCTGGAAAGCCCGCGAAAACAGGGAAACAGAAACGCGGTTTCGGGAATATTGAAATGATAGTCGGGCTGATCCCGGCCGCCGTAACCGTGGCCGACAACAATGCACTGCCTGATCGCCTGATGTTCGGGTTCGAGCAGCCAGCCGCCTATATCGAAATGATCGGTGGAGCGGTATTGAATATCGAAAATTTTAAAACCCGCATGCGATCCGCACTGCCCCATGTTGAAATAGGGATGCAACGAAAGAATCTTTTGATAGCGGTTTTGCCAGAACTCGGCGAAATTTTCCGGTGGCGAAGGCGGCTGAACGGCCAACAACCGCTCCAGGGTATAACCGTAACCGGGATCAAAATGAAATGGATGTTGAATGTGTGCCACGACGGTTGACGGATGGGTGGGGTCGTGATGGTTGAAGGCATTGAAAGAGACAAGCGTTGATAATACGGCTTTTGCCTGTCTCCAAGTGGGTATTTACTTAATCGACGATTTTAAACTTCTCCCTGGATGCATCGACAAGGTCGCGCAGTTCTTTGCCAGGTTTAAAATGCGGTACATGCTTTTCGGTAAGCGAGACGGACTCGCCGGTTTTAGGATTCCTGCCCAGCCGCGCCGAGCGATGGTGCAAGGAAAAACTGCCAAACCCGCGAATTTCAATACGTTCTCCACTTGCCAGTGTGTCGCTCAAATGGTCGACCACGCATCTTACGGCTAACTCAACATCTTTAAGCGGAAGATGCGGCTGTTTGCGCGCCAACACCTCTATCAATTCTGATTTTGTCACATCCAACCCTGAGTAATCGAAAAAGGGCGATGCGCTGGCACATCGCCCTGGCACGGATTTATTTATCCATTTGTTTAAAGATATCGCCCAATGTCGCCGTACCGGCGCTTTGTTGCGAGTAATCTTTAATGGCGTTTGACTCTTCCTCGACATCCTTGGCTTTGATAGACAAGGAAATGGATTTGGTTTTCTTGTCGACGCCGACAAATTTTGCTTCGATTTCGTCGCCTTCCTTCAACAGCGTGCGCGCATCTTCCACGCGGTCGCGTTGAATTTCGGCTGCCCGCAGGTAACCTTCCACATTATCGGCCAAGGTAATCACCGCGCCTTTGGCATCGACTTCTTTCACGATACCTTTAACCAAGGCGCCTTTTTCATTCAAGGCGATATAATTTTGGAATGGATCCTGTTCCAGTTGTTTGATGCCCAAGGAAATGCGTTCGCGCTCGGGATCGACCGCCAAAATCACAGTCTCGACTTCATCGCCTTTCTTGTAGTTGCGAATGGCTTCTTCGTCGTTCTCGTTCCAGGAAATATCGGACATATGCACCAGACCGTCAATACCGCCGTCCAGGCCGATGAAGATACCGAAATCGGTGATCGATTTGATTTTGCCGGAGATTTTGTCGCCTTTGTTGTGCGTGGCGGCAAATTCGTCCCATGGGTTGGAACGGCATTGTTTCATGCCCAGTGAAATACGACGACGTTCTTCGTCTATTTCCAGCACCATGACTTCGACTTCGTCGCCCAATTGCACGACTTTGGATGGATTGACGTTTTTGTTGGTCCAGTCCATTTCGGAAACGTGCACCAAGCCTTCGACACCTTCTTCGATTTCCACGAAGCAACCGTAATCAGTCAGGTTATTGACTTTACCGAACACGCGAGTGCCGGCGGGGTAACGGCGGGCGATGTTTTGCCATGGATCTTCTTCCATTTGCTTCATGCCCAAGGAGACGCGGGTTTTATCCTTGTCGAATTTCAAGACTTTGACTTTGACTTCCTGGCCGATTTCCACGCACTCGGATGGGTGGCGTACGCGGCGCCATGCCATATCGGTGATGTGCAGCAGACCGTCTACGCCGCCCAGGTCGATAAACGCGCCGTAGTCGGTGAGGTTTTTGACGATACCGGTGACGATAGCGCCTTCCTGCAGCGTTTTAACCAACTCTTCCCGTTCCGCGCTGTATTCGCTTTCAACCACCGCGCGGCGCGACAGAACCACGTTATTGCGTTTTTGGTCGATTTTGATGACCTTGAATTCGAGGTCGCGGTTTTCCAGGAAGGTGGTGTCGCGGATAGGACGTACGTCAACCAAGGAACCCGGCAGGAACGCGCGCAAGGCGCCGACCGCCACGGTGAAACCACCGCGGACTTTGCCGTTGATGCGGCCGATAACGGTTTCCTGGGTTTCGAAGGCTTTTTCCAGCTCGGCCCAGGCTTTGCTTTTCTTGGCTTTATCGCGGGAAAGCAGAGTCGAACCCAAGCCGTCCTCGAACATGTCGAGAGCCACTTCGATTTCGTCGCCGACATTGACTTCCAGATCACCATCCGCATTTAAGAATTGCCATTTCGGAATCACGCCTTCCGATTTGGCTTGGGTGCTGACGATGACGAATTCATTTTCGATATCGATCACGGTACCCATTAACATGGCGCCAGGACGCATTTCAGTCTTGGCAAAACTCTCTTCTAATAACTGTGCAAAGCTTTCGCTCATTTCTCTACTTTCCCAAACTTGTTAAGACACAAACAAGCTTTCTCTTATCAATAAAATTAAAAAAAACCGCCCCAAGGCAGTCGCCAATTAAGCCCTAACGGACTAAACTTATTACCGCGTCTATCACCTGCCGGATGCTTAAACTGGAGGAATCAATGATGACGGCGCCGTCCGGCACCATCAGAGGAGCCGTGGCCCGTTCGCTATCGCGGCGGTCACGTTCTTCAATCTCTCGGGTAATCTGCAAAAGGTTAGCATCGATTCCCTTTTCAATCAACTGCTTATAACGCCGATTCGCCCTTTCTTCCGCGCTGGCCGTTAAATACACCTTGAATTGGGCATCGGGAAACACCACGCTGCCCATATCCCTGCCATCCGCCACCAATCCGGGGAGCTGTCGAAAATCCTTTTGTTTCTGCAATAAAACCGCTCTAACCTCGGGATAAGCCGCCACGATGGACGCGGCGTTACCGGTGGTTTCGGTCGCCAATTGCGAAGTGATGTCGACTCCATTCAATCTAACAGTCAAAACCTCGCCACAATCGAATTCCAGCCGCATGGCCTTGGCTATTTGAGTGATAGCCGCCAAATCCTCCAACGCTACGCCTGCTTGCAACACGGCAATCGCCAGGGAACGGTAAATCGAACCGCTATCCAGGTAATGCCATTGCAAAAGCTTGGCCGCGGCACGGCTGACCGTGCCTTTACCGGCCCCGCTTGGGCCGTCTATGGTTAATACCGGAACGCTCATAATTACAGTGTGCTCAAGTTTAAACCCAACTGGGTCGCCAACTGCCTGAACTCCGGAAACGAGGTATTGACGTTGGCGCAATCCTTAATGGTAATCGGAGCGGAAGCACGCAGCCCGGCAATCGAAAACGACATCGCAATGCGATGGTCGCCGTGCGAATCGACTTCGCCGCCGCCGATGTTGCCGCCGCCCCGCACCACCATGCCGTCCTTGGTCGGTTGCGCATCGACGCCCAGAATTTGCAGACCATCGGCCATCACCTGAATACGGTCGGATTCCTTCACCCGCAATTCCTCAGCGCCCGTCAACACGGTTTGGCCTTCGGCACAGGCTGCCGCGACAAACAATACCGGGAATTCGTCTATCGCCAACGGCACCAAATGCTCGGGAATGTCGATGCCTTTCAATGCCGCCGAACGCACCCGCAGATCGGCCACCGGCTCGCCGCCGACTTCGCGCTGGTTCAACACCTCGATATTGGCACCCATCAAACGCAGAATATCGATGATGCCGGTACGGGTCGGATTGATGCCGACATGCTTCAAGGTCACGTCGGAATCCGGCGCAATACTGGCGCCGACCAGGAAAAACGCCGCCGAGGAAATATCGCTGGGCACATCGATTTCTGTCGCCGTCAATTTGCCCTGGTTATTGATTTTGGCGGTGCTGCCTTCGCGCTGTACCGGGTAGCCGAAGCCGTTCAGCATACGTTCGGTATGATCGCGAGTCGGCGCCGGTTCGGTAACGCTGGTCTCGCCTTCGGCATACATGCCCGCCAATAGCAGGCAGGATTTGACCTGGGCACTGGCTATCGGCATGTCGTAATGCATGCCTTGCAGTTTGCCGGCTTGGCCCTTGATATGCAGCGGCGCGGTGCCGTTTGCCTGGGCTTCGATCACCGCCCCCATCTGCGCCAATGGCGCGGTCACCCGTTTCATCGGACGCGATTCCAGCGACTTGTCGCCGGTCAATGTGCAATCGAACGGCTGGCCGGCCAACAGACCGCTCAACAGCCGCATCGAGGTACCGGAATTTCCCAGATACAACGGTTTTGTCGGCGCTTTCAAGCCGTGTTTGCCGACGCCGTGGATAGTGACTTCGCCGTTAACCGGCCCTTCGATTTCGACGCCCATGGCGCGAAAGGCTTCCAGCGTGGACATGGCGTCTTCGGCATTCAAAAAGCCGCGCACATGGGTGACGCCTTCGGCAATCGATCCCAACATGATGGAACGATGCGACATGGATTTGTCGCCGGGCACACGAATTTCACCCCGCAAACTGCCGCCGGGTTGAACCTGAAAAGTAATGGATTGGGACATAATGGTTAGTTTTAATCGTCAAAAGTTTCGAGAAAGCGTTGCCGGGCATTTCTGGCATAAGTAAAGGTGTCGAACAATTGCCGGGTGTTATCGTCGGCCAACAACTGTTCGATGTGACTCAACTCGGCTTTGAATTGTTGAATCAACGGAATGATTTCGTGCTTATTGGCCAGACAAATATCCTGCCACATGGTGGGGTCGCTGGAGGCGATACGGCTGAAATCCTTAAAACCGCCGGCGGCATATTTGAATATTTCCCGCTGTTCGTCCTTGCGGCCCAGCAGACCGACCAAAGCGAATGCCAATATATGCGGCAAATGGCTGGTGGCCGCTAACACGGTATCGTGGTGTTCGACACTCATCAGCGATACGCTGGAGCCGATTTGTTGCCAGAAACGGCTCAGCTTTTCCACCAATGCAGCGTCGGTATTCTCCAGCGGCGTAATAATCAGGCGGCGATTTCTAAATAAATCGGCTTGCGCGGCCTCTACGCCGCTGCGTTCGGCCCCGGCTATCGGGTGTGCGGGCACGAAGTTGCTGGGCACATGGCCGAATGCGGCCTCAACCGCTTCCACCACGCTACCTTTGGTGCTGCCGGCATCGCTATACAAGGCTTCCGGATGCCAATACGGCTTGATGGCTTCGAAAATGCTCCGCATGCTGCCGACCGGCGTGGCGACGATCACCAAATCGGCGTTGTGCAGTGCTAACCCAATATCGGTATAAAACCGGTCGATGACGCCCAGTTCCTGAGCCAATTGCAGATTGGGTAAATTCTTTTCGCGGCCGAAGGCGACGATTTCCTCGCACAAGCCTTGTTCGCGCGCGGCCCGGGCAATCGAGCCGCCGATCAAGCCGGTGCCGATCACGCACAAGCGTTTAAACACCGCGCAATACCTCGCTCAAAGCGGTTATGAATATTCGATTTTCGCGCTCGGTGCCGATGCTGACGCGTAAATGGCTAGGCATTTCGTAATTGGCTACCGGGCGCACAATCACGCCTTTTTTCAATAAGGCTTGGTATATCGGCAACGCGTTTTGCTTGACATCGACCGATACAAAATTACCTGCCGACGGGATCCATTCCAAGCCCAGGCTGTTAAATGCATCGGTCAATTGCGCCATGCCTGCATTATTCACCGCCAGGGTTTCATCCAAATATTCCGCATCGCCCAACGCCGCTTCCGCCGCGGCCAAGGCCAACATATTGGCGTTAAAAGGCTGCCTAACCCTATTCAGCAAATCCGCCACGTCAAGCGACGAGATGCCGTAACCGATGCGCAAACCGGCCAAACCGTAGGCTTTGGAAAAAGTGCGGGTAACGATCAGATTAGGAAAGCGCAGCGGCCAAGCCAAGGATTCCGTTCTGACGGCGGGATCGACGAACTCATAATAGGCTTCGTCCAGTACGCACAACACCTGGGCCGGTAAAGCCGCGACAAACCGTTCGACCGCATTCGCCGCCAGCAAGGTGCCGGTGGGATTGTTGGGGTTGGCGATAAACACCACCCGGGTCTTATCGGTCACCGCCGCCAGCATGGCGTCCAAATCGTGGCCGAAATCCTTGGCTGGGACAGCACGCGCTTGTGCTCCGACCGCTTGGGTCAATATCGGATACAAGGCAAAGGCGTGCTGGGAAAATACCACTTCGTGCGCGGGCGCCGCAAAAGTGCGCATGACCAATTCCAGAATCTCGCTAGAACCGTTGCCCAAGGTGATTTGTTCCGGCAGCACCGCCAGTTTATGCGACAAGGCGGTTTTTAACGCGAAGCCGCTGCCATCGGGATAACGGGTCAGCTCGGGCAGACTAGCCTGTATCGCGGCTGTTGCCTTGCCGCCGGTGCCGAGCGGGTTTTCGTTGGAAGCCAACTTGATAACTTCGCTTAAGCCCAGCTCGCGTTGCAATTCTTCCACCGGTTTACCGGGCACATAGGGCACCAGTTGCTGAACACCGGCCAACGCAAGTTCTAAAAATTTGTTCATGTAGTAATCGGTTAAATAACGGCTTTGGGATAAGAACCCAATATTTTCAACATTTTGACATTGTTTTGCAGCACTTTCAGTGCCTTGGCGACAGCGTCGTCATCCCTGTGGCCTTCTATATCGATAAAGAACACGTAATCCCACAAGCCTTGCCGGGAAGGACGCGATTCGATATGCACCATGCTGATGCCGTATTCGGCAAACGGCCCCAAGATGCGGTGCAATGCGCCAGACTGATTGCCGGTCGATACCAGGATGGAGGTTTTATCCAAACCCGTCGATGCCGGCTGTTGGGCGCCGATAATGATAAAACGGGTGGTATTGTTGGCCTCGTCTTCGATATTTTTTTCGATGATATTCAGATCGTACAATTCGGCGGCCACCAAGCCTGCAATCGCCGCCTTGCCGTGATCCAGGGAAGCCAAGCGGGCGGCTTCCGCATTGCTGCTCACCGCGGTTACCGTAACGCCGGGCAGATAGGTGTTCAGCCACTGCCGGCATTGCGCCAACGATTGCTGGTGCGAAAACACTTCACTGATACCGATCAGACCGTCCATCTTGCCCAGCAGGTTTTGGTGCACCCGGATTTCCACTTCGCCGCAAATTTTCAGCGGACTATCCATAAAGCGGTCCAGGGTATGGGCGATCACCCCTTCCGTGGAATTTTCCACCGGCACCACGCCGAACTGGCAATGCCCGGTTTCCACCGCCTGAAAAATCTCATGGATGGTCGGTACCGGCACATCCTTGACCGCATGGCCGAAATGCTTGAAGGTGGCCTGCTGGGTAAAGGTGCCTTGCGGCCCCAAATAGGCCACTTCCAAGGGCTTTTCCAGCGCCAGACAAGCCGACATCACTTCCCGGAACAAGTGAGCGGCCGCATCGTCGCTTAAAGGTCCCGGATTGAGTTCCTTGATGCGGCGCAACACTTGCGCTTCGCGGTCCGGCCGGTAAAAACTGCCGGTTTCGCCTTCGGCTTGCTTGGTTCTGGCTACTTCAAGCGCACACTTGGCCCGCTGATTAATCAATTGCAGGATTTGCTGATCAATCGCATCGATTTGGGTGCGTAATTCCGACAAAGGGATGATGTTGGTCATGCTCTTTAGTGGGTACGTTCGAACTCGGCCATAAAGGCAATCAAGGCGTCGACGCCGGCCTCCGGCATGGCGTTGTAAATACTGGCGCGCATGCCGCCCACCGAGCGGTGCCCCGCCAGCGTGCTTAAACCATGCTGTTCCGCCAGAGCCAAGAACTCCTTGTCCAAGGAAGCGTCGGACAACACAAACGGAATATTCATGCGCGAACGGCAATCCTTGGCGACCGGGTTGCTATACAAACCGGATTGATCGATGGCCCGGTACAGCTTGTCGGCTTTTTGGATATTACGTTGTTCGATCGCCGCCACACCGCCTTCGTCTTTCAACCATTGCAACACCAGCCCTAATAAATACCAGTTATAGGTGGCCGGCGTATTCAACATGGAATCGCTTTTGGCTTGTTGCTCGTAATTAAACACGGACGGTACGGATTTCGGCGCCAATCCGACCAAGTCTTCCCGCACAATCACCACGGTAACGCCGGAAGGCCCCATGTTTTTCTGGGTGCCGGCGTAAATAATCCCGTAACGGTCGACATCCACCGGGCGCGACAAAATATTGGACGACATGTCGCAGACCAAGGGCAGTCCGCTCGCTTCGGGCACATGATTGAATTCGACGCCGTGTATGGTTTCATTGGAGGTGTAATGCAGGTAGGCCGCATCCGGGTCTATTCTCCACTGCTCGGCGGCGGGAATGGTGGTGAATTTGGACTCTTCCGAACTGGCGGCTATTTTAACTTCGCAATATTTGCCGGCTTCCTTGATGGCACTGGTCGACCAGGCACCGGTATTGACATAACAGGCGGCGGTTTTGCCGTTTAAAATGTTTTGCGGAATCATGGCGAATTGCGCGCTGGCACCGCCTTGCAAAAACAACACCTTGTAATTGGCGGGAATCGCCAGCAACTCGATCAGATCGTTTTTCATGGCTTCGGCAATGCCCATGAAATGCTTGCCGCGGTGGCTCATTTCCATCACCGACATGCCGCTGCCCCGCCAGTCCAGCATTTCCTGCTGGGCTTTTATCAGCACCGCTTCCGGCAACATAGACGGGCCGGCGCTAAAATTGTAAATCCTGGCCATTACTCTTCCTCTCCGCCGCCGAGACCGGCATCATCAATGGTTAAATTGCTATCGTCGTTTTCTTCGTCCTCGTCGCCCAAGCCTTCGATCCGGTCGACGCCGACCACTTTTTCGCCCTTATCCAGCCGAATCACCGTCACGCCTTGGGTGTTGCGGCCAACCACGGAAATTTCGTTGACCCGGGTTCTGACCAGAGTACCGGCATTGGTGATCAGCATGATTTCGTCGCTATCGTTGACCAGTACCGCCCCGACCACCGAACCGTTACGTTCCGAGGTCTGAATGGCAATCAAGCCCAGTCCACCGCGTTTATGCGGGGTAAACTCTTCGATACGGGTGCGTTTGCCGTAACCGTTCTCGGTGATATTCAATACCATGCCTTCGCTGGAAATAATCAGGGAAATGATTTTCTGGCCTTCCTGCAAGCGCATGCCGCGCACCCCGGCGGCCGTGCGGCCCATCGGACGCACGTCGGTTTCATTGAAACAGACGGCCTTGCCGTCGCTGTTGAACAACAGCACGTTTTGTTGACCGTCGGTCAATGCCACGCCGACCAGCATGTCGTTATCGCGTAAATCGATGGCGATTTTACCCTTGGCCAGCTGGTAAGCAAACTCGGTCAGCGGGGTTTTTTTGACGGTGCCGGAAGCCGTGGCCATGAACACGTATTTATCTTCGCTGTATTCGCGCACCGACAGCATGGCGTTGATTTTTTCGCCCTCTTCCAGCGGCAGCAAATTCACGAATGGTTTGCCGCGCGAAGCCCGGCTGGCCACCGGCAGCTCGTAAACTTTCAGCCAATACACCTTGCCGCGCGACGAGAAGCATAAAATGGTGTCGTGGGTATTGGCGATAATCAACTTATCGATAAAGTCGTTTTCCTTGGTGGCGGTAGCCGATTTGCCCCGGCCGCCGCGCCGTTGGGCTTTGTAATCGGTCAACGGCTGGGTTTTCACATAACCTTCGTGCGACATGGTCACTACCATGTCTTCTTCGGTAATCAAATCTTCCGCCGACAAGTTGGAATAATCCTGAACGATTTCGGTGCGCCGGCCATCGGCATATTGGGTTTTGATTTCTTCCAGCTCTTCCCTGATCACTTCCATCAAACGCACATCGCTGCCGAGAATATGCAGATATTCGTCGATCAGATCCAACAATTGTTTGTATTCGTTGACGATCTTTTCCTGCTCCAGCCCGGTCAGACGATGCAGGCGCAAATCCAGAATCGCCTGCGCCTGCTCCTCGGACAAACGATAAAAACCGTCCGCCAAGCCATATTCCGGGCCCAGATTTTCCGGGCGGGAACGGTCGGCATCGGCTCTGTCCAACAAGGCCGCCACCAGACCGGCACTCCAGGTTTTACCCAACAGCCCGTGCTTGGCTTCCTGCGGATTGGGCGAAGTTTTGATCAATTCGATCATATCGTCGATATTGGCCAACGCCACCGCCAAACCTTCCAAAATGTGCGCCCGCTCACGCGCCCGGCGCAAATTGTAGATGGTCCTACGGGTGACGATTTCGCGCCTGTGATCGATGAAGGCGGCCAGAATATCTTTCAAATTCATGCAATGCGGGCGGCCGTCCAGCAAGGCCACCATATTGATGCCGAACACCGTCTGCATCTGGGTTTGCTTGTACAGATTATTCAGCACCACATCCGCCACTTCGCCGCGCCGTAGTTCGATCACCATGCGCATGCCGTCCTTGTCCGACTCGTCGCGCAAACCGGAGATGCCTTCCAATTTGCCCTCTTTGACCAGCTCGGCGATTTTTTCCAGCAAGCGGGCTTTATTGACTTGGTACGGCAATTCGGTGGTGATAATGGCTTGGCGGCTGCTATCGCCGATATCCTCGAAGTGCGAACGGGCCCGGATGTAAATCCGGCCGCGCCCGGTGGTGTAGGCTTCGTAAATGCCGGAAGCGCCGTTGATGATGCCGGCGGTCGGAAAGTCCGGCCCCGGCACGATTTGCATCAATTCCGGGATGGTCAGATCGGCGTTTTCGATCAGCGCCAGACAGGCGGAGACGATCTCGGTCAGATTATGCGGCGGAATGTTGGTCGCCATACCCACCGCAATACCGGAAGAACCGTTGATCAGCAAGGTCGGGATGCGGGTCGGCATCACGGTCGGCTCGGATTCGGATTCGTCGTAGTTGGAAACGAAATCCACGGTTTCCTTATCCAGATCGGCCAATAATTCATGGGCGATTTTCGACATCCGCACTTCGGTATACCGCATCGCCGCCGGCGAATCGCCGTCAACCGAACCGAAGTTGCCTTGGCCGTCTATCAGCATGTAGCGCAACGAGAACGGCTGCGCCATTCTAACCATGGTGTCGTATACCGCGGTATCGCCGTGCGGATGGTATTTACCGATCACGTCACCGACGATACGCGCCGATTTTTTGTAGGGTTTGTTCCAGTCGTTACCCAGCTCGTTCATGGCGTATAAAACACGCCGGTGAACGGGTTTCAGGCCGTCTCTAACATCTGGAAGCGCCCTGCCCACGATCACGCTCATCGCGTAATCGAGATAGGATTGTTTCATCTCGTCTTCGAGATTAACCGGAATAATTTCTTTAGCGAAGTCTGACATGGGTCCGTGGTTCCAATTCAGCCAAGCATTTTGGGCTCGACGGGTTAGCCTGCCGCATCAAATCCATTTTGTGCCGGCATGGCTCGTAAAACCGGGGATTATAGCAAATGCCCGCCGGACTAGTCAGGCAAAAATCTCCGCGAAAAAGTTTTGCATCGCCCGCCAGGAGCGCTTGTCGGCCGCGGCTTGATAAACGGTGCCGAAAGCCGGATCGTTGGCCACCGGATTCGTGAAGGCGTGCATGGTGCCGCCGTAGATATGCATCTGCCAATCGGCGCCGGCCCGGGTCAATTCGGTTTGTAGCGCCAGCACCTGCTCGGGCGGTGCCATGGGATCGTCGTGACCGTGCAATACCAAGACTTTGGCTTTGATTTGCGGATTGGGAATATTCCCGGGCGGGACCAATAAACCGTGAAAAGAGACCGCACCGCGAAGGTCCGCTCCGGTTCTGGCAAAATCCAGCGCGCACAAGCCGCCGAAGCAAAAACCCATGGCCGCGATACGGGCATTATCAGCCCAAGGCAATAATTTAACGGTTGCAAGCGCCGCATGCAGCCGCCGTTGCAGCTTGCCCCTGTCCTGCATGAATGGCTGCATCAGGCGGCCGTTTTCCTCCGGCGAACGGCCTATAACGCCCTTGCCGTACATATCGGTTGCAAACGCCAGATAACCCAGCGCGGCCAACTTTTTGGCCTTGTCGGCCACCAAAGCGTCGCGGCCGGCCCAGGCATGATGAATTAACACGGTCGGCCGCGCGCCCTCGATGGCGTCGTCATAGGCAAACAAGCCTTCCAATAGCGTGTCTTGGTCCAGATAATTGACGGTGTTGGATACGATGGCCATAAGCGTCTCTCGGGTTAAGAAGTTAAAACGCCTTCGCGTTGCAGAGTCTCGATAAAGCCTTCGGAAGCGGCTTCCACCAAATCCAGCACCCGCTCGAAACCGTAGGCGCCGCCATAATAAGGATCCGGTACTTCGCTTTGCCGCAGGTGCGGTGCATAGTCAAGAAACAACCGAATTTTGTGCCTATACTCATCCGGGCACGACTCGAACAGAATGGCGCAATTTTCCTCATCCATGGCCAGAATATGATCGAAAACCTCAAAGTCGGCCGTGTTTACTTTTCTGGCCCTGATATGTTTAAGCTCAATCCCGCGTTCTCTGGCCGCTTTTTGCGCGCGCAAATCGGGCGCATCGCCAACATGATAGGCATGAGTCCCCGCCGAATCCACCTCAAAAACATCGGCCAGATTCCGGTTTAAGATAAACGTATTAAAAACGCCTTCCGCCGTGGGTGAGCGGCAAATATTGCCCATGCAAACAAACAAAACCTTAATTTTTCTCATATAACTCAATGATTTATCATTATTTTTCGAATCTAAAAACAGCCTTCAACATCCCGATCGGACCCTTTGCAAAACAATATGTTACCTAATTATTTTGGGGCGCAAAATCGATACTTTTTATTATCGCCGGGGGGCGGCCCAACCTGACCGGGTACGGTCAAGCTGGGCACCCTGGACTTACATTCAGAATTTGTCGAAGCGATCCAAGTTCATCACCTTAGTCCAAGCATTGGCAAAGTCCTGGACGAATTTGTCCTTGGCGTCGTCCGAGGCATAGACCTCCGCCACCGCCCGCAATTCCGAATTGGAGCCGAAGATCAAATCCACCGGCGTCGCGGTCCATTTGACTTGATTGCTGACCCGATCTTTTCCCTCGTAAATGCCTTCGCTAGCCGACTTACTCCATTGGGTGGACATATCCAGCAAGTTGACGAAAAAGTCGTTGCTCAACGTGCCCGGCCGACTGGTGAATACACCGTGCTTGGCATGGCCGGCATTGGCGTCCAGCGCCCGCATGCCGCCCACCAGCACCGTCATTTCCGGTACGCTCAGGGTCAGAAAGTTGGCGCGTTCGACCAGCATTTCCGTCGGCGACAGCGCATTATCCTTGCCGAAGTAGTTGCGGAAGCCGTCGGCTTTGGGTTCCAGTACCGCCGCCGAATGCACGTCGGTTTGTTCTTGAGAGGCGTCCATCCGCCCCGGTTTGAACCCTACTTGCAGCTTGACGCCGGCTTTCTTCGCGGCCTCTTCCACCGCGGCGGAACCGCCCAGCACGATCACATCGGCCAGCGAGACTTTCTTGCCGCCTTTCAAGGAACGGTTAAAGTCGGTCTGGATGGTTTCCAGGCGAGCTAACACTTTAGCCAGTTCGGCGGGATCGTTGGCTTCCCAATCCTTCTGCGGCGCCAATCGAATCCGCGCGCCGTTGGCACCGCCGCGCATGTCGGTACCGCGGAAGGTCGCTGCTGACGCCCAGGCGGTTCTGACCAGTTCCGGTATCGTCAAATCCGACGCCAGGATGGCCGTTTTCAATTTAGCGGTATCCTTGGCGTCGATCAGTTTGTGGTCGACTTTGGGAATCGGATCCTGCCAGATGAAGTCTTCGGCAGGCACTTCGGCACCGGCGTAACGGGCTTTAGGCCCCATGTCGCGGTGAGTCAGTTTGAACCAGGCCTTGGCGAACGCGATTTCGAACTCCTTGGGATTATCCAGAAAGCGTTTGGAGATCTTTTGATACTCCGGGTCCATTTTCAAGGCAATATCGGTGGTAAACATGATCGGCGGGTGGCGCTTATTGGGATCGTGCGCGTCCGGCACGAAGTTGTCGCCCTTGCCGTCTTTCGGAATCCATTGCGTGGCACCGGCCGGGCTCTTGGTTTGTTGCCAATCGAAGGTATACAGCCAAGTCAGATAGTCGTGGGTCCAGCGGGTCGGATTGGTGGACCAGGCGCCTTCCAGACCGCTGCTGACGGTATCGACGCCATGGCCGCTGCCGCATTTGTTGGCCCAGCCCAGGCCTTGCTCCTCAATGCCGGCGGCGGCCGGTTCCTTGCCGACGCATTCGTCGGGTTTATGCGCGCCGTGCGCCTTGCCGAAGGTATGGCCGCCGGCGATCAACGCCACGGTTTCCTCGTCGTTCATCGCCATGCGGCCGAAGGCTTCGCGGATGTGCTTGGCGGCCGCCAACGGATCGGGGTTACCGCCCGGCCCTTCCGGGTTAACGTAGATCAGCCCCATTTGCGTGGCCCCCAACGGCTTGGCCAGTTCGCCTTTGGCGTCATGGCGTTCGTCGGCGAGAAATTTCTTCTCCGCACCCCAATTGACAATCTCGGCTTCCCAGTCGTCGGCGCGGCCGCCGGCAAAACCGATGGTTTTGAAGCCCATCTCTTCCAGCGAGACGTTACCGGCCAACACCATCAAATCCGCCCAGGACAATTTGGCGCCGTATTTTTGCTTGACCGGCCACAACAAGCGGCGGGCCTTGTCCAGGCTGACGTTGTCCGGCCAGCTGTTGAGCGGTTCGAAGCGTTGCTGGCCGCCCGAGGCGCCGCCGCGGCCGTCGAAAATGCGGTAGACGCCGGCGCTATGCCAAGCCATGCGGATGAAAAACGGGCCGTAATTGCCGTAGTCCGCCGGCCACCAGGGTTGGGAAGTATGCAGCACGCCGGCGATGTCCTTTTTCACCGCTTTCAGGTCCAGGGTTTTAAATTGTTCGGCATAGTTGAAGGCTTTGCCCAGCGGATTGGACTCGGCCGAATTCTGCCGTAGCGGTTTCAAATCCAGTTGCTCCGGCCACCAAAAGCTGCTGGTCGTCGGCTGCATTTCGGCATGAGCAGGACTGACTGACAACATTGCGCTGATGGCTACCGCCAATGCGGAAGCCATAAAAGTTTGTTTCGTTTTCATGGTGCACCTCTGTTCCTTGTTGTGGGGTAATCTTTTGTTAGCGATGCCGCAACCTGTTTTCGCTGTCATCGATGATACGATTCGGCATGGAACCGTTCGGTCAATCCTGCCGTATTGCCTCGATGCCCGCCGCCGGTTAAAGTTACCGAGCGACTTGACGCCCAATTTACAACAGAGGATACGTTCATGAAAGCGATTATGTTAGGTTTCGGCTTGTCGGTATTTTTAGCATCTACAGTAACCCATGCCGATTCTCAGGAAAAAAAGCCGAACGACTGGCTATTAGGAGCTAAAAGCGATACCGAGCGGTTCGAGTCATTGCAAACCTACTTACGCGGTTTCGATCAGCCGATGTGGGAAGTCGGCGAGCGATTTCGGGCCATTCACGAAGCATTAGGCCGAAGTAACTTCGAGCTGGCGGCTTACCACTGGGAAAAGATTCGGGTCACGATCAAGAACGGCTACCTGAAGCGGCCGGCCCGGCGGGCAAATTCGGATGCCATTCTATTGAATGCGACGTGGGGAGACGTTAACGAGGCTTTCGGCAGTAAAAACGCGGAACAAGCCTGGGCCGGATTCGAAAAAGCCAAAACTGCCTGCATGGCGTGCCACGCCGCGGAGTCGGTCCCCTTCATGAATAACCAAGCCTTATTCGATCTTTCCAAACCGGACTGATGCCGCGAATGCTAAATAGGGAGCGCGCAAGCCTCTTATGCGTAGCGGCAAACCTATATAACTTGTTAATCCCTATTGCCTTAGAGATCGAGCCGATGCATTGGGTTACGGCCAACATTCACTGAATGGCCACGAATTATTAAACTCGTAGCAACGTCGTGAGTTGCTGTATTGGATTCCTATCGTCACCATGCTATTGATTTGTTGTTTCCGTGAGTTCGACATTGCCCGCCGCGGAATGTTTTTACATCCGCAACGGGCGGATTTATAGCTTAGACCGCTTCGATCAAGCTGGCATCGTAGTCCGCCGGGGCTTCGAAACCCAACAGGTTCAAGGTGGTGGCCGCCAGATTGGACAGGCCCGCCGCCGGCAAATCGTTGCGGAGTTTATAGCCCGGATTCGCGTCTCCGGATACCAACACGAACGGCACCGGGTTTAGCGTATGCGAGGTTTTGGCTTTGGCGCGGCCTTCGGCATTGCGGGTGACGTTGCCTTTTTTGTCCAGCTCGTACATTTCGTCGGCATTGCCGTGGTCGGCGGTGACGATGGCGACGCCGCCGGCCCGCACGATCACCGGAATCAAGCGCGCCAGCTGCAAATCCAGGGCCTGCATCGCGGTAACCGCCGCTTCGAAATTGCCGGTGTGGCCGACCATGTCGCCGTTGGCATAGTTGACCCGCAAATAACGGTATTTACCGCTGAGGATGGCCTCGATCAGGGCGTCGGTGATTTCCGCGCATTTCATCCACGGCCGTTGTTCGAACGGCACCACATCGCTGGGGACTTCCACATAGGTTTCCAAGGTCTCGTCGAACTTGCCGGAACGGTTGCCGTTCCAGAAATAGGTGACGTGGCCGTATTTTTGGGTCTCGCTGATGGCATATTGCGAAACGCCGTTTTTGGCCAGATATTCGCCCAGCGTGCGGTCGATCGCCGGCGGTTCGACCAGAAAACGCGGCGGTAAATGGGTATCGCCGTCGTACTGCATCATGCCGGCATAAGTGACTTTAGGCAGCGGGCCGCGATCGAAGGCGCAGAAATCTTCTTCGATAAAGGCGCGGGAAATTTCGATGGCCCGGTCGCCGCGGAAGTTAAAGAACACCACCGCATCGCCGTCGACGATAGTGCCCAACGGCTGGCCGTCCCTGGCGATGACAAAACCGGGCAAATCCTGGTCGATCACATGTGCTTCGTTACGGTAGGTTTCTATCGCTTCGCGGGCGCTGGAAAATTGCCGGCCTTCGCCGCGCACATGAATATCCCAACCGCGCTTGACCATGGACCAATCCGCTTCGTAGCGGTCCATGGTAATCGTCATGCGGCCGCCGCCGGACGCAATCGCCACGTCGAATTCGGCGCCGCGCAAGCCGTCCAGGTAAGCTTCGAAGGGGTCGACATAATCCAGCGCCGAGGTCTCGCCGACATCGCGGCCGTCCAGCAAAATATGTATCCGCGCTTTAGCCACGCCTTCCGCTTTGGCTTGTTCCAGCATGGCTTTCAAATGGTCGATATGGGAATGCACGTTACCGTCCGAGAACAAGCCGATAAAATGCAGTGCGCCGCCTTGCTTGGCGGCCGCCACCACCTCTTGCCAGGCATGGCCCTGCCACAAGTGGCCGCCGGCAATCGATTCCGCCACCAGTTTGGCGCCTTGGGCGAACACACGGCCCGCGCCCATG
>NZ_JANIBK010000048.1 GCF_024505165.1 Methylomonas rivi
GCCGACACGCCGACACGCCGACACGCCGACACGCCGACACGCCGACACGGCACGGGCATGGGCATGGGCATGGGGCACTGTCGCCTTGGCCCGCAAGCCCTTGAGTTTTAGATGTTTAAGATGGGTTTGATAGTTTTGCTCGAAATGAGCTTCGGATGACATTGTCATGGCCGCATAACCTCATGATTCGCCGTGGAATGCGTCTGTTGGATATTTGCGGAGGAGGCGTTAGAAACCAACCCGTTTTCAACGGCATGGAAAGCGGGTTGGCATTGTCGGGCGTTTAACGTTTGAACTGTTCCACCAGTTGATTCAAACGGTTGGCTAATTGCACCAATTCACTGCCGGCGGCGTTGGTCTGCTCGGCATCCTGGGCAGTGCGGTCCGTCAGGCGGCTGATGTTGGCCACGCTTTGGCTGACATGTTGCGCCAACTGATTTTGATTGTCGGCGGCTTCGGCCATTTGCGCATTCAATTGGCGGATATGCGTGACCCGCTCGGCGATCAGGCTCAAACCCTCGTCGGCGCTTTGTACTTGCGAGCGGCGCTGTTCGGCGCTGTCCTTGGCATTTTCCATTACCGCAACGGCATCCTTGGCTTCGCGTTGCAGTTGGGCGATGATTTTTTCGATTTCTTCGGTGGCTTGGTGCGAGCGGGTGGCCAGGGTCCTGACTTCGTCGGCCACCACGGCAAAACCGCGGCCTTGTTCGCCGGCGCGGGCGGCTTCGATGGCGGCATTTAACGCCAGCAAATTGGTTTGTTCCGCCAGACCTTTAATGACGTCCAATACGGCACCGACGCCTTTGCTTTTTTCGTCCAGGCGTTTGATGACTTCCGAGGCGCGTTCGATTTCGGAAACCAGCTCGTAGATGCCGTCGATGGCGTTTTTGGTGGTGGCGGCGCCGCCGGCGGCTTGATGGTCGGCCTCTATCGACGCTTGCGAGGCGCCGCTGGCGCCGGCGCGGACGTCGCGTACCGAGGACTCCAGTTGCTGTATGGCTTGTAAAACCGATTCGGTTTCATGGCGTTGTTGTTTAGCCGCTGCCGTGGTTTGTTGGGCCACGCTGGAAATTTTCGAGGTGGCCTTGCTCAGTTGCAGGCTGGTATCCGAAACATGGCTCAAACTGGTGGCAAAATTGTTCAGCATGCTATTGAAAGAGCTGCTGAGTTGGCCGATTTCATCATGCGAATTGATCGCCAGGCGCTTGCGCAAGTCGGCATCGCGGCTGATCGTATTCATGGTGTCGCGGATTTCGTCCAGGGGGTTGACGACGATTTTACGCATCAGCCAGGTGATCAACACCATGCCGGCTAGGAATAGACCGCCGGCAATGGCGCCGGCAATGGCGAAATTCCGATTGATTTTTTCGTGCAGATGGGCCAGTGAGTAAGTGACCCGCACCGCTCCGAGTATGGTGCCTTCCGAAACGGCATGGCAGGTCAGGCAGTTGGTGCCTTTAAAGTTGGCGCTGGCGACGATAGGCTCGACAATCACCACGCTGTCGCCATCGGCGCCGCCGGGGTAGCGGCTGGAGGCCTTACCTGATAACGCGCTTTGGTCCTGGTCGTCAACCGGGCGCTGTTCGGCGGAGCCCGGCCCGAAACTGTCGACGATGGCCTTGCCGCGAATCAGGCGCGCCTCGATGACGTCGTCATGCGATTGGATTTTCTCCCGCAGAAAGCGGCTTTGCGCCATGGAGCCGGCTAGCATCATGGCATTCAGTCCGTCGAAATAGCTGTTGGCTATATCGCGCGCTTTTTCGGTGGCCAGGGTTTGCACCATTTGTTTTTGCCGGTCGACCATGAACAGCATGCTGACGGACATCAACACTAGGAAAACGCTGGCAATGCTTAACAGAATTTTGGTCTGAATGGAGGTGGGGTTGTCCATGATGGCTCGCTATCGGGTTGGGCTGCTAATAATCGGTCTGTTTTAAGGATATTGCGGTCAATCGCGCAGGATGGCATTGCGGCGGTCGGTTTGCTTGCGTACGCCACCTAGTATCCACATTTGATACATGGAGACCGACCACATGAAGGCAAAGGAAATGCCCAGGCCGAAGCCGGCGATAATCACCAGCCAGGCAAAATGCGGATTTAGTTTGGTCAGCCACCAGGAGGCGATGTCTATCAGTAAAAACAGATAGGGCATGACGATGGCCGGGTATTTGTAACAGCAGGGCACGCCGGTACTAAAACTGAAAATGAGGCCGACAAACATAAAGATAAAACTGATGCCGAACAAATGAATGTGCGACAGCCGGGTCAGCGATTGAAAGGTGGCGCCTTCGCTGGATTCGGCGACTTTTTTCAGGTTCTCGAATTGGGCGAAATCGGGTATCGAGCCCGCGCCGGCGTTGTGGCACATCAGGCAATTTTTTTCGACGATGGGTTTGATGTCGGCGTCGTATACCGTTTGCGATGCGCCGTCGCGTACCCATTGAATGATTTTGAAGCGGTCATCGTCCGGAGCATTGAATTTCATGGAGCCGTTTAATTTGGACTCTAAAACCGAGCCGGAACGGTCGCCGTAATAGCTATACACGACATCGTTTAGCGACAAACCGAATTGTCCGTCCGCCATGCCGTGGGTAAACAGGATTTGAATCAGCGCCATGATGTAGCCGGCGGCGATAGTGGTCAGATAACCGGTGAACAATAATTTGATAGAGGTGCCGAAACTGATCAAATTGGCGCCTTTGTAGGCGTATTTAACGGGGACGTTGCATTCAGAAGGCATAAAAGTTCCGCGAATGAGGTTGCAATCGGAATAAGCCAAGCGGGTCGAGAACGGCCCGCTTGGCGTTTAACGGCGGCAGGACTTAATTCCTGATGTTTTGATAGTAATAACCCAGTTCTTCGATTTCCTGGTCGCTCAGACTTTCCGCAATCAAACGCATGCGGCGGTAGATGTCGTTATGGCGTTCGCCGGATTTAAAGGCTTTTAATGCGGCGGATGTGTATGCCGCGTTTTGGCCGGACAGGGCGGGCATATCCATGACTTGCCCCTGGCCGTCGCCGCCGTGGCAGACTTCGCAGGGCGGCAACACACGGTCGCGGCTGCCGTTTTTAACCAACTCCTCGGCTTTTTCGTACACCATGGGGCTGCGGGATTGGAAGGCGGGCGGTTGCGAAGCAAACCAGGCCGCCAAATCGGCGGCGTCCTGTTGGCTCAAGCCTTTGGCAATCGCATTCATCATCGGATCCTGGCGGTCGCCGTTACTATAATCCTGTAATTGTTTATAGAGGTAAGTTGCCAGTTGTCCCGCCAGCGAAGGATTGTCGGGCGAAATGCTGATGCCTTTTTCGCCATGGCAGCCGCTACAGGTTTTCGACAATTGTTCGCCCTTGGCGGGGTCGCCGGCCTTGACGAAGTTGAGCTGGTCCGCGGTCCAGGCTACTTGCGAGGAGGGCTGGGCCGATACGGAAATCGGCAGACAGAGTAGTGCGGTTAGTATGATATTTTTCATGATCAGACCCCCCATCTGCCTGAACCAAAGGTTTCCATCAAGAAGAATTGCAAAATCGGATAGCCGAAGGCAATCAGCATGAATACCGCAATCACGATGTTCCACACCTTAAAACTGTTCAGGTATTCGGGTAGATCGGTTGGGGCATGTATCGGTTCGGCGTATTCGACTTCACCTTGAAAAGTTTCGCTGCCGATTTGCGTTTTATACAAATTGTAAATCAGCAAGCCGGATGAATAGAGCAATATCGCGCCGCCGAAAATCATGGTGGCTTCGTAGGGCTCCCAGGACAGGGTCAACAGGTTGTTGTAATTCACGCTATCGATCCGGCGGGGCTGGCCCAACAGACCCAAAATATGCCAGGGCGTGGTCATGATCATCATGCCGACAAACCAGGTCCACAACTGAGTAAGCGCCAAGGATTTGCAATATAACGGCTTGCCGCTCAACACCGGCCAAAAATAGTAGGCAATCCCGAAGTACATGATAACGGTCGTGCCGCCGAAGATCAGGTGAAAGTGGCCGGGCACCCAGGCGGTGTTATGCACCATGGCGTTCATCGCGTAGCTGGCGTTGATCAGGCCGCCGAAGCCGCCCAATATCAACATCAGCAAGCCCAAAATCATGGCCAGTACCATGGGATTGGTCCAGGGTAGGGCGGCGATCCAGCCGAACAGGCCTTTGCCGCCGTTCAAGCGGCCGGCGATTTCCAGCGAAGCGATTACGGTAAAGCCGGTGATGAAAGTCGGCAGGGTCACTATAAAAGTGCCGACGCCGTGCAACAGTTTCCAGCCGTGACCCTGTTCCGGATCCATATACAAATGGTGAAAACCGATCGGCAGGCTGAAAACCACCAATAAAATAAAGGCCGCCCGTGCCATTTCATCGCTGAACAAAAATCCGCCGGCTTGCTTGGGTACCAGGCAATAGAATGCGGTGTAGGAGGGTATCAACCAAAAATACACGATAGGATGCAGGGTCCAGGCGAACAGCGTCCTGGCCAAGCCGTCGTCGATGGTGTCTACCCAGCCCAAGGCCCATGGAATCAACTGGAACAGCACTTCCAGCGCGACCCCGGCGCTGGTCCACAGCCATAAAATGGCATTGGCCGTGGTCGCGAACATTGCCAACGGCACCGGCTGGCCGGGATTGGCCTTTTTCCACTGCACGTGCATCGCGATCATCGACACGCACCAGAACCAGGAGCCGACCACCAGCAAAGTGGCGCCGATGTAAAACAGCGGATGGGCTTTCATCGGCGGATAAAAGGTGTACAGCACGGAGGCCGCGCCGCCCAATAACGGTAAGGCTGCCATAACCACGCCGGCCAGTGCCACGCCGAAACCGGTCCAGGCGAAGGTTTTATTCCAGACCGGCATTTTCAAGCTGCTGCTGGCGACGTAGTAACCGAAGCCCATGATGAAAAAGGTGGTCAGGACAAAACCCATCAATACCCCGTGGGTACTGACCGATGCGTAATAGACTTCGCGCGATTCCAGAAAACCGAAAAAGCCGCTTCGTTCGACGACTTGATAAAGCCCCATCACGGCGGCCAGGGCAAACGCGCCAAACGCCACCCATAGGTGGGTGAGCGCTAATTTTTTCTCCACAGCATTATTCATGGCTAACTCCCGCAGGTTTATTCATATCGTCCCAGTCTGATTTGGTAACAACTTTTACATTACTCCACATGTGCGCGTGGCCCATGCCGCAGTATTCGTTGCACAACAGCGGGTAATCGCCGGTATGGTGCAGCACGGTTTTGATCTGCGCAACATAGCCGGGCACGATCATGGTGCTCATGTTGGTCATGGGAATATGCACCCCGTGGATGACGTCGAGGCTGACCCAGCGAAAGGTCAGATTGGTTTCGGCGGGTAACGTCATGGTTTTGGGATAAAAACCGTAACGTCCGGCCACCATGCGCACGGTGATACTGCCGTCCGGATTGCGTTGCGGGCCGAGATTATCTTCGGCAAATTCTTCAGACAGGTGCAAACGGGCCGAGTCGATGGTTTCGACATTGCTGGGCGCGTGGATGCCGTGGAACAGCGCGGAAATCAGAATGATTGCTACAAACAGGCCGGCAATACCCAGCGAGATAGTGGCCCATTTTTTTTCGAGTTGATCGATATGCATAACGTCCCCCTAGCCGATATGGCCGCGAGGTAAAAATACCCCGTAGTACATCAGCAGCCAGGCGATGACCATGCCGCCGCCGACAATCAACATCAACGCCCAGGTGCCGACGGGCGAGCTTTCCAGAATTTTTTTGCGCTCTTCTTCGCTAACTGAATTCATATCCTTTCCTCTTGTATGCATGATAATTAGGAATCAAGTGGCAAGAAACGGCGGGAACGGCATAAAACAAATCATTCTTGGCGATGACTTTACCATTTCGTTGCTGAGGTAATCATACAGGCAAGCCGTTGGTAATCCAAAAGAAACTATGAATGTTTTTATATGCTTGTGCGGGGTTTTTATACAAGCTTGCCAAGCCTGTCCGGAAGCGGGCGGCGGACGCTGCCTCCACGGGCCAATATCCGTGGTTTCGATTTGAATATGCAACGGAAAATTGATGCGGCAATCACTCGATCGTTCGTGAATACCGATTCGTGAACAGTAGTTGCTATGCTAGAAATTGCCGAAAAACGCGGGACCCCTTACAGGAAACGGACGTTTGCGCGCCGGGTGTTCGGTTGGTGGGGGATTTCGGGCACCGCAAAGTTATGTCAACTCGACGTTGCCCGATCCCAAGCTCGGTATACTGGAATAAAGCGGCAGTTAACTAACTGACTAGGTTAAGCGGCCAATTTAAAGTGGATTTTTGATGGCGTCCACGGCTTTGTCAACGGTTTCAGTCGTTGCACCGGCGGCTTCCGCAGCTTTGGATTTTACGCTTGCAGCCGCGGCATCGGTTGCCGTAGTCGCTCCTTCCACGGC
Source organism: Methylomonas rivi (assembly GCF_024505165.1). Classification (GTDB taxonomy): domain Bacteria; phylum Pseudomonadota; class Gammaproteobacteria; order Methylococcales; family Methylomonadaceae; genus Methylomonas; species Methylomonas rivi. Next base: position 6,414 of record NZ_JANIBK010000048.1, read on the forward strand.
GGTTTTAGCACCCTCGACGGCGACATTGGCGGCATCGCCGGTAGCCGAGGCCGCTGATTGGGCGGCGTCGACGGTTGCATTGATTGCCTGAGAGGTCGCTTCTTGCGCCGCACTCACCGCGCTGTCGGCCGCTTCAGTGGTGGCGGTTGCGGCCTCGCCGGCAGCGCCGGCCGTGCTTTCTATCGCAGTGTTCAGGTTTTCCGCCGCGCCGCTGACGGCTTCCTGAGTTTGAATTTGGACAGATTCAACAGTCTCTGCAATAGGCGGGGTAATGCTGGATTGCGGGCTGGTTTCCGGTGCTGGAGCCACGGCGGGAGTGGCTGTGTCGGATTCTTTATCACAGCCGGCTAAAAGTAAAAAACTGCATGCGCTGGCGATAAATAATGTTTTAATTTTCATGGACCTACCTCGATTATTGTTATGGACTAAAAATCTCGCCCAAAGAATAGCCGCTTTTAGCATTAGACCGAAACACCACGCGGAGTCTCTCTAATACCAAGCAACTTCCATGGGAAGCGTTTAAGCTTGGTTGTCAGTATAGGAGGCTGTATCTTAACTGCGGATTAAAAACCAGGTCGAGTTTTATTTTGTTGCCGGAGTTACACACAAAACGCTCTGGCAGTTGGTTGGTTTGCCCGGATGTTTGCTTATGCTTCCTGCCTTCCGGTTGCTTTATCTCTCCGAATACTATCGGCTTGCTATAATGCGTTTTTTTGAAATTCATCGGATCGTACATGATGGACATTGAGCAATATATGCGGCAATTGGGGCAACAAGCCCGGTTGGCGGGACGCGAAACCGGCAAGGCCGACAGCGGGCGCAAAAATCTGGCCTTACTGAAAATTGCCGAGGCCATTGCCGCCGGTAGTGACGAACTCGGCAACGAAAACCGTAAGGACTTGCAAGCCGGCAGGGAAAACGGTTTGGACGCGGCGTCGTTGGACAGGTTGGAATTGACGCCCGGTCGTATTGCGGCCATGGTGGAAGGGCTCAAGCAAGTGGCCGCGCTGCCCGATCCGGTGGGAGAAATCACCCATCTGAGTTATCGCCCCAGCGGCATACAAGTCGGACAAATGCGAGTGCCTTTGGGGGTTATCGGGATTATTTACGAATCCCGGCCCAATGTCACCGTCGATGCCGCCGCGCTGTGTTTAAAAGCCGGTAATGCCTGTATTTTGCGGGGCGGTTCCGAATCCATCCATTCCAATCGCGCCATCGCCGCCTGCATCAGCCAAGGTTTGCTGGAGGCCGGCCTGCCCCGGCAAGCGGTGCAGGTGGTGGAAACCACCGATAGGGCGGCGGTGGGCGCCTTGATTACGATGAAAGAGTTTGTCGATGTGATCGTGCCGCGGGGCGGCAAGAGTTTGATCGAGCGCATCAGCAATGAGGCGACGATTCCGGTTATCAAACATTTGGACGGTATCTGCCATGTTTATATCGACGGTAAAGCCGATCTGGATAAAGCCGTGGCCATCGCCATGAATGCCAAGACGCACCGCTATGGGGTTTGCAACGCCATGGAAACCTTGCTGGTGGCGGAAAGCATCGCCGGAAAAGTATTGCCGATATTGGCGGCGCAATATGCCGAGAAAGGCGTGGAATTGCGCGGCTGTTTGAAAACCTGTTCGCTGGTCAAAAATGCGGTGCGGGCCACGGAAGACGACTGGCATACCGAATATCTGGCGCCGATATTGTCGATAAAAATCGTGGCCGGCATAGACGAAGCCATTACCCATATCAACAAGTACAGTTCCGCGCATACCGAGAGCATCGTTACCGAGGATTACACACTGGCCCGGCGGTTTTTGCGGGAAGTGGATTCCAGTTCGGTGATGGTGAACGCCTCTACCCGCTTTGCGGATGGCTTCGAATACGGCTTGGGCGCGGAAATCGGCATCAGCACCGACAAGTTGCATGCGCGCGGCCCGGTCGGGCTGAACGGGTTGACCTCGCTAAAATATATCGTGCTGGGTGACGGGCATATTCGGCAATAATGATAGGAATTTACGGCGGCACGTTTAACCCGGTACATTTCGGCCATTTACGCACGGCGCTGGAAGTTAAAGAGTTGTTCGGCCTGCAACAACTCAGGTTGATACCCTGCCGTTTGCCGGCGCACCGTCAGGCACCGGATGTGGCCGCCGAAATGCGTTTGGAAATGTTGCATTTGGCCTGCGCGGATATGCCGGGTTTCTATGTCGACCGCCGTGAGTTGGACCGGGAAGGACCGTCATACATGGTCGATACGCTTGCTTCCCTGCGCGCCGAATATCCCGGCAACTGCCTGATGTTGATCATCGGCCTGGACGCCTTTGCCGGATTGAGCGCCTGGCATCAATGGCAACGCTTATTCGATTATGCCCACGTGCTAGTAATGACCCGCCCCAATTGCGCGGCGCCCGAATTGCCGGCATTTTTGCGGCAGCGGCTTAGCACGGAGCGCGATCTGTTAAGGCAACAAACGGCCGGGCTATTGTTTTTCCAAGGCGTGAGCGCTCTGGATATTTCCGCTACCGCGATACGGGACTTGATCGCGGCCGGCCGCAATCCGAAATTTTTATTGCCGGACGCTGTCATTAGCTATATCCGGCATCATCAACTTTATTTATCCTCAGAACAGGACAGTGAATGCAAGCAGAACAACTCTTAAAACTGGTCGAAACCGAGCTCGATGAGCGCAAGGCCCATCAAATCGCCATTCTGGATGTGCGCGGTAAAACCAGTATTACCGATTTCATGGTAGTCGCCACCGCGACTTCCACCCGCCATGCCAAATCGCTGTGCGATTACGTGATCGAAAAAGTCAAGGAAAACGGCCTACAGCCCCTGGGCGTGGAAGGCGAACCGGGTTCCGATTGGGTATTGGTGGACTTGGGCGATGTGGTGTTGCATGTGATGACCGGGCAGGCCCGCGAATTTTATCAGTTGGAAAAATTGTGGTCGGTTGCCGGCGATAAAGACAAGCAATAAGGTTGCCGGCGTTTCAAGCAATGTTCGGCGTCATCAATAAAGAGGGCTCAATGAATCCACAAATTGCATCACTGCATGACCGCATGGCTGAAGGGGGAGACTGGCGGTCGTTTCGTGACGAAATTGCAGCCCTCCACGAAACAGCAAAGACCGAGCAAGAATATGTCACTTTACTCGAAGCCCATAGAAACTTGGTAGTTGTGGGCGAATACGCTTTTGATAAAGAAACCTACGAGAAGCTGTTGCCCGTCACGGCAGCCGAATATCGCATGTTCTTGAACAAGGAAGCGATGGAAGACGGTTTAATAAACCCTGTGCTACTGGAACGTATCACTCGCAGAGAATTGGAAGCCGGAAGGCTTGCGCCCGATGACGAGTTTAGGCAATTAGCTGCTGCCGGTGCAGCGGTTCTTGGTGATTCAAAACAAGTTACAGTACACCAGTGCAGGAAAGGCAATTGGTTCTTCTATGGTGTGCTCGTTGCGGCAGGTCTTTCGGTAGTTCTCGCATCCATCCCCCTATCGCCACTCTGGCTAATCTTACCTGGTCTCGTGGCTGGCTGGTATTTGAATGAGCGAGAGCGTAAGCAATGACGCCGAACAAGTCATTCCAGCGGACCGTCAAAAAGCTGCGCTTTTTGACGTCCGCTGAATTTGCACGTTATGTTCAAGAAAAATCGTTGTCTGCCGATGACTACCTGCAAGTAAGCGAGGAAATAACTTTCCAAAATCCGGACGCATCGTTCCCACGCCGAGCATGGGAACGATGCGCGGAGGTCAATCCCAAGGGGGGCCCTATGAAACGCTATTCAATATTTATCTTTGTTTTACTGATGGCGGCGAATTTGGCGGGCTGTTCCGCATTAAACAGGCGGGATGAAGCCGTAACCGGCAAAACCCTGGTTGCCGACGGTTACAGCCGCTTCGATGACAGCGGCAAATTGAATATCAACCACCGCTGGCTGTCCGCGCAACAAGTCGCCAAATTGAATGCCTATCGTGGCTTGGCCGATCAACTGTATTACGAGCCGCTGGGCGAAAATAAAACCGTGGGTTCGCAGGTGATCGGCCACGAGGTGTATCGGGTTTATCTGGATATTTATTTGCGTTCGGCTCGGGCTACCGATTATCGGACCGTCCAGGACAGTTTGAAAACCACCCTGAAACTCAACTTAACCCCGCGTTTCTATCAATGCATGCGCGGCGATGCGGTACAGGCCAAGCAGTGCATTCAGGAAGACGACAAATTGGCCTATAGCCGCTTGGGTTACAAAACCGCCTATACCGCCAGCGCCAATCTGGCCTGCGGCACTATCGATTGCAGCGACCAGTTCGCGGTGAGCGGTTTTTCCAAGGACCGCAATCCCGTGGATAGCCTGTTGTTGAATGTCGGCTTGTACGATATGGAGTGGATAGCCAATACCGGCGCCCGCACGTTATTCAATAAACTATTGATCAATGGGTTAATCAATGCGCTATAAGCTGGGGCTGACAGGGCTTTTGCTGATAATGTTGGCCGCCTGTGGCGGTGCAAACAATAGCCGTTCGGAGGCTGAAACCATTAGCCAGCGGCAGGCCACCGTGCAAGGTAGCGCCGTTATCACCGACGCGGGCGTTGAGCAAGCCAGGCAAGCCGCGATTAACGATGCCATTGCCAACGCTTCCCTGCAATTAAAGCGCTCCGGTTCGGAATCCTTATTGGCCAGCGATCTTAAAGTGGTTGACGAGTGGCAGGACGGCAATACCTATCACGTGCAGGTTTTGGCGGTGCTGGCGCCGCAACAGGCCTGCCACGCGCCCTATCGGAAAAAAATCGTCGCCACGGCTTTTCCGGTCATGAATGCCGATCAGGTCAGCGGCAGCGAGAGTCAGGATTTGTTCGGCGGTATTCCGCGGGAAATCGGCAACCGCTTAATGGAAAGCGGCGATTTCATTGCCCGCAATTTAACCGCCACCTCGCTATACGATCGGCCGGATTTAGCCCCGGAAGCCACGGTCAACGGCATGATTTCCAATTCCGCGGTTTTGGATGTGGCCAGACGGCAGAATGCTCAGTTGGTGTTGGCCGGCGTGATACGGGATTTTAAACTCGAATCCACCGAGTACGTGCGGGGTTCCGGCGTGCTTGCCGAGCTGAAATCGGCGATGCGCGATTACATTGCCAGACGCAGTATCGGTATCGATGTGTATGTCTACGACGGTTTTACCGGCGCGCTAGTGTTTCAGCAGCGCTATACCGACTCCATCATCGGCGATGTGTCGCTGCCGTCCGGCTATACGGTCGGCAGCGAACGTTTCGACTCGACCTCGGCCGGGCATAAAATTACCCAAATCATCGCCATGGCCAGCGAAGACATCAAAAAGTTATTCGGTTGTTATCCGTTTGCGGCCCGGGTAAGCCGGGTGGAGAACAATCGCATCCATATCGCCGCCGGGGCGCAAGATAAAATCAAAGTCGGCGACCGGTTTAAGGTTTACGCCGTGGATACTTACGCCTCTTCGGTCGGCATGGGCTTCACCGACCCGGTCGGGGTCATGACCGTCACCGATGTGGGGCCGTCGATGGCGGCCGGTCATCTCGAAGGCAGTAGCCAATATCGCGTACGCCCCGGCGATTGGGTGCGCAGCGTCGAGATGCCTTGATCCGGCCTGTCGCAATCTGAAAATAGCATCCCGGAAAAAAGCAACAGGGCCCATCCACGGCAGACCGGCCTATGTTGCCTTTTCTTCCATGACGGCACCCTGCGGGTTCGCCTGCCAAGATTCCGGCGTTTTGGGTAGTCTGCCGAAGTCGTCAATCGCCCGAACGGTATTCGATGCCGCATCGGACCAATGCCATAACACCAGGTTTTGGTTTTTGGCCGTGCAGCCGGAGGCAAAGCTGCGCACCAAAGCCCCGGCAACATCCAGCGCGCGCAATTGGTCGGCTAAGCGCCAGGTCGGCGGCTCCATGGCTTGAGTAGCCAGATCCTCCCAGGCGCAGCCTAATACTTGGCTGGAACCGCCGATGTTTTGCAATAATTGCTCATCGTTGAGGTCGGCGATTTTCGCGCAATCGACTTCGTAAGCGACTAAGGTCATCGGTTGCGGCTTGAATGGAAAACCTTGCTGCGCTTCCATCCAGGCCGTGGTCGGGTCGAGCGACAGATAAAGCGCGGCGCAACCGGGCCGATTGAAGCGTCCGCCGTGTTTTTTAGCGCCATTACCGGAGAGGGGATCGTAAGACCACATCGGATGATGCGCGCGATAAACCATGCCGGTAAACCGGCTGATGCGTATCGTCAAGCGTAACCGCCGTCGGCAATTCGCGCCAAATAGGCTTTTACGGCTTCCGCCCGGCCTTCCTTGACCAAGTCTTCCGCGGTTTTATCGCCGAATGACGGCAAGGGTTGCGAACGGAACCAGGCAAACGCCCGCCCAACGCCCCCCGACCACTCGGCTACCCGGTTGATGATCTCTACCGTATCTCTTAAGCGAGTCTGCGTGGAACGGCTTTTACAGCGGGCGCTCTTGGAAACGGAATCGCGGGACAAGCCCGTGACCTCGGCAAGATCGTTTTGCGTGATGTGCAATACCTTGGCCAAGTTGTTGGCGGCGATAAAGCCTTCGTCGGATATCACTTGATGTAAAAAGCCGGTATTAGCCATGAGTGCCTCCGTATTTAACCGTTTATTGGTGCGTATTATAGGGCATTTTGAGTATCCCGCACCATTATTCCGCGCGAACGGTTTGATAGTTTTTTTCGCATTTGCCGGCGTACAATGCATTACCGGCTGCTTTCCGGTTATTCAACAGTGCCCGAATCGTAAACCGCCTCGATCGATTAGCGGCAACCGAAACAGGCAATGGCATTTTCATGCGCGGCTTGCGTAAGCGCCATTTCATTTAGACTAATCGTTACAATCCAGGCTGTTCCATGTCGAGCGGTTTGTTGGATAGGCGACAAGGCAAAACAGGCGGTGCAATACAAAAAATATAATTAAATCAATTATTTAAATAATTAAAATCAATTGGTATAGTCTGTGCTTGGTCTCCTTGTAACCAACAAGCGAGGTGACTATCATGGAATTGCCAGTATTAAACGAAACTCCAGCAGCAAGCGCGGGCGGCTGCTCATCCCATTCTTGCGGTACTAGCGACGACCAGCTAGGCCATCTGTCCGACGAAATCCGCGCCAAAGTGGAAAACCACCCGTGTTATTCAGAAGACGCTCACCATTATTTCGCCCGCATGCACGTCGCGGTCGCGCCGGCCTGTAATATTCAATGCCATTACTGTAACCGCAAATACGATTGCGCCAACGAGTCGCGTCCGGGCGTGGTGTCCGAACTGCTGACCCCCGATCAGGCCGTGAAGAAAACCATGGCCGTGGCCGCGAACATTCCGCAAATGACGGTATTGGGTATTGCCGGTCCCGGCGATCCGTTGGCCAATCCCGAACGCACGTTCGAAACCTTCCGCCGCCTCAGTGACGAAGCCCCGGATATCAAACTCTGCGTCTCCACCAACGGACTGGCGCTGCCGGATTCCGTGGAAGAGCTGTCCAAGCACAACATCGACCATGTCACTATCACCATCAACTGTCTGGATCCCGAAGTGGGCGCCAAGATTTATCCCTGGATATTCTGGGAGAACAAACGCATTCACGGTATCGAAGGCGCGCGGATTCTGATCGAACAGCAGCAAAAAGGCCTGGAAATGCTGGTGGCCAAGGGCATTCTGGTCAAGGTCAACTCGGTCATGATTCCCGGCGTCAACGATCAGCATCTGGCGGAAGTCAGCAAAACCGTCAAAGCCAAGGGCGCTTTCCTGCATAACGTGATGCCGCTGATCGCCGAAGCCGAACACGGTACTTTCTACGGTGTGATGGGCCAACGCGGGCCGACTCAGGACGAACTGATGGATTTGCAGGATGCCTGCTCCGGCGACATGAACATGATGCGCCATTGCCGCCAATGCCGCGCCGACGCGGTCGGTTTGTTGGGCGAAGACCGCGGCGACGAATTTACCCTGGACAAGATCGAGGACATGGAAATCGACTATCAGGCGGCGATGGAAAAACGCAAGGTCATCCACGAAGCCATAGCCGAGGAAATGCACAGCAAACGCGCCGCCAAGGATGAAGCCGCCGCCAAGCATGCGGCCGGGAAAAAACTGAATACCCGCCCGGTATTGATGGCGATCGCCACCAGCGGCCAGGGCGTGATCAATCAGCATTTCGGCCATGCCAAGGAATTTTTGATCTACGAAGCCTCGCCCGACGGCGTCCGTTTCATGAGCCACCGCAAAACCGATTTGTATTGCAGCGGCGACGATACCTGCGGCGACGGCGAAAGCGTGTTGCAACGCACTATCCGGGCGCTGGAAGGCTGCGAAGCGGTGTTGTGCTCCAAAATCGGTTACGAGCCTTGGGACATGCTGGAGCAAGCCGGCATTATCCCCAATGGCGAGCACGCGATGGAGCCCATCGAAGACGCCGTGATGGCTGTATATAAGGAAATGGCGGCGGCCGGCAAATTGGATGAGGCGAGGGACGAGCAACGCGCCACCGCGTAAACCGATAGACATGTAGGCCGGAATAAGTCCTCTTGCATAGCGTGAAAGAGGACGTTTCCGGCAGGCAAAGTTGGCAGGAAACGCTAGCGCTTATTCCGGCCTACCTTTGCCGTATCAGGGCATCGCCGACGGGCATCCCAAACCACGAAACATGAAGGATGAATCATTATGGCCTTAAAAATTATCGATACCTGTGTCAATTGCTATGCCTGCGAACCCTTGTGTCCCAGTAAAGCGATTTATAAAGCCGAGGCATATTTTCTGATCAATCCGAAAAAATGCACCGAGTGCGTGGGCGATTTCGATGTGCCGCAATGCGCCAGCATTTGCCCTATCGAAGGGGCTATTCTGGATGCATCGGGTGCAGCCATCAACCCGCCCGGTTCGTTGACCGGCATACCACCGGAGCGCATGGCCGAAGCGATGGCGGAACTGCAAGCGCACTGACGGTCATGGCCATAGTCCACTTTTACGAAAAGCCGGGTTGTTTCAATAACACCCGGCAAAAGCAACTGCTGGTGGCTGCCGGACATATGCTGATTGTGCACGATTTGTTGCAGTTTCCCTGGGCCGACAACCGCCAACGCCTGCGTTCGTTTTTTGCCGATTTGCCCGTGCCGCGGTGGTTCAATCCCAGCGCGCCGGCTATCAAAAATGGCGAGATCGATCCCGCCGGCGCGAGCGAAACCCAGGCCATCGAATGGATGGTGGCCGATCCGATATTGATCCGGCGGCCGCTGCTGGAAGCGGACGGTAAGAGGTGCGCGGGTTTCGATGCCGGCAACATCGACGCTTGGCTGGGTTTGGCGGAAGCTAAACCGAATGCCGGACTCGATCTGGAAACCTGCCCAAAACCGCATCTCTCGCAGGCCTGCCGGTCATGAACGCCGTGACGCTGGAAAGCGCCGACGGCATTCCGCAAGCCGTGGCGTTGTCGGAACGGGTTCATTGGATTGGGGCGCTGGATCCCAATCTGAGAACCTTCGACATCATCTTAAAAACCGCCAACGGCACCAGCTACAACGCTTACATCATTCGCGGCAGCGAGGGCGTGGCAATTATCGATACCGTTAAGGAAGGCTTCGCCGAGGCTTTTTTCGCCCGCCTGGAAAGCGTGGCCGATTATGCGGAAATCAAGGTCATTGTCCTTAATCATCTGGAACCGGACCACACCGGCGCTTTGCCGGAATTGATGCGGCGGGCGCCGCAAGCGCAGTTGTTCATTTCGCAAAAAGCCCAATCCATGTTGAAAGGTCTGCTCAAGCAGGATGAATTGAGTTTCACCCCGGTGGTGACCGGCGACTCGGTGTCGCTGGGCGACCGGACACTGCAGTTTTTGCACACCCCTTATCTGCATTGGCCTGACACCCAATGTACCTACGCGCCCGAGGAAACTATGCTGTTTTCCGGCGACGTATTCGGCTGCCATTTTTGCGACAACCGGCTGTACAACGATCAGGTCGGCGATTTCCGCTTTTCGTTCGAATATTACTACGCCCACATCATGCGGCCGTTCAAGGAATATGTGGTGCGCGCCTTGGAATTGATCGAACCTTTGCCATTGAAGCTGATTGCGCCCACCCACGGCCCGATTCTGCGCGACCGGCCGCAACGCTATATCCAGCGTTACCGGCAATTGTCCAGCCCGGCCCTGCACAGCGAAATCAGCGGCCATCAAAAAACCCTGGTGATTTTTTACATCAGCTCCTACGGCAATACCCGGCGCATGGCGGAGGCGATTTATCAAGGCGCGATGCAGGTGGCCGATGTGCGGGTTTCGCTGTACGACCTGGAGGGCGGCGAAGTGGCGCCCTTCGTGGATTTGATCGAGGAAACCGACGGCCTGATTCTCGGAACGCCGACCATTAACGGCGATGCAGTCAAGCCGATCTGGGATTTGTTGTCCTCGCTGACGGTGGTGAATCTGAAAGGCAAGCTGGGCGGGGTGTTCGGTTCCTACGGCTGGACCGGCGAAGGCGTGCGGCTGGTGGAAGACAGGCTGCGCGGCCTAAAACTGCGGGTGCCGATACCGGGGTTGCGGGTGAAATTGATTCCCACGGACGACGAAATCATCGAATGCAAGGCTTTCGGCTTGGAACTGGCCCAGGAATTAATGGGCATACGCGAAGCCAAGGTGATCAATTTTGCCGATTTGACCTGATGCACTCCCGCCGATCAATCCAGCCCGTAGGCATCCCCGGCGGGAACCGTCGGCAGGCTTCAATTTTAAGGCGCCCATTAGCGAAAACCCATGCGTTTGCCGCATAGGCAAACAACCCCGCCGCCGGGATGCGGCGGGCGAATCGTTGCCGCAAGGCAGTGAGAAATCGGGAATCGCGAGATTCCAACACGGAAATGCGTCGGATTAGGCGGTTTCCTGGATTTGTTTTTTACCATTATGGAGTGTCAACAATGGCCAAAGCGACCATTACTTTTGAAGATATCAATGTCACCGTTACCGTGCCGGCCGGAACCCGGATTATCGAAGTGTCCGAAAAAGTCGGCTCGGCGATTACCTACGGTTGCCGCGAAGGCGACTGCGGAACCTGCCTGATGAAAGTCACCGAGGGCTGGAACCATCTCAGCGAACCGTCGGTACTGGAAGATAAAATTTTGCGGGAAAACATGGCCGGCAAACACAATCGGCTGGCATGCCAGGCCCAGGTGTTGGGCGGCAAAATTTCCGTCAAACCCGTTTAAATTAGAGAGGACTATTTTATGGCTTTAGTAACATTTACCAGTCCGGAATATCGCGATAAAACCGTCTATGCAGTGGCCGGCAGCCATACGCAAACGGTTTTGAAACTGGCGCTGGAGAACAAAATTCCCATCAATTTCGAGTGCGAAGACGGCGAATGCGGTACCTGTGTGGTTAAGGTATCCAGCATCGACAACAAATTGCAACGTATGGGTGGCCCTTTAACCGAGAAAGAAAAATCCGTTCTGAAACAATTGGGCAAGATAACCCAGGCGGAATTGGAACAAATGATCGTCGACGACCTGCCGTCCGAGTGGCGTCTGGCGTGTCAGATGATCGTGCGCGACGAAGATATACGCGTCGAGTATTAATTCACTCGGCATGTCTCACTGGCCTTGCAGCATACCCATGCGTAACCGGTGCGGCATGTCCGACCAGCGAGGGCGCGGCCATGCAAGCTCAAGTCGAAATATCTCCAGCGGTTACCCGCCAACAACATTATGACGATTTACTGGCATTCAGCGACGGCTCGGCCAATAGTGTCTGGCTGGCGCGGATCATTGCCAGCTGGCTGGTGGGCGAGGGCGCCTTGCCCGACAGATTGGGGTTGACCGGCAGCCAATTCCGGCAATTGCTGGCGCAGCGTTTTGCCGGCCATGAATTAACCGAGTATGCGCCTTCGGGGAAGAACCTGGATTTTAGCCGCATGCTGGAAAAGCAGGACCTGGAACAATTGCTGCGGCAATTTTCCGCGGCGGAGCACGCCGAAACCGAATGGCTGATCGCCATCATCGTGGCCGCTTGTTTGGGCAGCGACCATCTCTGGCAGGATTTGGGATTATGGAGCCGCCCGGAATTGTCCGCCATGCTGAAACACAATTTTCCGCGCTTGGCGGAACGCAATCACAAAGACATGAAATGGAAGAAGTTTTTGTATAAACAATTATGCGAAGCGGAAGGATTGTATGTCTGCCGCGCGCCGTCCTGCGAAGTATGCCAGGATTATCCGCAGTGTTTCGGGCCCGAGGAATAAACGCCAAGCATCCTGCCTCCGCAGCCCAAGCCGCTTATGGAGCTATCTTAATAGCCAACAAAATCAAAACGTTGGGCTTCATTGCATCAGTCTGTTTTTTACGGCAACCGCTTAAGCGGGGAAATTTTGCTTGGCGCAAGTACGCGCGGCAACGGCCTTACATCAAATTCCGTAACTATTCAGCGTAGGTTAGGCGCCAGCCGTAAGCCAACGCATAGTCTTATTGCGGTTCAATGGCTTCGATTGTCGGGTTACGCTCTATCGAGCTATTATGCCCTTGAGGGCAAACCCGAACTATGCAATTGATCCGCATCGGCTGGCATTCACTGAATAGTTACCCTTCATAGTTAATGCGCCTGACACAAGATATTCGGGTTTTTTTCGGCGCTCTGCGCCATTTTTTCCAAATTTGCCAGCACTAAAAGACTGGCTTCCTCCATATTGCCGATGTGCGTCAGCATGGCATCCGTGTCGGTCTCGGCATGAGCCTTGAGAGCGCTAAGCGCGGACTCGTGAACCGCGATATGAGGCTGCTCGATATCGCCGTAGCCGGGCAGCTGGGAAAAGCAGCTTTTGCCTTCGCCGCTGTAATACCACTTACCCAGCCGGCATTGCGTGTGTTGGGCAAAGTCCTGCGCGGTTTTCGACGATAAATGAAACAACACCTTATAGACTTCGAATTTGTAAATCAAATGGTCGACCTTGGCCAGTTCGCAAAAACTGCGCAGCGACGAAGCCGCAACGACTTGCTCCATGGTGCGGGAAAAATCCACCAGTTGCCGCATGGTGGCGGTCGCTCTATGCCCCTCGTCGCTAAACAGGCGGGACTGCTCGGCCAAGGTCGACATTTGTTCGCGGGTATTGCCGCTGCCGACCTGTATCGATTCGGCCAGATTGGAAATCTTGTCGGTTGCCTCGGCGGTGCGTTTTGCCAGCGTGCGCACTTCGTCGGCCACCACGGCGAAACCGCGTCCCTGCTCGCCGGCACGGGCCGCTTCGATCGAGGCGTTTAATGCCAGCAAATTGGTTTGATCGGCTATGCCGCGTATCAATTGCACCACACCGATGATTTCTCGGGAGCTTTGATCCAATGTGCCGGCCTGCAGCGCCGCATGGCTGGAAGAATCCGCCAAATTGGTTAAATTATGCGCGATACGTTCTATCGCCTGGCTACTGGTCAGCGAGATGCCTTGGGCTTCCACGGCGTTATTTTTTTCGTTCCGCAATTGATTGGCCAGGGTTTGAAAACTGCTTTGGGTATTGAGCAGGGATTGTCCGAAGTTTTGCAGATAACCGATGGTGTCGCGGTTGATCTTTAGGTCGGTTTCCGCCGCCGACTTGGCCGAATTGCTGTGTTGCAGCTGCTGCAACAGCATATCGCGTTCGTTTTCAATTTGCCGGTTCCGCTGCAGGGCGTTTGCCAATTCCTGTTGCAGTGTTTCAAGCTGTTTATTTTTAAAGAGTGAAAACGCCATGATTAATGCACCGCAAGGTTGGCTGGTTGAACGAAAGGCCCATAAACGGCGTGTTTAAAAAACGACGGAAACATAAAAAACGGCAAGTGCAGGGGGGTGGCAAACACGAATAGCTCCGAATTACAGACTGTAATAATAAGCTTACATCAGACGAGCCAAAATTGACATTTTTTCCGGGAGGCGACGGCGCATCGAGTCTGCGGGAGTTTGGCCTGCATCACAAAAATATTAGGCGGCCGTCTTTATTCGCCAAAATGGTCGCGATGGCGCCGACAGAGTGGTCGGCAACAATCTCGATTAGCGCAAGTGGCTGGACGGGTATATTCAGTTGGAGATGATTTTTGCCCGGCGCCAGCCGTCATTCCGTGGTATTGGCGATCATTTTATGCAGTCGCTTGGTGCCGATGCCTACGATAAGGAAAATGACGGGAATGGACAAGCCTTCCACCAGTTCGACATTCACATGCCTGCCCAGACTATGCGCCGCTTCGGCAATTTTGCCGACCAGGTTTGCTGCATAATAGGTGATGGCTACCATCGAAATGCCTTCCACCGTTTGCTGCATGCGCAGCTGCATTTTGGCCCGCAAGGCCATGGACGATAACAGGCCCTGGTTTTGCCGTTCGATAATAATATCGACTTTGGTGCGTAATAACTGGCTGGCGTTGCTGACCCGTTCCGAAATCAGCGTGTAGCGGTGGGATATGGAACTGCAGGTATTCATGGCCGGTTCCAGGCGCCGCTTTAAAAACTCGCCCAAGGTTTGTATGCCCTGGATGCGGACTTCGCGCAAGTCCTCCAGACGTTGCCCGACCAGTCGGTAATAGGCGCTGGCGGCGGCGAAACGGAACTGGTGGCTGGATATATGGTTTTCGATTTCCGCCGCCAAGGCCGTCAATTCATCAAGCAACTTAGCGTCGTCATTATCCGGCTGGGTCATCGAATTGGTGATGCGATACAGCTGCCGGTCGGCCCTTTTCAATTCCGGATACAATTTTCGGGCAATAGGGAAGGCCAGTAAGGCCATGACCCGGTAGACTTCGATATCGAACAGCCGATGCAATAGCCGACCCGCCTGCGCGGTTCTTAAGTCGTGATTGACGACCAAAAAACGGCTGAACCCGTCCACGTGTATCCGAAAATCGGTAAAAACGGCCGCCGCGCCGCCGGTTACCTTGGAGCCCACAATCGGATTGCCGGCAAAGTGGGCGGATAGCGGCGATAAATCCGTTTCATCCCGGTAATTAATATCGGCCGCGGCAACCACATTGGCGTGGGCGGCCACGATCACTTGACCGTTTATTTGCGCCAGCCAGTCGACGGGGACTTTTTTTAGGGCGGGATCCGCGAAGGGTTCCGCAACGCGGTCGTAGGCATAAAAAGTATAGGTGCTGAACTCGCCGTGTTGCTCCCAACTCATTTGAAACGAATCGAAGTTGGCGCTGAAATGGTCGGCGTCATGGTCCGGCGGCACCGTGCCGAACCGCTCGCATAAGGTGGCCAGATGTTTGCGTTCACGGGCTTTTTCCTCGCTCGCCAGCGATAGGGCCAAATAGCTGGCTCTAACAGGCAGACTAAGAATGGACGATGCCCTGGCGTGGACTTCGTTGTGCAACACAAAGCGTTGCGGATGATTGGGCGGGATTTGAAATAAAGTGGTCACAAGGTTATCGGTAAAGGTTAGGGATTTCACTAAGCGCCGATTTGTGGGCGCTTAGCTCTGGCGGTAATCTTACCGCCTGCGCGATCCCATGAAAACCAACCGGCCGGAAAATGCACCATTACCCAATTGGCGGCTAATAGGCGCCGTAACCGAAATGCCGGTTCCCGCGCGGATGTTCGGCGTTTGTGGTGGTGGACGCGGTACTATGATCCCGCCTTAATCCGGGATGATCTTCTTGACCAGACTGACGATGCGGCCCTTAGCCAGGCGGGTTTCGAGCAAATCGTTTTCGACAATATCGGCGGCTGATTTGACGATTTGGCCGCTGCTTTGTTGTTTTACGATGGCATAACCGCGCTCCAGCGTCGCCAGCGGGCTGACGGCGTGCAAGGTCTGGCCGATGCCGTTCTGTTGCTGTTTCAGGCTGAAAAGCTTTAATTGCATCGCTCGTTGCAAGCGCTGCCGATAAAAATCGAGCGTTTGCCGGTGTTGAAAAATTTTAGCCGTGGGTTGAAATCGGCGGAGTTTTTGGCTGTTCAACGCCAACAATTGAGTAGCTTGCCATAGGGTTTGGCGGCTGGATTTTTGCAGACGCAATTCCAGTTCGTCCAGCCGTTGCGCGTTGCGCTGCAGTTTTTCGCCGGGGTGCTGCAATTGCAGGGATTTATTCAGCCAGTCCAGGCGTTGTTGTTGCTGGGTTAACTGGCGGCGCAGTTTTTCGAGCAACCGGTTTTCCATGAATTTAAAACCGCCCAGCCATTCGGTTTGGCTGGGCACGGCATGTTCGGCGGCGGCAGACGGGGTGGGCGCGCGTAAATCGGCCACAAAATCGGCGATGGTAAAATCCACTTCATGGCCGATGCCGGCAATCACAGGGATCCTGCTGGCGGCAATGGCGCGGGCCACTACTTCTTCGTTAAAGGCCCATAAATCTTCCAACGAGCCGCCGCCCCTAGCCAGAATCAGTACGTCTGTTTCGCCGCGTCGATTCGCCAACTCCAGTGCGGCGCTAATTTCGGACTTAGCCGAATCGCCCTGCACGGCTACCGGGTATATTACTACCGGAACCGCTGGGAAACGCCGTTGCAACACCGTCAGAATATCGTGGATGGCCGCGCCGCTGGCCGAGGTGATGACGCCAATTTGTCTTGGAATCGGCGGGATGCCTTGCTTGCGGCTATCGTCGAACAGGCCCTCCGCGAGCAGTTTATTTTTCAAACGTTCGAAAGCCAGCCGCAAGGCGCCGTCGCCGGCTTGTTCCATATGCTCGACGACCAATTGATAGTCGCCGCGCGGTTCGTACAAGCTGACTTGCGCATTCACCACCACCAGATCGCCGTTACCCGGTTTAAAACCGAGGCGTTGCTGCTGGCCGCGAAACATAGCGCAGCGAATCTGCGCCTGCGCGTCTTTTAGGCTGAAATACCAATGGCCGGAGGAGGGCGCGCTAAAGTTGGATACTTCGCCCTCTACCCGCACGGTCATGAAATGCGTGGCCAACAGGCGCTTGGCTTCCCGATTCAATTGCGAAACGCTGTAGATGGATTCCGAGCTGTTCACAGACTAATTTTTACCGTTTAACAGTCCGGCGGCCCAGAAGCCGGCATAAATGCAGGCCACCATGACGATGGCTTCCCGGTTGCCCAGTGCCATGCTGGCGAAAGCAGGGCCGGGACAAAAACCGGTCATGCCCCAACCCACGCCGAATAGGGCCGCGCCGGCCAGTAAGGGCCGATCCAGGGCGGTTTTGAGGGTGATATGAAAACGGCTGCCTAAAACGGGTTTTTCATGCCGACGCGCCCAGCGGAATCCGGTCGCCGCGACGGCTAATGCGCCGGCCATCACCAGCGCCAAGCTGGGGTCCCAGTCGCCGGCGATATCCAGAAACGCCAGCACTTTATTCGGGTTGACCATTTGCGAGATAGCCAAACCCAGGCCGAAAATAGTGCCGGCGATTAAGGCTAAAATTATTTTTGTCATACGCTTACCTGCAAAACGTGGCGCAGCAGATAGACAGTCGCAATACCGCTGGCCATGAAAGTCAGGGTGGCGGCGATGGAGCGGGGAGACAATAAGGCAATGCCGCAGATGCCGTGGCCGCTGGTGCAGCCGCTACCGAGGCGGGTGCCGAAGCCGACCAGAAAACCGCCGACTATAATCAATGGCAGCGGATAGTGTGGCCGCAAGGTTGGCATTGCCGGTGCAAACTGTTGCCAGATAGCCGCGCCCAGCATTAAACCCAATAAAAAAGCCAGGCGCCAATACCGGTTAGGGCCGGAGGCGGCGAACAAGCCGTTCATGATGCTGCTGATGCCGGCGATGCGGCCGTTAAACCAGAGCAGTATGAATGCGCTGAGGCCGATCAATGCACCGCCAAGCAGAGCGGAAACAGGGGTGAAGTTTTGCAAAATCGTTACTCGTTAATATTTTAAAGGGCCTTATTTTACGGCGGTTTGACAAGGATTGCAGCGCGATTTCAGATAGCTGTCCGCGGAACTCGCGGCTTGGGTTAAAATCTCACCGGCGACCATGCAATGATCGGGATAAAAGGAGCACCATGCACGAACATCAATTGAGTAACTGGCAACACTCGCATAATTTCGCCCGTATCAATCGCAAGGGCGAACGGCGCACCAAATGGGTCTTGTTGTTGACCTTTACCACCATGTTGGTGGAAATCGTGGCCGGCATGCAATTCCATTCCATGGCTTTACTGGCGGATGGCTGGCATATGGCCACGCATGTGATGGCTTTCATGATTGCGATATTTGCCTACCGTTACAGCCGGATTCACGAACAGGATCAAACCTTTGCCTTCAGCCCCGCTAAAGTCGGCGTGTTGGGCGGGTTTGCCAGTTCGGTGGCGCTGGCCATGGTGGCGATGATGATGATTGCCGAATCGGCCGAGCGTTTGGTTTCCCCGCGGCTGATTCAGTTTGACGAGGCCATTCTGGTAGCGGCCGCCGGCTTGGTGATCAATTTGCTGAGCGCCTTGTTGTTGAGCGACCACCATCACGACCATCATCACGCCGAAGAGGACCACGAGCATCATGAACATCACCACCACGACCATAATTTACGGGCGGCTTATCTGCATGTGGTGGCCGATGCGTTGACTTCGGTGTTGGCCATTGTGGCTTTGCTGGCCGGTAAATATTACGGCTGGAATTGGCTGGATACCGTGATGGGTTTTGTCGGCGCTTTTGTGATTTTGGTTTGGGCCTGGGGCTTGATCAAGGAAACCAGCCCGATTTTGTTGGACCAGGGCATAGACGAACATTACTTACAAGCGATTCAAGATACCTTGGAAGAAGACGGCGAGTGCCGGGTCAGCGATATTCACATCTGGCGGGTCAGTCCGTCTCATCACGCCGCGATAATCGTGCTGGTGACCCGCTTTCCGAAATCGCCGAACTATTATAAAAATCTGTTAACAAGCTTCGTGCATTTGGACCACATTACAATCGAAGTCAATGCCTGCAAGACTGACGCGTGCGTGGCGGAGGATGCCGCGTAAACTCTATTGAGTTCGTTTCCTGTTGGCATGCGGCTAGCTGGCTGCGCCGAAGTTTCAGCAACTGTATAACTGTTCGGTCGTCTATTTTGTCTTTTCTGATCGATAACCGCGATTTGTCAAAGTTCGCTGAAGCCGATGGAGGTGCTCAAGCGGTAATTGCTGGTTCATTCTTAAAATTGCCGATGCTCTTGCTCAATGTTTAATAAGTGTGACGGGCTAGCGATAAAATTGACTTGACTTTTTTGGTGGGTATAGAATTAGCGTTAGACTGGGCTTTCCGGGTTGATAGGTCGCTTAAGCTAACTGTCATGACAAGGATTAGCGCCAGTCGTATCGCCAAGTTGTTCAGAACAACCTATGCGTCTTCCACGTTTCAAGCCGATAACAATAATTTGGAGAATCAACATGGATACTAATCCGCTTAACTCCCGACAAGTCAACTGGAAAACTCGCCGAAAAACCTTGTCAATTGCAATCGTAACTATCCTTTACACCAACCTTTCCCAGGGCGCGGCGGTAAACTGGGTTCCAAATAGCGACGGTTTTTGGGATGTTGTTACGAATTGGAGCAGCGATCCAAACTTACCCGGAATCAGCGATGATGTGCTTATTGACGTCGGGGGCGCAACGATTAGAACTATCACCCACGGAAGCGGAACGGATACCATCAAAAGTCTCAGTAGCCAGGAAGCGTTTGTAAAATCGTTCGGCACACTGAATATTAACGAGGCATCGTCTTTTGCAAATACCTACACCCAAACCGCCGGTACGCTGGGCGGAACGGGCAATGTATCGATAGCCGGCG
>NZ_JANIBK010000049.1 GCF_024505165.1 Methylomonas rivi
CCTGACTAAGGTGTCGCTATCGCGACGGGTTATTTAAAGTCGGTTCTCGGACCGACGGCCGCGATACTTTCTTTTGCGCCGCCAAAAGAAAGTATCCAAAGAAAAGGCGGCCCGGATTCCGCCAATTTCCTGTGCTTCTCGCTTTTGACGAGGGTTTTCGAAGGGCCGTCCCTGGCCCTACGAAAACGAGCGGCATCCATGCCGCTCCCCTGCGGGCCTATTTCGCCAAAAGCTGCGATGCTCGGTGCGGAATAACGGGAGTAAACCTGTTACGAAATGGAAAGTGATTTGACGATTTTGTACGTTTGATACAAAAATGCTCGGAGCTTTGTCGAATTTTAGATAATTCAAGGAATCATAAATGCAGACAGTGGATAGGGTAGGGATTTTTGTTGACGTAGAAAATCTAACGCAATGGGTAAAGCAAGATGGTTTGGAGCAATTGATTGAAGAACTTACTTCCATGGGCGCCATCATTGTAAGACGGGCTTATGCAAAATGGACTCAGCCGAGTTTGACGCCTCATCAAAACATACTTAATCGTCTTGGCTTTGAATTAATTCATACGTTTCATCCTATAAGCGGTAAGAACTCTGCAGACATTCAAATAGTCGTTGATGTAATGGAGTACGCGTGGCGTGATCCAGATTTACGATGGATAGCGTTGGCAACTGGTGATTCAGATTTCAGTCCTTTGTTCAGGCGATTACGAGAAATGGGACGGCAAGTTGTCGGCGCTGGCCCACGTTCCGCACTCAGCGAATCAGTAAAAAGTTCATGTTCTCGTTTTATTTATTTAGAACGTGAAAAAAGCACAGAAAAAACTGACGAGGCTACTCTTGCTTCGGCGTTTGATGATGCTGCCGATTTGTTAGAAAAAGCTTTAGGAACTTTCGATGAGCCCGCCAATTGTTCAACTTTGAAAGCGCGGATGTTAAATATTGACAGCGCTTTTGATGAAAAAAAACTAGGGTTTAAGGGGTTTAACGACTTTGTAAATCAAGTGGATAGTGTTGAACTACATCAAAGCGGAAAATCGTGGCTTGTTTCATTCGTTAATCAAAAGGCTTTCGGTGTTTCGTCTCAAAGTGTAAATACTGAGCTTAGTAATAACCTTGCCCCGCACGATTTAGTCGATCAGTACCGGTCAATATTAAGAAATAAAGGCTGGCGGTCATTGCCGTTACCGATAATTGAAGAATGCTATTACCGACTGAAAGATTTAGATGTTATGACTCGTTCTGAGATGGCCGAACTTGCAATCGCCGGTGGCGAAGCAACAAAGTTTACAGCTGCAGACGTCAAAAAGGTTATGAGCATGCTAATGAAGGCAGGTGTAATTACGAAAGTTGAAAATCAGCATGGGCCTGACGGGGATGAAAGTTACTGGAAAGTTGCTTCGTTCTCAATTGAACAAGTGACATTTGCCATTGATCGTGCATTGGTCAGTCGACTGCTGTCTGGGCTTGATGAGTTTTCTGCACCGTTAAAAAAAGAAGGTATTGTTCCGTTGTTGCTCCAACGTTGGCCACAAGGAAAATTAGATATGCTCATTACAGAAGCGCGCCAGCTATGTCGCGCTTCTGATAGAAATCAGTAATCGATACAGGGGGGGTAAATCCCGTTATTCCGCCCCGAGCATCGCAGCTTTTGGCGAAATGGGCCCGCAGGGGAGCGGCATGGATGCCGCTCGTTTTCGTAGGGCCAGGGATGGTCCTTCGAAAACCCTCGTCAAAAGCGAGAAGCGCAGGACAAATCGGCAGGATAGCCGATTTGCATGCATCGCACCCGAAGGGCGAGGCACATGGATGTGTCGAGTGATTTTGGCGGAATCCGGGGGTCGTTTATTTTGGATACTTTTCTTTGGACAAGCAAAGAAAAGTATCCCGCTTGTCGGTGCGGGAACCGACTTTAAACAATCCGTCGCGATAGCGACACCATTGATTTGCTGTTTAAGGTTAGCTATTCCTCAAACTATGCCGACTAATCAAAGCAAACTCCCCCAACGACACCGATTCAGCCCGCAAATTAGCATCAATCCCCAATGCCGCTATCGCCTCTTCGCTGATAAAGTTTTTCAACGAATTGCGCAGGGTTTTGCGGCGTTGCGAAAACGCCTGGGTAACCAGCTGGCTGAAATGAAGAAAACTCCCGATTTCGACCGGCGGCTTGCCGTGCGGCACCAGGCGCACGATGGCCGACATGACTTGCGGGGCCGGACTGAAACTTTCCGGCGGTACGTCGAACAGCCATTCCGTTTCGCAAAAATACTGCATCATCACGCTGAGGCGGCCGTATTTTTTACTGCCGGGTTCGGCGCAAATCCGGTTCACCACTTCTTTTTGCAGCATGAAATGCATGTCTTCCACGCAGGCGGTGGTTTCCAGTAAATGAAACATTAGCGGGGTGGAGATGTTATAGGGCAGGTTGCCGATCACCCGCAGCTTTTGGCCGGCTGTCGCCAAGGCATTGAAGTCGAATTTCAACGCATCCGCACTGTGTATGCTGAGCCGGTCGTTGCCGGCAAACTGTTTTTTCAGATGAGCGACCAAGTCGCGGTCCAGTTCCACCACATCCAGCCTGACGCCCGTGTCCAGCAACGGCCGGGTTAGCGCCCCCAGGCCGGGGCCGATTTCAACCCAATGCTCGCCTGCTTGCGGATGGGCGTAATCCAGAATATCAGTGATGACGCGGTGGTCTTGCAGAAAATTCTGGCCGAAACGTTTGCGGGCGGTATGGGTCATTGTCTTGTTTGATGAGATGGGAGCATGTCTAAAGCCGTTTGCAAGGCAAATTGCAGGCTGCCGAGGCTGGCTTTGCCGGTGCCGGCCAGTTCCAACGCGGTGCCGTGGTCGACCGAGGTGCGGACGATGGGCAGACCCAGGGTGATGTTGACGGCTTGGCCGAAGCCTTTGTGTTTCAATACCGGCAGGCCTTGGTCGTGGTACATCGCCAGTACCACGTCGGCGGTGTCCAGATATTTCGGCGTGAACAGGGTGTCGGCGGGTAGCGGGCCGTATAGATTAATGCCCTCGCAACGCAGGGCTTCCAGCGTCGGCTCGATGATTTCGATTTCTTCGCGCCCCAGGTGGCCGTTTTCGCCGGCATGCGGATTCAGGCCGCAAACCAGTATTTTGGGCTTGATTATGGCGAAGCGCCGGCGCAGATCTTTATCCAGCAAGCGAATGATGTTTGTCAACAATTCCGGGCTAATCGCGGCGCTGACTTGCGAGAGCGGCAAATGCGTGGTGACCAGCGCCACCCGCAGACCCGGCGTGGCCAGCATCATCACCGGGGTGCCGCCGGTGATGGCGGCGATGAATTCGGTATGGCCGCTGAACGGGATGCCGGCGTCGTTGATGACGCCTTTATGCACCGGGGCGGTGACCATGGCGGCGAAGGTATTGTCCACACAGCCTTGCGTGGCCAGGCGGATGGTCTCCAATACGTAGGCGCTGTTGGCGGGGTTCAAGCGGCCGCAACGAGCCGGCTCGGCCAATGCGACCGGCAGCACTGTCAAGCCGCCCGCCGGCACGGGATCGGCCGGTTTATTGCGATCGAATGGCCGAATCGTTAGCGGCAAGCCCAGTTGTTCGGCCCGCTCTCGTAACAATTCCGGGTCGGCAATGGCCACCAGTTCGCAGGGTTGCGGCTGTTGCGCCAGCCGTATGCAAAGGTCGGGACCTATGCCGGCGGGTTCGCCGGGGGTCAAGGCAATGCGCGGGAAAATCATCGACGGCATGGCGGCGGCCCGAATTTTGGAAAAAGCGGCTTGGCGCCGGGCCTAGACAGGGGTATGTTCCTGGCAAATTTTTTCGCTGTCGTCGACGGTAAGCGTTTCTTGCGTCAGCTGACAGAAAAATTCGCCGTCTTTTTCGCTGAAATTGCGGCAGGTTTTGCATACCCCGAACGATTGCGATTGGTTGGCTTTTTGCAGCGCGGTCAGCGCTTGCTGAAACACGTTGGCATCGGTCAGTTCCTGGCCCGTGGTGCGCAGGATACCGGTAGCGCTGGAAAACAAATCGGAAGGCCGGGCTTGTTTAAGAACTTCGGCGCCTTCCGCCAGCAGGCGCAAATGAATCACCCGCTTGTCGTTGCCGTCCGGCGTTTTTTCGATGTAGCCTTTTTTTTCCAGGATGATCAGGGTCTGCGAGACGGTGCCGCGGGTCATGCCCAGATAATTGGCAACGGCCGCCGGGGTGTTGCTGTATTTGTTGGCTCGCGACAGGTAGTTCAAAACCTGAAAGTGTACGGGCTGCAAGCCCAGTTCCGTGCATTTTTTACGCTCTTCGGAGCGTATCAGCGCGGTCATGCATTCTATGAGTTCGTAAATGTCGGTTTGTGGCATGGGGTTATTTTATCATTGCTTTTGAGGTTGACAAGGGCCGGGTTACGCTGCTTTAATATCGACTCGATATTTTATAACATTCGGCCTTGAGTCAACCCAAATTTGAGCCATACTGGTGCGCTAAAGAGAGTGTCGCCAGGAATTTATGGTTTAATATTTTTGAGTTGGCTCTTTTTTTAATTTGCGGATGACAGGCATTCATTATGAAAAAAACGATAACAAGACGACTGAATCAATCCTTGCTGGCGGTTTCGATTGCAACGCTACTGTCATCCGGGGTGGCGATGGCAAAATCCGACGATATGCACCAGTTGTACGAAGATAATTGCGCCAGCTGCCACGGTTCCGATCATGGCGGCTATCTGGCGCCGGCATTAAATAGCGAAACCTTGAAAGGCCGCAGCCCCACCGCCTTGCGCACCATCGTCATGGCCGGCAGCTTCGATACCCTGATGCCGCCTTTCTACGGCAAGCTGAACGACGACGAGATCCGCGGCGTCATCAAACATCTGCAAGCGACCTCCAAACAGCCGAATCCGGCCTGGACTATCGACGATATGAAAAAATCGCTGAAAGTCTACGTCAAGGATGAAAGCACGTTACCCGCCAAACCGACTTTTCAAATCGACAACATCGATAACCTGATCGGCGTGGCGGCGCGCGGTAAATACGGCCGCGGCGAAGGCTCCAGAGCCATTTTTATCAACAGCGTCACGCATCAAAAAGTCGGCGAAGTACCGACCGGCGTGGCCGCGCATATCATCGATTTCAATCCGGCCAATCCGCGCTGGGCTTATGTGAAAACCGACACCGCCGAAATTTTTAAAGTGGATTTGTATTCGATGCAGGCGGTACGTAGCATCAAGACCGGCTGGAACGGCCCCGGCATGGGCGTGTCGCGCGACGGCAAATACATCATGGCCGGTTCCTTCGTGCCGCACAACGCGGTGATTCTGGATGCCGACACGCTGGAACCCTTGAAAACCTTTGAGCTGGAGGGCATAGATCCCGACGGCAAGATGGTGTCCTCCGATTCCGGCATGATCATCGGCACCCCGTATGCGGATATTTTTGCGATTGCGCTGGAAAATGCCGGCCAGGTCTGGATCGTCGATTATAAAAAAGAAGGCTTCCCGGTCACCAAAATCGAAAAAGTCGGCCGCCATTTGCATGACGCCTTCCTGACTCACGGCGGCAAAAAACTGATGGTGGCTTCGTATGACGACAGTATTGTCGCCGCGATCGATCTGGAAGAGCGTAAACTGATCAAGCAATTGCCGGCTGGTTGCGTGCCGCATGTCGGCGGCGGTTCAGCGGTGGTGGTCGACGGCCGCACGCTGGGCTTCGGCACCAACTTCGGCGATTGCGACAAGATGGTGGTCAGCGTCTGGGACTTGGACAAAATGGAAGTGGTCAAACAAATTCCGGTGTCCGGCGGTACCGAATCGCCGGCCGCGCACGCCAATGCGCCGTATGTGGCTGTAGATATCATCAGTAAGGACAGACGCGCCCGCACCGTGCAACTGATCGACAAGAAAACCCTGGAAGTCGTGAAAACCCTGGATGTCGGCGGACACGCCTATTTCCCGGAATACAGCGCCGACGGCAAGTTCCTGTATATCAGCGCCGGCTATAACGGCGATGAAGTAGTGGTCTACGATTCCAACACCCTGCAAAAAGTCGCCTCCGTGCCGATGGAAAGCCCGGCCGGTATTTTCTCCAGAGGCCGGGTCAAATACATGACCCGTGGCTTGTCGCCCGACGAAATGGAGCAATCAAAATGAAAATGAGACACTCTGTTTTCATACTGGCCGGCCTGTTGACCGCTGGCGGCAGTCAGGCGGCCAGTTTGTATGCCGGGCAAGCCAAAGCGGCCGCGGTATGCTCTCAATGCCACGGCATTCGCAACCCCAGCGCCGATGCGCCGTTTCCGCCCTTGGGCGGGCGCGATACCGAGTACCTGAAAACGGCCATCAAGCAGTATCGGGACAAGACGCGCGTATCGGAGATCATGAACGCTATTGCCGGCTCTTTGACCGACAAGGATATCAACGACATTGCGCATTATTACGGCAGCGTCAAGCCGTAAGCCATGCGTCCGGTCTGGCTGCTGGCTTTAGTATCGGCGGCTGTCCTTGCGGAGCAACCTACTCCGCAAAGACAGCAAGAGCTGATCGATCTGCTCAAGCACGATTGCGGTTCCTGCCACGGTTTGCCGCCCAAGGGCGGTCTGGGGCCGTCGTTAATGCCGGAGGCGTTGGCGAATAAAACCGACGCCTTTTTGCTTGAGGTAATCCAAAAGGGTAAAGCAGGGTCGGCCATGCCGCCGTGGCAACAATTTTTATCGCTCGAAGAAACCGCCTGGCTGGTCCAGCAGTTGCGGCAGGAGGGTTGGAAATGAATAAAGTCATTGCGTTGACCATGCTTTTACTGTTGGCCGGCGGGGTGCCGGGCGTATGGGCGGAAACCGCCAATGCGACAAACGATGCGATTCTGGAGCAAGCCTTTCGCGCTCATCGTAGCGATATCCAGATGCAAGGCGAAGGCGCGGTGATCAAAATATTGCCCGACGACAACCACGGCAGCCGCCATCAGCGCTTCATTCTGCGCCTGCAATCCGGCCGAACCGTGCTGGTTGCGCATAACATCGATCTAGCGCCCAAAATCGAAAACCTGCGGGTCGGCGATACGGTGTCTTTTTACGGCGAGTACGAATGGAGCGACAAAGGCGGTACCCTGCACTGGACCCATAGAGATCCGGGCCGGCGCCATGCCGATGGCTGGTTGAAGGTTGCCGGGCAGGTATATCAATAATCCAAGCCCATACTTGATATTTTTAGCGCTATTGCTGGCGGCATTAAGCCTTGGGGCTGATGCGCCGACTAAACATTCCCGATGATGAAATCTTTAATTTCCGTTTTGCCTTTGGTCTTTTCCTTATTGCTAAGCGCTTGCGGCCAAATGGAATTGCGCGCTACCGGCGATCTCGGCGTGGTGATAGAACGCGAAGCCGGCAGCGCGCAAATCGTCAATACCAGTAAGCCCGCCATGCTGAGCCGTATCGAAGGCTTGGGCGATTTGTCGCACGCCTCGGTGGTATTTTCCCGCGACCAGCGCTACGCCTACGTGTTCGGCCGCGACGGCGGTCTGACCAAGATCGATTTGCTGCGGGACGAGATAGTCAAACGCGTCGTGCAGGCCGGCAACAGCATAGGCGGGGCGATTTCCCAGGACGGCAAGATCATCGCCGTATCCAATTACACGCCGGGCGGCGTCAAGCTGTTCGATGCCGATACGCTGGAACAACTGGCCGAAATTCCGGCGGTTTATGGCGAAGACAATCAATTATCCAAGGTGGTCGGCTTGGTCGATGCGCCCGGCCAACGCTTCGTTTGCAGTTTGTTCGAAGGCAATGAAATCTGGCTGATAGACGCCAAAAATCCGCGCCAGCCGCAAGTGCAAAAATTCCAAAGTATCGGCAAACAACCCTACGACGCCTTGCTGACCCCGGACGGCCATTATTATCTTGCCGGCTTGTTCGGCGAAAAAGGCCTGGCCTTGTTGGATTTATGGCAGCCGGAGCTGGGCGTCAAACATATCCTGCAAGATTACGGCAAGGACGACGAGCAAACCCCGGTTTATAAAATGCCGCATCTGGAAGGCTGGACGGTGGCCGGCGACTGGCTGTTGGTGCCGGCCGTGGGCCGGCATGAAGTGTTGGTGATAGACAAGCGCGACTGGTCGCTGGCCAAACGCATTCCGGTGGCCGGTCAGCCGGTGTTCGTGATGTCGCGGCCGGACGGGCGGCAGGTGTGGGTGAATTTCGCCTTTCCGGATAATCAAAACGTACAGGTCATAGACGTCAAGGATTTTAGCGTCGTTAAAACTCTGCAACCCGGCAAGGCGGTGATGCACATGGAGTTTACCCCGCGCGGCGAAGCGGTGTGGTTGGCGGTGCGCGATGAAGACCGGGTGATGCTGTACGACACTGAAACACTCAGCGAAACCGCCCGCTTGCCGGCGCAAAAACCCAGCGGCATTTTCTTCAGCAACCGCGCCAATCAATTAGGTTTGTAAGCCATGTTGTCGCCGCTGCACAAACAACTTTTGAATAATTATCAGCAGGACTTTCCGCTCAGTCCCACGCCTTACCGCGACATCGCGGAACAGTTGGGCGTCAGCGAAGACGAAGTGTTGGCGGCGTTTCAAGTGCTGGCCGAGCAACAGCTGATCAGCCGCATCGGCCCGGTGATCGCGCCGAATGCCATCGGCAGCAGTGCGCTGGTGGCGATGGCGGTATCCGACGCCGATTTGGCCTGGGTGGCGGAACTGGTCAGCAGTTACCCCGAAGTCAACCACAATTACGAACGCGAAAACCGCTTTAATCTGTGGTTTGTGTTGATCGCCGACAACGACGAACATCTGCATGGCGTGATTGCCGATATCGAAGCCCGTAGCGGCTATCAGACCATGTTGTTGCCGATGCTGGCCGATTATTTCATCAACCTGGGTTTCGAGTTGAATCTGCATGATTGACGCCATCGATTTTCAGCTGATTGCCGCCGTGCAGGCCGGTTTGCCGATCGCGGCCCGGCCCTATGCGGCCATAGCCGCGCAATTGGCGCTTAGCGAGCAGGACGTGATAGACAGGTTAATGAATCTGAAATCTCAGGGCCTGATCAAGCGCTGGGGGGTGGTGGTCAAGCACAGGCAGCTGGGATACCGGGCCAATGCCATGATAGTGATGGACATTCCCGATGAACGGGTGGCGGAGCTTGGCCAGCAAATCAGCCGGTTCAGTTTCGTCAACCTGTGTTACCAACGGCCGCGACGGGGCGAAACCTGGCCGTATAACCTGTATTGCATGATACACGGCAAAAGCCGCGAGTTGGTGATGCAACAATGGGCTGCGCTGCAGCAAAGCTGCGGCTTATCCGGCATCGCCTTTGAAGTGCTGTTCAGCCGCCGTTGTTTCAAACAGCGGGGTGCTCTTTACCGGCAAGCCCGGCAGCCGCGCTTAGAGGCCAGCCATGGATGATACCGACAAGCTCATTATTAACGTATTGCAAAAGGGCTTTCCCATTTGCGAATCGCCATACAGGCAAGTCGCCGAGCAAATCGGTATCACGGAAGACCAGCTTCTGAGCAGATTGCAAACTCTGCTGGACGACGGAGTGTTGTCGCGCTTCGGGCCGATGTATCACGCCGAACAGATGGGCGGCGCCTTGACCCTGGCCGCTTTGAAAGTGCCGGAAGAACGCTTCGAGGAAGTCGCCGAGATCGTCAACGGCTTCCCGGAAGTGGCGCATAACTACGCCAGGAACCATACGCTGAATATGTGGTTTGTGCTGGCGACCGAAAGGCCCGAACAAGTGGAAAGCGCGATCGAACAAATCGAACGGCAAACCGGTTTGCCGGTCTACAACATGCCGAAAATCCGCGAATACTACGTGGGTTTGCAATTGGAAGTATGATGCAGATTGACGCTATCGATAGACAAATCATCCATGCCACCCAGGCTGGCTTGCCACTGGTGGCCGAGCCTTACCAGGCCATTGCCGAGCAACTGGGTTTGACGGCACCGGAGGTCATGCGGCGCATGGTGAACATGCAGGAAAGCGGAGTAATCCGCCGCATCGCCGCCGTGCCCAACCATTATAAAATCGGCTATTGCTACAACGGCATGACGGTCTGGGATGTCGAGGACGAACACGTGCACAGCCTGGGCCAGCGTGTCGCCGAATTACCCTTCGTCAGCCATTGTTACCAGCGCCCCAGGCATTTACCGGATTGGCCGTATAACCTGTTTGCCATGGTGCATGCAAAAACCGAACAGGACGCCGAGCGGCAAATTGCCGTCATCGCCGAGCTGCTGGGTGACGATGTGCGCCGGCACGCGGTGCTGTACAGCAGCAAAATACTCAAAAAAACCGGCTTAAGGATTGCGGGATAACATGTTCAGACTCAGCCAGTACATGCGGGAACTGTTGCAGCCGGCTCCGTTGGCGGTGGCGCGCAAACCGTCCGGGCCGGTGGTGATCTGGAACCTGATCCGCCGCTGCAACCTGACCTGCAAGCATTGCTACACCACCTCCGCCGACATCGATTTTCCGGGCGAATTGACCACCCCGGAAATTTTCACGGTGATGGACGATCTGAAAGCCTTCAAGGTGCCGGTATTGATTCTGTCCGGCGGCGAACCTTTATTGCATCCGGATATTTTTGCCATCTCTCAACGGGCCCGCGATATGGGCTTTTATGTGGCCTTGTCCAGTAACGGTACTTTGATCGATCAGCACAACATCGAACAGATTGCCGCGATCGACTACCAATACATCGGCGTCAGCCTGGACGGCATGCGCGAGGCGCACGATAAATTCCGGCAAAAACAAGGCTCCTTCGACGCCTCGCTGGCGGGCATTCGTTTATGCCGTGAGCATGGCATCAAGGCCGGGGTGCGTTTTACGCTGACCCAGGACAATGCCCACGATTTCGACGCCTTGCTGCAATTGATGGACGACGAAGACATCGATAAATTCTATCTGTCGCACCTGAATTACGGCGGCCGCGGCAACAAAAACCGCAAGGACGATGCCGCGTTTCAATTGACCCGGCAGGTGATGGACCGGCTTTTCGAGAAATCCCTGCAATGGGAACGACAAGGCCTGCATAGAGAGGTGGTGACCGGCAACAACGATGCCGACGCGGTGTATTTTCTGCATTGGGTCAAGCGCCTGTTTCCGGAGCAAGCCGAACATCTGCAGGCCAAACTGCGGCAATGGGGCGGCAACGCCTCCGGCGTCAATGTTGCCAACATCGACAATCTCGGCAATGTGCATCCCGATACCTTTTGGTGGCATTATGGCTTGGGCAATGTGAGGCAACGGCCTTTTTCCGAGATCTGGCGGGATGTGTCCGACCCTTTAATGGCCGGTTTGAAAGCCACGCCCAGGCCGTTGAAAGGCCGTTGCGGCAGCTGCGGTTATCAGGCTATTTGCAACGGTAACACCCGGGTGCGCGCCCATCAAATCAGCGGCGACTTTTGGGCCGAGGATCCCGGGTGTTATTTGCAGGACGAGGAGATTGTTGTTTAAGCGGACTGAATTGTTAAATTGCGTTTCATACCCGGTGCGCCGGTAAGCATCATCAGGCCGCTTACAAACAAAATTACCGCTCCGGGAATTGGAACCGGGTTAACCGGAATGTCGGAATTTATCCGCAATGACCCGTAGGTGCTTGGGCCGCTCATGTCCTCGCGTTCGTCGAACTGTCTGAAGTCAACCGCAAACCGTAAAATGTCATTGTTTTGCCCGTATACAATCTCAAGAACGTCGAACCAGCCGCCAAGCGTATTATTTCCGCGGCCATTTCCCGAAAAATCAAGTCCCGGTTTCGTGGGCGAATTAAATGGAAATCGAGTTGCCTGATCGTAAAACCCGACTGTGAGTTCATTGCCGTTGTTGGTATTTGTTGCGGCATCATAAGTAGGCGCGGCAAAGTTGAACGACCAAAGTTTTCCGTCGTCAAAATTAACCGTTACACCTTTATCGAAATTTTTGGATATCGAAAAGATACCTTCCACCCCATGGGTCCATAAGACTTCGCTGGCGCCTATCCCTCCGCCTACCCAGCTGCCCGGTTCCGCATTCAAGTAAACACTACCCGTTGTAGCCAGTCCGGCACGAGATGCATTGGAAAAAAATAAAAATGTAAAAATTGCTATGGCAATGACTTTCTTCATTATGAGTTCCTGATTAATGAGGTTGTGTGACATGATGTCGGCAAAATCAATTGACCTACTCTGTCGGTGCGTCCTAAAAATATTGCGCGAATATAGTAGCGCTAGTTTCCAGGTTAAGTCCACTACTGCCTGGATGAAAGCTGGAACTTGCATAGTGAGAAATTTAAAAGACTTGGGACGCCCTAAATCCGCGACCAAACTTGGTGAGTAACCGGTAAAGTATTCCCAGGGGCGAGTTTAAATTAGGCTGAAAGCAATGTGTAATAATAACCCCGTGCAGAGCTGTTATTCCTATTCAATCAAATAGCGTATTTTTTCAAACCACTTGTGAACAAACAAACACCTCAATATCTAGTCGGTATAGATCTCGGCACCACCCACACGGTTGCGGCTTATGCCGGCGTCAACGATCCCGAAAAGAAGATACATTTATTCGAAATCCCGCAGCTGGTGGCTTTGGGCGAAGTGGCCGCCCGGCCCCTGCTGCCTTCGGTGCGCTACCATCCGGCGGATGGCGAATTGCAGGCCGGCGCCGGCTTTTTAATCGCGGAAGACGGCGCGGTATTGGGCGAAGCGGCGCGGGTGTTGGGCGCCAAATCGCAAGGCCGGCTGGTGACCAGCGCCAAAAGCTGGTTGTCGCATACGTCCGTTGATCACACTGCTGCGATTTTGCCGTGGGGTAGCAACGACTCGGTATTCAAGGTGTCGCCGTTGGAAGCCAGCGCCAGTTATTTAAAGCATGTGCGTACTGTGTGGGAACAGCGTTTTCCGGATGCGCCGCTGCAACAGCAGCAAGTGGTGATTACCGTGCCGGCCTCGTTCGACGAATCGGCCCGTTCCTTGACCGTGGAAGCGGCCAAACTGGCCGGACTGACCGGCATCCGCTTATTGGAGGAGCCGCAAGCTGTGTGTTACGACTGGCTGCGCCGGCATGCCGGCAGCGTTGCCGATAGTTTGGCGGGCAGCCGCCTACTGTTGGTCTGCGATGTCGGCGGCGGCACCACGGATTTGACGCTGATTAAAGTCGAATACGGCACAGGCGAACCGCAATTGACGCGGATAGCGGTCGGCGACCATCTGATGTTGGGCGGCGACAATATCGACTTGGCCTTGGCGCATCTGGCGGAAAGCCGCTTGCGGGTAGGCGATAAAAAACTTTCCACGGCGGATTTATCGCAATTGCTAGAACAATGCCGCATTGCCAAGGAGCGCCTGTTGGCGGATGACGCGCCGGAGCAGATGCCGGTGACCTTGCTGGGCGGCGGCTCCAAACTGATAGGCGGCACCAAAAGCACGCAGTTGAGCCGAGAAGAAGTCAGACAAATTGCGTTGGACGGTTTTTTGCCGCTATCGGACTTATACGATTTACCGGACAAAAAACGCAGCGGGGTGGTGGAATTCGGCTTGCCCTACGCTGCGGAGCCGGCCATCAGCAAGCATATTGCCGCTTTTTTGCAATTGCATGCCGCCTCCGCCCGGGCGGCATTGAATGGCGAAAGCGGCGTGCCGGATGCCTTGCTGTTGAACGGCGGGGTGTTTCGCAGTCAGGCTTTGGTGCAACGCGTGACGGCGTTGTTGAGCAGTTGGCGGGACGGCCGCGCGCCGCATGTACTGGACAATCGCCATCCGGAACTGGCCGTGGCTTACGGCGCGGTCAGTTACGCCATGGCCCGGCAGGAGAAAAAACTCAAAATTGCCGGCGGCGCGGCGCGCAGTTATTTCCTGCAGATAGACACCCAACAGGGCAAGGATGCGGTGCGGCAAGGTGTCTGCATTCTGCCCAAGGGCAGCGAAGAAGGCCACGAGGTTTTATTGAACGACAGGCAGTTTGCCTTGCGGGTCGGCCAGCCGGTGCGTTTTCATTTGTTGTCCAGCAACGGCGACGGCGACTATCCCCCCGGTGCCTTGGTGCAAATAGATGACGAGCGCTTTCACAGTCTGCCGCCATTGGCGGTGGCGTTTGAAGGCGAGCAGAAAGTTGAAGTCATCGTGCAACTGTTGGCAACCTATACCGAGGTCGGCACCCTGCAATTGCAATGCGTAGCAGTAAACGATGCCAGCCAGCGCTGGGATGTGGAGTTTCAAATCCGCAAAAAGGCCCAGCTTAGCGTCAGCGCGGAATTACCCAGTCAATTGCCGCAGGCCTTGGAGAAAATTCAGGCCGTGTTCGGCGCCAAATCCAAACAAATCGATCCTCAGGCGGTTAAAACCCTGCGCGCGGATCTGGAAAAAATTCTGGCCGCGCCGCGCGGCGATTGGCAAACGCCGCTATTGCGGGAATTATTCGGCGCCCTGCTGGAAGGCGGCAAATACCGCCGCCGCAGCGAGCAGCACGAACGTCTGTGGCTGAGTTTAAGCGGCTTTTGCCTGCGGCCCGGTTTCGGTTATCCGCTGGACGATTGGCGGGCCGAACAGCTATGGAAGCTGTATCCGGAAGGCCTGCAGTTCGTCAACGAAAAACAGAACTGGACCGAATGGTGGACGCTGTGGCGGCGGGTGGCCGGCGGTTTGAACGCCGAGGCGCAGCAACGCATTTTTAAGGACATCGCCAAATTCATCAATCCGGCCGCCGCCCGTCAGGCCGGGGTGGCCAAACAATTGGCGATGCGCGGTTACGAAGACATGGTGCGACTGGCGGCAGCGCTGGAGCGCCTGCCGGTGGCCGACAAAATCCAATTGGGCGGTTGGCTGCTGAAACGCCTGGAAAAAGCCGGCGAGCCGGAATCCAGCTGGTGGGCGCTGGGCCGGATCGGCGGGCGGATTCTATTCCACGGCAATAACCACGACGTCATCGCGCCGGTTATCGCGGCGGATTGGCTGGGGCAATTGCTGAAAGCAGACTGGAAGAAACAGCCGCAAGCCGGCTTCGCCGCCACCCTGCTGGCCCGACGTTGCGATGATAGAGTGCGCGATATCGACGACGATTTGCGCCTGCAGGTGCTGGACAAACTCAAACAAGCCAAGGCCGCCACGTCCTGGCAGGAGATGGTCGCAGAATACAAACAGCTGGACGAGAGTCAGGAGAAACAGGTATTCGGCGAAGCCTTGCCACCCGGCTTGCGGTTGATTTAGATACAGCGCAATTAGCTTGGTAGCTGGCTGCTTGTATAGCGATACGGTAACTACTCCCCCATAAATACTCAAAAAAACTTGACAGGTTTTAAATTTGTTCCGGTAATCATCCGTAAATCGTTGCCGTGGCATAGGTTGCTTGTCGCTTGATCGAAAAAATCAACCTGATTGGCAAGCTCCTTCAGCTAACTCAATGGTAAACCCCGAAAATCGTCATTTCGGCAGGGATTGCAGGAATCCAGACTATCGAAGCTTACCATCCGTGGCACTGGAGCCCGCATCCCCCCGTTCAAGCCGGGGGCAGGCTCTGCGAGCATGACGGCGTTTTTGGCTTTGCTGAAGCATCTTGCTAATCAGAAAAATCAGTGCGGCAAAATAATTCGTTTTCAAGCCTATCTTTTCAAAACGGCGACAGCCCCTAATACGTTAATCACATAGCCGAGCCCGCACTCGCGCTTTTCATTAATCCTAAAAAAGTCAGTTTTTAGGTTAATCCCTGCTATTTAGCTTAAACAATATCCGCCAAAAATCTATCCGCAACACCACATCCTGAACTGCTAAGAGAAGTTTGAGATAAAAATTTGTTCTTTTTTTGTTTTCATCTATACTCAGTAAAAACAAAAGAAAAACATTTTGGCTGCCGCGTAACTTCCTCAGAAGCAAGGCGGCCCGAACCGGATTATCCGTATTTAAGACAGAAAAACATCGGGAGAATCAATCGTGATGCAACATTCCGTTCATATGAAAGACCAAAAAGCCAATCAAATTGCCATGCGCAGCCGGCAATACCGGCAATTCGCCATCAATCGAATAGAAGATCTGACCGTGGTGGTCGTGTTATGGGGCGTGTTTTTACTGGCCGGCGCCAGTTAAAATACAGCCATGTATCAACTGACTTTTTATGTCCCCGCCAGCCACCTGGATCAAGTTAAGAATGCTCTGTTTGCAGCGGGTGCGGGACAATTTAACGATTACGACCAATGCGCCTGGCAAACCTTGGGCCAAGGCCAGTTCCGGCCGCTGGCGGACAGCCAACCTTTTCTGGGACAGATTGGAAAACTGGAACGGGTAGCGGAATACAAAGTGGAAATGATTTGTACCGACGAGCGGATCAAAGCCGCAGTCGCGGCCTTGCTAGCCGCTCACCCCTATCAGCAGCCGGCCTATGCGATTTACAAACTTCACGATGCAGCCGATTTATAAATGCCGGCAGTACGGCGATTGGGCGACAAAACCGACAGCCTAGTCGAATAACGAACTGAAAGCCGGATACGCGTCGACTAAACGACGCGTCTTAATCGGGCTCCATCTTAAAAAGAGCGGCTACTGGCTGACGCCGGATAAAAACGGCACGAAGACGACCGGTTCGAGGATTTCGTCTTCAAAACCGTTTTCGGTGCGGGTGATGCGGTGCAGGTCTTGCCGGCCTTCCCTGCCGACCGGAATCACCATCACGCCGCCGACGGCCATTTGTTCCAGCAGCGCCTCCGGAATTTCGGCCGGCGCGGCGGCGGCCAATATGCCGTCGAACGGCGCATGTTCCGGCCAGCCCCAGCCGCCGTCGCTATGCTTGAAACCGACCGTTTTGATGCCCAATTCCCACAGCAAATCGCGGGCTTTTTTCATCAAGGGCGCGATGCGTTCCACCGAATATAACTGATCCACCAGCTTGGCCAATATGGCGGTTTGATAGCCGCAGCCGGTGCCGATTTCCAAGACTTTGCTTCGCGGGCCCTTTTCCAGCAACAACTCGGTCATTCTGGCAACGATATAGGGCTGGGAAATGGTTTGATTATGGCCGATAGGTAAGGCGGTGTCTTCATAGGCGCGGCTTTCCAGCGCCTCATCGACAAACACATGGCGGGGAATCTCCGCCATGACGGCCAACACCTTGCTATTGGCTATGCCTTGCGCCCGCAACCGGGATACCATGCGTTCGCGGGTGCGCCGAGAGGTCATGCCGGTACCTTGCAAACGTTGCTTCATGTTTATGCCTCTGTTGTCAGCCACTCGCGCAGCCCTTCCAAACGGTCGAACCGGGTCAAATCCAGTTGTAAAGGCGTGACGGAGACATAGCCGTTACGAATCGCATCGAAATCCGTGCCCGGCCCGGCATCCTGTTCGCTGCCCGGCGGCCCCACCCAGTAAATGGTCTGCCCGCGCGGATCGCTGGAGCGAATCACCGCTTCGGCCTTATGCCGTTGCCCCAGCCGGGTGGATTGGAACCCCTTGAGCTGATCGAAGGGTAGATCGGGCACGTTTACATTCAACAAAGTGTCGTCGGGTAAGGGGTGGTTCTGGATTTTCTTTAACAGCACCACGGCCACTTGCGCGGCGGTATCGAAATGCTTGGGGTCGCTGCCGGCCAGGGAAATGGCCACCGCCGGCAAACCGAGAAAGCGGCCCTCGGTGGCGGCGGCCACGGTACCGGAATACACCACATCGTCGCCCAGGTTGGCGCCATGGTTGATGCCGGCGAACACCATATCCGGTTCGCGCGCCAGCAAGCCGGTAATGGCCAGATGCACGCAATCGGTCGGCGTGCCGTCCACCCGTACGAAGCCGTTGTCGCAGGCCGTGGCCCGGAGCGGCATATCCAGCGTCAACGAATTGCTGGCGGCACTGCGGTTTTTATCCGGCGCCACCACCGAGACATCGGCGTGGGCTTGCAAGGCGGCCGCCAACGCATTGATGCCTTGAGCCAAATATCCATCGTCGTTGCTGATCAGAATGTGCATACTGCTGTGAATGGCTTAAAATGCGCCCATATTAGCAAAAAAACCGCAAAACCAGCAGCTTACGTGACAAAAAAACCCACTCACACAGACGATAGCGCCTTATTCAGAAACGCGATCGGCAAAGTCAGGCCCGTGGACACCAATACGGTAGTTCTGAAGCCCGACAAAAAACCCCGCCCGCTGCCCGCCGTTAAAGCGCTGGAGCAGGTCGATCCCTTGCAGAATGAAGTGGCCGACAGCCTGGAAACCCTGTATCAGGAAGACAAGGTGGGATTTATCGCCCCCGGCCTGCAAAAAAATGTGCTGAAGAAACTGCGCAAGGGCTACTACGGGGTGGACGCGGAAATGGATTTGCACGGCCTGAGCAGTCGCGACGCCCAACGAGAACTACTGCGCTTTCTGCATTTTTGCGTGGAAGACGGCTGCCGCTGCGTGCAAATCATCCACGGTAAAGGCTATAACTCGCCGGACAACCAGCCGGTGCTGAAAAACGACATCAACCTGTGGTTGCGCCAGCACCAGGACGTGCTGGCGTTTTGCTCCACTCCGCCCAAAGCCGGCGGCACCGGCGCCCTGTATGTGCTACTGCGCTTCTCCGATAAATTCGGCCAAGCGGAGGACGGGCTGGAATAGCCCCCGGTTTATGTCGGCTATCCGAAGCTTTCCGCCCATTGCCGGTAAAAACGCCCGCATCCTGATTTTGGGCAGCATCCCCGGCAAGGCTTCGCTGGAAGCCGGAGAATATTACGCCCACCCCCGCAACCAATTCTGGCCCATCATGGCCGAATTGCTGGCTTGCGGCCCGTTGCCGGACTACCCAAGCAAAACCCGAGCCCTGCTCGACGCCGACATCGCCTTGTGGGATGTGATGCAATCCTGCTACCGCCCCGGCAGCCTGGATGCGGCTATCGAAAAGAGCTCGGTTGTCGCCAACGACTTTAAAGGGTTCTTGGCCAGCCATCCGCGCATTCGGCGCATTTTCTTCAACGGCGCCACCGCCGAGCAGGCTTTCCGGCGTCTGGTACTGCCGGATTTGCGTCATTCCACGCTGTGTTTACAACGTCTGCCTTCGACCAGCCCGGCCCACGCCGCCTTGTCTTTGCAAGAAAAACTGCGATGCTGGTCGGTCATCGTACCCGCGCCAAGCCAGCCCCATTGAATGATAGTTTAGACGGCATTTTCCGCCCTTGAAATTTAGCGGGTATTACGTCGTTAAAGACAGGCGAATACCGGAAAGACGTTACCCATGGTTGCGCCGGAACTATTGAATTCGAATATTGATTATTAGCCGTTAGGATTCTATGAGAATGTAACGCTACCGCTTCGAATATCGACCCTAGGGTTTCGTCAAAAATAACATCCCCCGTATTTTCGTGGATGGTTGCCGGTAGGAGGGGCTTTAGCCCCATCAAGGCGCTCATCGCGGCTAAAGCCGCTCCTACGAAGGCAATATATTTCGGTAAGTTGTTTCCAACCATATCCTTACAGGTTGGATTTTTTCACCCGCTTTATCAGCCACGTACTTAATTATGACGACCGAACTCGAAGCGTTACTGGCCAAAATGAAGAGCTTGGAAAATGAACTGATCGAGGAACTGCAAAAGCAGGAGAAAATTTTTTCATACGAAATTCGTAAGCGCAAAGTCTATTTCGAAGAAAATGCCATTATCCGGGATAAGGAATATATAAAAACCCTGTATCTCTATTTGCGGGATGCGCCGATAAAACACATCGTCAGCGCGCCTTTCATATGGAGCTGTCTGATCCCCGCCCTGCTCCTGGATGCGTTTTGCAGTTTGTATCAATGGACTTGCTTTCCGATTTACGGCATTCCGAAAGTGCGGCGGCAAGATTACATTGCCTTTGACCGGGAATATTTAAACTATTTGAATTTCATCGAAAAAATCAACTGCGCCTATTGTAGCTACATGAACGGCCTGTTTGCTTATTTGCAGGAAATAGCCGGGCGAACCGAACAATTCTGGTGCCCCATTAAACATGCCCGGCGCATAAAAAACCTGCATAGCCGATATTATAAATTTTTTAATTACGGCAACGCCGCCGAATATCGATCGAAAGTCGCCATGATCAGACGCGACTTTTCGGATTTAGAATGAG
This sequence comes from Methylomonas rivi, assembly GCF_024505165.1. Classification (GTDB taxonomy): domain Bacteria; phylum Pseudomonadota; class Gammaproteobacteria; order Methylococcales; family Methylomonadaceae; genus Methylomonas; species Methylomonas rivi. The sequence goes on from NZ_JANIBK010000049.1 coordinate 20,018, forward strand.
CCGCTTGCTTCGGCATCTCCGGCGTTAACCGCCAAGCCGCACTCATGCGCAACTCTCGCCAAATCGAGCGCATTGGCAACGCCCATTTTTTCCATCAGCCGCGATCTATGGATTTCTACCGTGCGATGGCTGATACCCAGCAGACGCGCGCTATCCTTGCTGGTGTGCCCCGCCAGAATTAACGACATGATTTGACGCTCCCGATTTGTCAACGTCCTCACTCGCCCTTCAATCTCGTGGCGGCGTTCTAGCTGAGTATGCCGCAAGCAGGCCACTTGCAAGGCATCGTCAACGCTGGCCAAAAGTTTTTTTTGCGTGATGGGCTTGGTTAAAAAATCCAACGCCCCCGCCTTGATAGCCCTCACGCTCTTGGGAATGTCGCCGTGTCCCGTCAGAAAGATAATAGGCAACGAAAATTCCCGTTCCATCATCGCCTGCTGTAGTTGCAGCCCATCCATGCCGGGCATCTGTATGTCGATAATGGCGCAGCCGATGTCATCCGGCGTGACTGCCGCGAGAAATGCGTTTGCGCTATCAAACGCTACCACCGAGAAACCTTCCGTCTCCAGCATCAAGGACAAGGCATCACGAATGCCGGCATCGTCATCGATAATGAAAACCCGGGCGGCGGGACCGGTTCGATTCATCGTCCGATCGGAGCGAACGGTAAGGTGAAATGGAATATGGCCCCGGTTTCGGCCAGCGCATCCATCCAAAGTTGCCCGCCGTTAGCCTCGACCAGAGAGCGGCTAATGGCCAACCCCAGTCCGCTGCCATTGCGTTTGGTGGTAAAAAAAGGCTCAAAAACCCGTTTAACCGCCTCGCGATCGAGCCCGGGCCCGCTGGGCCTGCTCCACCAGGCCATTTAACGCACGTTGCAATGTCTTGGCGCTGACCTCGTCTTTATTCAGAGAACGCAACGCCACTTCGCCGTAAGCGGAAATGGCCGCCAACGGCTGGTTGAGATCGTGAGCGATTGCGGCGGCGGTTTGAATGGCCACTTGTTGTTTGATCAATGCGTCCATTTCGTGGCGTTGCCGCTGCAATTGCCGCTCGAGCGACTTACGCCGCGATATATCGGTCATTATCGTGTGAATGACGGCCGGCAACCCGTCATCGTCCGGGCTTACGCGGCTTTCCAGCTGTATATCGATGACGCCGCCATCCGCGCGTTTAACCCCGAGCTCGGCGATGAGATTGCCGCTCGATAGAAATGTTTGCTGCAAATAATGCCGAAATGCCCGCCGATCCGTCAAATAAGCGGCCATGGAGCGGCCCATGATGCTGCCCCGCTCTACACCCAATAACGCCGCTCCGGTTAAATTGATTTCAACCACCCGCCCGCTCTTTTCAAGCATGAGATAGCCGACCGGCGCAAAATCGTACAATTCCGTATAGCGCCGCAGGGCACTCTGGCTATCTGCCTGCGCATTCTTTAGCTCTTGGTTCTGCATCTCCAGCTCGAGCGCGTACACATCCATCTCGTGTATCAGCTTGCAGGAAGTGCCTTGGTCATGGCAATGCCCGGCAACCGGTTGTTCCGCCACGCATTGCTCCGCCCGGTCGCGAAGACTTTTATTGACGGGCGGCATCGTCGGCTTGTTCATGCCAGACCTCCGGCGGACTTTTTGGAAACATGGCAATCGGCGTTAATCATTTAGCGAAAAAATCGGTCATATCGATACGTGCCCTCCTCGACCCATGCCGGCAGGCAAAATTCGAGGCTAGCGCGGGACGAACTCCCGCTCCGCCTCCAGCCAATCATCCAGTTCGTAGCCGGGTACGAAACCTCATTTTTCCGCCTTGAAATAAGCCAGCCTGGCTATTCCGTCATCGAAACAGGGTAGCTGTATTACTACCACGATATCTTCGGGATGCGCGCTATATTTTTTCTTCTGTCTTTTGTTGGTTGTTGTCATGGTTGACCTCTATCCAAAAAAGTTTGCCGTAAAAACTGGGCCTTACTGAATGCAATAAAACCCAACATATTGATTTTGTTGGGCCACATTACGCTAATCCAACCTGCATTTTGGCATTTACGACAGCCGCCAAATTGAGCTCCTATCGGCCGGCGCGGCTGTTTGAGCTTCGCCATCCGGCGGCTGCATGAGCTGCCTGCGAAAACAAGCGGGCGGCTGGGTATTCGGCACGCAGGCAATATGCTGCCCTTGTTCCAGTATCTCGACAATAGCGTCATATTCGATGATTTGGTTTTCCGCGGCCAAAATAGCATCCGCCAAACCGGTAATGGCCCGCCAGTGGGAGGGTTCGCTAACAAATCGGCAAGCGGCCTGGAATAAGTCGGAAATTTTGTTGTCCTTTAGAGCATTTCCGCGCAAAAAACAATCGATATACTCGTTAATCGCCTCCAAATCCGATGCGCCGCCATAAAAATGCAAGGAATCCAAATGGACCAAATCGAAATTATGGGGCTCATCATCCCGTAAGGACACGTATTTGGCTTCCGCCACGGGGCCAATCAACAAATTAAACATATCGGCCTCAAAAGCGCGTGCATAATCCTGTTTTTGCGCCGGGGTAAAATGTTTGACCGCTTCCTGAAACGAGTAGGGCAAGGCGTGAATCAGGCGGCCGCCCTCTATTTGGGCGGAACACTGCTTATTGGCATGGCCCGATAGCCAAGAAGCGTTTCCCCCGCTTGCGGAGGATTGAATATAAATCCGGAAGAACACCACCGGCAGGGCTTTTTGCCTGTTGCCGAAATAAATGCCGGCGGCGTGCCCCGCTTCATGTATGGCGGTCTCCCGGCCGATTTCTTTCTGCCCCAATGAGTCCGGGGTATGCAAATTCTGCGAACGTTTCATGTCGACATCCCTCAAAATTCAGCGCACGAATCAATCGGTAATTTCGATGGTCTTACGTTTGCTTTGCTCCGTTTTAGGGATAATCACCTTCAGCACGCCATCTTTAAAAGACGCTGTTGCATTGTCGCCGTCTACATTGACAGGCAGGGAAATGCTGCGTTGAAATTCGCCACGGGATATTTCCCGGCGGAAGTACCGGCCCTCGTCCGCCTTTGACGCCTGTTCCGCGGAGGCGCGGATGGTGATGGTTTGATTGTTGATCGTCACATCCAGATTGTCTTTACTGATGCCCGGCAAAGCAGCCTGAACTTCTATCTCGGTGTCGCGATCGAGAATATCCACTTTGGGAACCCCTTTCTCGAACCCGGCCGGAAAATTCCAATCCAGCAACCGCGGCCATTTACGCAATAAAAAATCGTCAAAAAAATTATCCAGCTCGCTTATCGAAAACAAGCTGCCGGATGCGGCGGCGGGTAATAATTCAGCGGATTTTTTAATCTCTTTTTCTGTAGTGCTCATGGCTTACTCCGGACTTTGTCAAATTTTCAGTATGGACGGCCCCGCCGCAAGGCGAGATCGCTGCTGGCTGCAATCGAACGCTTGTCAATCGAACAACAATTCTTTCTCGGCTTCAAGCCAATCCTGTAATTCGTAACCGGGCTGAAAACCGCGGCTTTCCGCCTTGTAATACGCCAGCTCGGCGATGCGTTCGTCGATCTCCGGCACGGGAACCGCTTCGGCCGCTTCTTCTTCGTTGGCCGGTAATTTTTGCGGGGCTTGTTTGGTTTTTTCCGTCATGGCGTTCTCCCGTATCGTTATTTATTGGATGCATGATTAATATTAGCGCTGCCGGAAAAGCCGGAAACCGCGCTTCCGGCACGATTTCGACCGGACGCTTCGGGAGAAACGCAAAGGCTTACCCCGCCGCCGAACCGGTGCTTTCCAGGCCATCTCAAGCTTGCCGGCAGGGTTTAACCGGCATGACCCATAACGCATCATGTAACTGAATTAGCAAGTGTTTTTTACTTTACCTCTTACCCTGGCAGATTAATATACGTACTAGTACGTATCCATAAACCCCGATTCCGAAAGTAAAAAATTCGGCCGGTTACCTTCATGGGTCGGGGCGATTTTTAAAGCGTTAGGGAGTTACTGCAACATGTGCAAGACTTTTGAATGAATACGCGACGGGCAAACCGGATTAGGCACGGTTTCCCGTTCGGCAACAAAACCAAGAGAGTGAACATAACCCATGACCAACCCTCGTAACAATCCGCCTGCAACCGCCCCTGTTAGTTCCAAGCCAAACCCTAATCTTGCCAAGCGAACCGCGGCCGATACCCCGCCCATCATCGGCATTGGCGCCTCGGCGGGCGGGCTGGAAGCCTTGGAAGCGTTTTTGTCCAACGTACCCGCCAAAAGCGGATTGGCTTTTATCGTCATTCAGCATCTCGATCCGACGTTAGCCCGCGCCCGCGCCTGCCGATCGATTTCTTTTTCCGGACTCTGGTGGATGACCGCCGCGAACGCGCCATTGGCGTGATCCTGTCCGGCATGGGTAGCGACGGCACGCTAGGTTTAGGGGCCATTAAAGAAAACGCCGGGCTGGCTTTAGTCCAAGAACCCGCATCGGCCAAATTCGATACCATGCAGCGGAATGCGATAGAGGCCGGCCTGGCGGACATTATTGCGCCGGCCCAGGAATTACCCCTGCATATTTTATGCCTTCGTGCATCATACCCCGCGCGGCATACCCTCCACCGTCAACCCCGAGTCGATCCGGCCGCTTAAGTCGCAAAGCGCGCTAGAGCAGATCATCATTCTATTACGGGAGCATACCGGCAACGATTTTTCCCTGTACAAAAAAATACCCTTATTCGACCCAACTGTTCAAACTGATTCCCGGCGATACCGGGCAACGCCTAACATGACACCTCCACCTCGTATCCGCTGAATTTGCGGATATTGATTACGCCGCTGTCCAACAACAGATACTGGCCCTTGATGCCTTGCAGCACTCCAGACACTTCCGGGTCTTTGTCCAGGTTAAAGGATTTGACCTTGGCCGGGTATTGCAGCACCGGGTATTCGATATGCAGCGTTTCGGCATCGGCCAAAAATGTGATCGCCTCGCTACCGAACCGTTCGGCAATGGCCGCCAGGCTGTCGGTGCATTTCGCCAGCAATTCGTCCCGCTGCGCCGGCAAATCCAGCGGCTTGACGTTGTTTTTCAACATTTGTTGCCAACTGGTTTTGTCGCTGACATGGGCTGCCAAGGCCACTTCGATCAAGCCCGAAATATGCCGGGAGGCGACCTGAAACACCGGCATGGCCTGCACCGCGCCTTGATCGATCCAGCGGGTCGGGGTTTGCGAGCGGCGGGTGATGCCCACCTTGATGCCGGAAGAGTTGGCCAGATAAACGATGTGCGGCTGAAAGCAAAATTCCTCGCCCCAACCGGGTTCGCGGCAGGTACCGGCGGCATAGTGGCAGGTTTCCGGCTTCATGATGCACATATCGCATTGCGCCAGCTTGATGAAGCAGGGGTAGCAATAGCCCTGGTTGAAACTTTTATTGGTCTTTTTTTGGCAATGCACGCAAAAAATCCGCCCGCTATGGCGCAGCCGAATGGGTTGTCCCAGCAGCGGATTCAAGTCCATCTCGTCGTCGCCCACCGGCAACCGGTAAGCGACCGTGTCCGCCAATTGCGCGGTCATTTTCTGTAAACTGCCTAACACCGTATTAACCTCGTTCCGTCAATTCAATTGGCTATAATGACAGCGTTTTCGATTTGTACAAGGCTGAAATGAAGACGGCTTGCCGCCTTCCTTCGCAGCCGCTTCCTTCAGCAGAGTACCTACCGCCATCCGCGAAACCAACCTGTGGCCATTAGTCCCAAACCTATTACCCCCCGTCAAAAACCCGCCGCGCGCAAGGTCGCGCGGCCGGAAAAATCGCCGGCGGCCGTTGCCAAAAAAC
>NZ_JANIBK010000050.1 GCF_024505165.1 Methylomonas rivi
TTTTCGGGGCCACTTGCCTTAGCCATTCGGCAAACTTGCTGAAGATAAAGCTGCTGCCGCGCATGGAGAGGTGGTCGTCGTCGTAAAAATAAGATGCGCCATCCTTCAAACCGTCGCAGGACGATGGGTTGCATAAATATTCATAGGCCGGAAAAATCCGGATCCGGTTATGAGTGGCGGCGGCAATGGAGTCGACGGCTTTTCTGTAGTTGGCGTTGCGCTCGTCGAAGGATTTTCGGGATACATTGCAGCCGGGTCTATCCTTGTCCGAGATGCGGAACGGGCGGTCGTCCAGGCAATTTTTGGCGCTGACGCCGATTTCCGGCACATCTTCAATGAACACCACGGCCTTGCCGAATTTTAAAATCTCGTTAATGGATGCCACGTAGCCGGAGATAAACTGGTTGTAGTTTTCCGCCAAGCGGTCGTCCGGGTCTTTGATAATCCGGTAGTTGTTCTTTTTTTCGCTATCGCCGTAACCGGAGCCTTCGATGTACATCGCGCCGCGGGTGGCGAAAACCACGCGTTGAATGGACGGAAAATCCCGCAGCAGTTTAAGCACAATCGGCATGACCACGCCGCAGCGGGACGATTTTTCCGCGAACTCCTCGGTCGGGTTAATGGTGACCAGATCGATAAACGGCAGGCAGCCGTTGACCGCCACCAGCGCCAGATCGTTGGAATTTTTGGCAATGGAATCGTAGACGAATTGCGCGGCGTGGCTGTCGCCGACCACCAGCGTGCCCGGCGTGGCGGTGGTAAAGCGGCATATCAAATAATCGTAGCTGGCGCCCAATGCGGAACGGCAGCGCTCGTCGATCCAGTCCTCGGGGGTATTGTAGAGTACCGTGCCTTTTACATCGGCGAACATTTTGGTTTTGGCGGGGGCGTCGGCTTGGCGAAATTCCAGTCCGTTTTTTAAATAAGAGATGTAGCCGATATTGCCCACCACCAGCATCAGCAGTATCAGCACGACCGTTTTGGCGCCGCTGTGCTTGCCCAGGCGTATCGGCGTTTCCACCAGCTTGTAGGTGAGCCAGGCCAGCACAATGGTCATCGCCACCGCAATCAGGCGAATCGTGGCGCTCGGCACTTCGGTTTCCACAATCCGGGCAAAAGACAGCAAGGGCCAGTGCCATAAATACAACGGAAAACTGATTAGGCCGAACCACACCGCCAACCGGTTGGACAACAGGATGCGGTTAACCCAGGCCTGCGGGCCGGCGGCGATGATCAGTACCGCGCCCAGCATGGGCAGGATGGCCCATTTGCCCGGAAAATCGAGATCCTTGTTGATGATGTAAAAGCCGTATGCCAGCAGGCTTAAGCCCGCAAACGACAGCACGTTGGCCAGCGTCTTGCCGTCGGCCTGATGCTGCGATTCCCGGTAAACCACGGCCGCCAGCCAGCCGTCCAGCCGGCTTTTAAAGTCCGCGAACGCGCCTTTTCTGTACAGGGTCATCCAGGCCAGCAAACTGCCGCATTGCAATTCCCAAAAGCGGGTTTGCGGCGAGTAGAAGGTGCCGACGGAGTCGGTCAATATGCCCTTGATATTCAGATAAAAGGAGGCGACGGCGACCACTAGCGTTACGGTCAGCAGATTGAAGTTTCTACCCCAGGCAAACCATAGCAGCAGCGGCCAAACCAGGTAGAATTGTTCCTCCACGCCCAAACTCCACAAATGCAGCAGCGGTTTGGTGTCGGTGGCGCTGTCGAAATAGCCCGACTCGTCCCACAGCACGATGTTGGAAACGAAGCCCGCCCCGGCGGCGATGTGCTTGCCCAGTTGCTTGTATTCGTCGGCGAACAGCGCGAACCAGCCGAAGGCGTAGCTGGCCGCCAGCACCAGGATCAGGGCCGGAAAAATACGCTTGATGCGGCGAATATAGAATTCGGTAAAGCTGAAAGTACCCTTCTCCAAATTCTGAAAAATGATGGTGGAGATCAGGTAGCCGGAGATGACGAAGAAAATATCGACGCCGATGAAGCCGCCCTTCAGGCCGGCGGGGAAGGCGTGAAAGGCGATGACCGAGAGCACCGCGATTGCCCTCAGACCGTCGATGTCCGGACGATACTTGGGGTGTGAAAGGTGTGGATGAAGAGCAGTCATAGATAGTGGCACCCAGTGAAGCCTTGGTTCGTCATCGGGCCCGCACTGGCGTGACCAGGGGAGGAGAACCTGAATAAGTCAAAGGTTATTCTAAACGATAAACTTCGGATTTTGCTGCTCGCGGCAGCTAATATTTATCGGACAGGGAAATACGTTGTTTTACTGCGAATAACCGGAAATATTCGAACGGCGAAAGCCGTTTCGGCAGGGAGGAGTGTGTCGCCCGTTCTCGCAAGAACGCGCGCAATTTGAAAATGCTTGTTCTAGCTTTGAGAATTTTGCAGTATTATCGCCGGCCTGTTTGCCCAGTTCGTCAACTATAGGCCCTTAAACTTTTCATGCGGAACAAAGCTTCGAAAAAATTCGCCGCTTCGGGTTTCAACCGTTCTCGGTTGTTGCTGTCTATTGGGTTGCCTGTAATATTGGCGATGGCGTTTTTGGGCATGCAATTTTTGGATCTGGATGCAATTGGCTGGCATCGCGGTTTTGAGCATCCCCTATCCGGTTGGGATCACTTGGTCACCATGCTCGCTGTCGGCATCTGGGCCGCACAATTACGCGGACAGGCTATCTGGATGTTGCCGGTGTCATTCGTCGGCGTGATGAGTTTGGGCGGCTTGGCGGGCGCGTCGGGCCTATCTCTGCCTAGCGTGGAAGGCCTTATTCTGCTTTCTTGCGCGGTTTTTGGGGTATTGATTACTCGCCGGGTTCGATTCGGCAGTAAAATCAACGTCCTTATCGTGGCGTTTTTCGCTTTCTTTCACGGCTTTGCCCACGGCCAGGAGATTTCCGCCTCCGCCAGTCTGATTTCTTACACGCTGGGTTTCATGCTGGCAACATTGCTGCTGCACGGCACGGGTATTCTGGTGGCAAAGCTGGTGGTATTGGCCGTCGGCTGTCTATTTAGCCTTATGCTGTCGAATGTGGCTATCGCGGCGGCGTCAAAAGGCTCGGTGCTTGATGGCGGCGCTAAAATCGCTGCCGGCGATACCGTGTTTGCATCGGTCGGCACTCGGCAAAACAGCTATCTGTCGCTACCGGAGCACAACCGCGCGCGGAGTACCGGTACGCTAGCCGACAATCGGGCTGTTTCGGAACGACAGGATAGTACGGGTATGGCTTGGCAATTGCCGCCGCCCCGGTTCTTAGCTGGCTGGATAGGCTTGGCCAGGCCGCAAGAACCGATTTTAAGCCGGTTGAGTTTCAAACGCTTTTTTCCGGATATCAATCAAACCCCCGGCATACAATTGTCGAGCAACGGCGTCGGTTTGACCTCGCCGCCGCTTGCCATCCGCCATGCTTCCGCGCCGCGCAACGTTTTAAATTTCCATTCCGTTTCTATTCCCAACTTTGAAGTCCCAAGGCTTCAATCGTTTTTTGCCAAACCCGCTTTTGGCGATACCTTAAAACCCGCACACATCACCGCAAACGCCGACGATACTCGTCCGCCAGTGTTGTTACGCCTGTTTTCTTGCGCAACGCCTATACGGCGCGCATTTTCTGACGCTCAAAGCCGTCCGGCACAACCCCGACGCATTCCTCAAACACAGGCTTTGTCTGCCTGCACTCGAAACATTTTCATAACTACTACAACAACATAACCCAGGGGGAAACGTGGAACTCACACACACGCTAGAACACATTCTTTACATGATCTCGTCGTCGCTCTACCTGCCGGTATTGCTGATCGTTACTTTGCTGGCGGCCTATTCGATTTATACCTGCGGCCGTCTGGCGCAGGAATGGCTGGAGCGGCGCAAGGCCGGCTCGCGCACCGTGCGGCAGTTCAATCTCGATCTGGCCGTCGCCTTGGCCAAGCAACAGCAAACCCATACGCCGTTGGACGTGGAGTTGGAATTACTGCTGCAAACCCATGAGCACCGTCAGTTGATCAAACTCGACCAAGTGCGTTTCGTCATCAAACTCGGTCCGGCGTTGGGTTTGATGGGAACCTTGATTCCGATGGGCATTTCGTTGGCCGCTCTGGCGCAAGGCAACATTCCCAGCATGGCCGGCAGCATGGTCACCGCCTTTACCGCCACCGTCACCGGTTTGGGCTGCGGCGTGATTACCTATCTGGTGGCGCTGGTGCGCGAGCAATGGCTGCGCGCCGATTTCGCCGCCATGCGCCATCAGGCCGAACTGGCCGCCAGCCGGGTGTTGGATGCGCAAGACCTGACCATAGCGGAGGACGGCCATGCGCTATCTGAGACGCTCTAATCTGCACCGCAACAGCGAACCGCTGGAAGATCCGATAGCCGGCGTCGCCAACCTGTTCGATGCCAGCGTGGTATTCATCGTCAGCATGATGGTGGCTTTGTTCATGGCCTACAACATGCTGGATTTGATGAATCCGGAATCGACGGTGACGATGACCAAGGAAAACGCCGACGGCACCATGGAAATCGTCAGCAAGAAGGGCTCGCAAATCAAGGTTTCCAAAGTCACCGACCGCAAGCTCAGCGGCTCTGGCGAGCGCTTGGGCACCGCGTATCGGTTGAATGACGGCAAGGTGGTTTATGTTCCTGAATAAATACCTGGCTTGGCTACTGACCCTGTTGTTGTGGCTGGCCGCCGGTCAGGCCGCGGCCGAAACGCCGATCAACCTGAGCCTGATTCTCGGCGATCTGGATTCGCAAACCGCTGTAGAAGCGACCGCCAAATTGCAAAACGATGCTTTGCTAAAGGATGTGACGATCCGGGTGTACTCCAGCTCCAAGCTGGCGCAAGCCGATAACGCCGCATTGCAAAAATCCCATCTGGTATTGGCGCAAATTACCGGGCGCGGCATTCTGCGCGAGGGCGGCGAGCTGTTCAAACAGATCGCCGCCGGCGGTGGCAAGCTGTATGCGGTAGGCCTCAGTTACGACGCCGATTTTGCCGATTACGGTCTGCAACTGGATAAGGAACTGCAAGCCTATATGTCGGCCGGCGGCGCGGACAATGCCGCCAACATGATCCGCCTGGCCGTCGCCAAATTCAGAAATGTTCGAGCCGAGATCGCGCCGCCGCAAGCCCAACCGGACATCGGCGCCTTCGATGTGCGCAGCAAGCAATTGTTTGCCGATTTCGACAGCTATCAAAAGGCTTATGCCGGCTATAAGGCCGGTCGGCCGTGGATCGCGATTCTGTTCTATCGTTCCTCGGCGTTGTCAGGGCAAACCGATACCGTAAAAAACCTGGCCGAAAACCTGGAAGCTAAGGGCTACAACGTGCTGCCTGTTTTCGGCTATCCCTACGATAAAACCCTGGAAAAAATGCTGGTAGATGGCAACGGCAAATCCCGCGTCGAGGCCATCGCCGCACTGGCCTTGAAAATCGGCGCCAGCCCGGATAAAACAGTACCGACGCTGACGCGTCTGGGTGTGCCGGTTTTGAACGGTATCGCCTTGAACAGCCAAAGCCAGACGCAATGGACCGAATCGGCAACCGGCCTGGACGTGATGGAGCGGGCCTGGCAAGTGGCCTTGCCGGAATTCGCCGGCGAAATCGCGCCGACAGTGGTGGCCAGCAAGGAAAGCGTGCACGACCAGGCTACCGGCCAGGATTTCGTCCGCGAAGTGCCGATCCCTGAACGTGTCGCCCGCTACGCCGACCGGCTGGACAAATGGGCGACATTGCGCAGTACCGCCAACGCGGACAAGAAAGTTGCCTTGCTGTATTACAACTACCCGCCCGGTAAGGAAAACATCGGCGCCTCGTATCTGAATGTATTGCCGGAATCGCTGCTGCTGATCATGGAGCGGATGCGCCGGGAAGGTTATCAATTAGGCGATGCGCCGCAAGACGGCGACGCCTTGAAAGCTGCCGTAAAAAATCACGGTATCAATCTGGGTAACTGGGAGCCGGGCGCCATCGCCGAAGCCGCCGCCGGCGGCCGCGCCGTGTTGTTGCCGATCGAAGACTACCAAAAATGGTTCGATGCCTTGCCGGAAACCTTCAAGGCGGCGATGCTGAAAGCTTGGGGCAAGCCGGAAGACAGCAAAATCGGCGCCTGGACCGACGCCAAGGGCAAGCGCTTTTTGATCCTGCCGGCGCTGCAATACGGCAACTTATTGCTGGCGCCGCAACCGTCGCGCGGCTGGGAGCAGGACGTCAAAAAACTTTACCACGACGTCACCATGCCGCCGCATCATCAATATGTGGCGTTTTACTTGTGGCTGCAAAAAGGTTTTGGCGCTAATGCGATGATCCACTTGGGTACTCATGCCACTCACGAATGGCTGTCAGGCAAGGAAGTCGGCTTCACCGCCGCCGATCCCGGCGAAATCTTGATGGCCGACGTGCCGCAAATCTATCCCTACATCATGGACGACGTCGGCGAAGCCTTGCAGGCCAAGCGGCGGGCGATGGCAACGATTATTTCCCACATGACGCCGCCGCTGGACAAAGCCGATCTGAATCCGGAATTGGCTAAATTGGCCGGTTTGCTGGACGACTACAACGTCGCCGCGCAAAAAAGCGAGCAATTGGCGAAGATTAGACTGGACGAGATCAACCAGATTGCCGGCAAGGCAGGCCTGCTGAAAGACCTGAAAATGGAGCGTGCAGAAACCGGCGACCAGCTGGAAGAGCTGGAACACTATCTGAAGGAAATCCGCGAGAAGAAAGTGCCGATGGGTTTGCATACCTTCGGCAAAGCGCCGGACGAAACGGCTAGACAGCGTTTCGCCGAAGCCATCGTCGCCCGCGATCCCAAACTGAAAGGCGAAGCGTTGAAGCAAAAAGTCCAGGCCATGGCCAAGCTGATCGCCGACAGCGCCAACGCGGAAATGAACGCGCTGATCGATGCCCTGTCCGGCCGCTACATCCCGGCCGGCAGCGACGGCGACCCGTTGCGTAACCCGGACGCCTTACCGACCGGCAAGGATTTGTACGGATTCGACCCGTCGCGAATTCCCAGCGAAGCGGTGTACAACGAAGGCGCGCGTCTGGCCGAGCAAGTGGTCGCCGATTTCAAAAAGCAACACGGCCACTATCCGGAGCGACTGGTGTTCAATTTGTGGGGCGTGGAAAGCTCGCGCCACGAAGGCGTGATGGAAGCCGAAATCATGCATCTGCTCGGCGTCAAACCGCATTGGGACGAACGCGGCCGCACCCAGGGCGTCGATGTGATCGCCCGCGAGCAGTTGGGCCGGCCTCGCGTCGACGTTACCATCATTCCGTCCGGTTTATACCGCGACTTGTTCGCCTCGGTGATCAAGCTGCTGGATCAAGCCGAAACCAAGGCCCAGGAACAGGACGAGCCGGATAATCCGTTGCGCCGGCATATCAAAGAAACCCAGGCCGAACTGATCAAGCGCGGTTTGCCACCTGAGGAAGCGCTGGATATGGCCTCGGCCCGCTTGTTCAGCGTGCCGTCCGGGGCTTACGGCACCAATCTGGACCGGGCCATTCCGCTGTCAAACACCTGGAACGACGAAAAACAACTGGCCGACGTGTTCTTCAACCGCATGCACCACGTTTACGGCCGCGGCCATTGGGGCGAAGCGGCCAGCAAGGACGCGGCGCTGGCGGTGGATTTATTCAAATTGTCGTTGAAAGACACCGACGCGGTGATTCACAGCCGTTCCAGCAACGTCTACGCCTCGTTGGACGGCGACGACTTCTTCCAATATCTGGGCGGCACCGCGATGGCGGCAAGGCAAGTCAACGGCAAAACCCCGGAAGTGCTGGTCGCCGATCTGGCCGACCCGACCGCCGCCAAGACCATGAGTCTGGAGCGCTATCAGGGCCGGGAAATGCAGAGCCGTTACCTGAACCCGAAATGGATAGAGTCGATGTTGAAGGAAGGTTACGCCGGCGCCCGCTTCATCAATATGGTGGCGGAAAACCTCTGGGGCTGGCAGGTGACGGTGCCGGAAGCTGTCGGCGCCGAGAAATGGCAAGCGCTATACGAAACCTATGTCGAGGACAAATACCAGCTGGATATCCAGAAGAAGTTCGAGCAAGCCGACAACCTGCTGGCCTACCAGGCCATGGTCGACCGCATGCTGGTGGCGATCAACAAGGGTTACTGGCAAGCCGACCCGGCGGTGAAAGCCAAGTTGGAACAGGTGAACAAGGAAGTGATCGCCAAGGCCGGCGTGGCCTGCAACAAGGACACCTGCAGCAGCCCGGAAATCACCAAACTGGCCGAACAGCAGGACGCGGCCAAGGTCATGAAAGCCGCGGCGCCTGGCGCGCAAGCCCAACCGGTATCAGCGGCAGCGGCGCAACCGCAACCGCAACCGCAACCGCAACCGCAACCGCAACCACAGACGACTCAGCAACAAGCCCAAGCCCGGCAACAGCCCGTCCAATCTCAAGCCGCGCCGGACGCTGCCAAGCCATTGGAAGGCTATGAGATGGAAGAGAAGAAAACTGCCAGCGAAAACTCTGAGCAACAACCAGCGCTGAGTCCGGAGCAAAGCTGGTGGTTGGCAATCGGTATCGGTTTATTGTTTTTGGCCGGGTATTTGCGCGGGGTTTTGGAGGAACGTCAATCGAAGGGCCGGTAAAACCTAATCCGGCAAGCGTCTATTTAAGCGGCTTGCCGGGTTCTGCAAGGTTGAAAGGCCTTGTTTATTAAAAAATTAACAAATGACAGGCCATGTCGCGTTCTAACCCGTGGCCGTTCCCGATATTTGGAGGAAACTACTTTGTCACGTTTACAGATTATTACCCTGCTTGCTCTGCTGAATTCGGCAACATTCGATTTTGCATGGGCGGAAGACGCGGAAACCGGACTGGCCGAAAACACGGAAGACGGCCCAAGCGAGAAAGCCAAGAAAAAAACCAAAACCAAGGACGATGAGGAACTGGCAACCATGGTGATTTCCGCTACTCGCTCGGAAATGGAAGCCTGGATGGCGCCGGCCAATGTCAGCGTCATCACGACCGATAATACCGAAAACCGGTTGGTGCAACGCTTGGGCGACGCATTAAAAGACATACCTGGCATTTATTTGCGCGGTGGTGCTTACGGCACTCACTTTCCAGGGTCCAGCACAAGCTATTCCAGCTTTCACGGCGTCGGCGGTACTAACCGTTCTCTTTATCTAATGGACGGTTTACCGGTTAACACGCCCAATAACGGCAACGTCGACTGGAACATGCTCAACATGGATGACGCCCAACAAGTGGAATACGTGCCAGGGCCGTTCTCGGCGCTATACGGTAGCGGCGCCATGGGCGGCGTGTTGAACGTGATTTCCAAGGTGCCGACCAAACGTGAAGGGAAATTGACTGTTGGTGCCGGGGGCGCGGCGGTCGATCAATGGGGGATTAAGGGGCGCTACCGGGATCGCTTTGAAAACGGTTTAGGCATCTCTTTGACCTTCAATCACATGGAGAGTGATAACTGGGCCGTTTCCGATTACGTGACGCTTAACAGAGGCGGTAATGCTTTAAACGGCGGCTCGATACCTGTGATCGGCGCCATTCCGACCACCAATAATACCGGCCAAACAGCACAATACATTATCGGCGACAAAGGCCGTAGGCCTTGGGAGCAAAATAATGCGTCATTACATCTTTACTACGATTTGAGTCCGCAAACCCAAATCGATGGCGGCATGGGTTGGAGCAGAGGCGAGACCAACGACAACGGTAGTTTCAACAGTTATCTGACCCGACTTGACGGTACGCCGATTAGTATTGGTAGCGGTAGTAGCAACATCAATATCGATGGGCGACGATACGCAGTAACCGAAAACTCATTTATGCACTTTCTTCCTGGTATTGAAGATACCCGGCGATATTTTGCCCATCTGAAACACGATTTTGGCAGCGATATAAAGTTAAACGTTGATTTTCAGTATATGCAAACCGAAACATCCTCCACAAGCCCCGGTACCTCCGCAACGCTAAATGGCGGAGCCGGTACGATAACGCTAACACCCAGTAATCGGATAGACGGTAATGTCTCGCTACGTTTCCCGTTCTTATGGAATGAAAGAAATTTTGTAACCGTAGGCTTTGGTTCCAGCCAGACGACCCTGGAAGGCCAATCCAGATACAATCTCAGTAACTGGAGAAACTCCGATTCCACCACAACCTTAACCGCACTGAGCAAAGGCGAATCCAGTATTTATTCTGCTTATATTCAAGATGAATTGTGGCTTAGGAAAAATTTGATTGCTCATTTGGGGGTTCGTTACGACGATTGGTCGACTTCAGGTTCGAATATGAACGCATCGACGGCATTCAATCGAAACTATCAGGAACATTCCGTAGGCCAATTTAACCCGAAATTCAGTTTGACCTGGTTGCCTGCCGATGGATACAAATTATTTGCGTCAACAGGTTGGGCGTTTCGTCCTCCCACAAATTTTGAGCTTTACGGAAGTAGCATTACTTCGGCTGTTATTACTGAGCCTAATGCTAATCTCGAACCAGAAAAAATGTACTCATGGGAAGTGGGTGGGGAGGCCAATCCGTTTGAAGGTACTACTATCGCCGCCAGTTATTACCATCATTACATATCGGACTTGATTTATAATAAAACTATCAGTCTTCCAAGTGCTAACCCAAGATTGGCTGAAAAACAAAATGCCGGAGCGGCAGAAGTCGAGGGTGTAGAAGTCAAGCTCAGGCAACGATTGTATTGGGATTGGTTGCACTTCAATGGTACATATACTCTGAATGATTCGGTCATTACTGAAAACACTGCGGACTCCGCTATTGTTGGAAAGCAGATGCAGCAACTGCCGCAAACCATGTTCAGCGGCGGATTGGATATTAAATACGACAAATGGTCGGGCGGAATTATAGGTCGATACGTAAGTCAGCCAACATTTAACGATTTGAATACGGATTCAGCTACCGGTCGGCCAGGCAGCTACGATCCGTACTTTCTGGTCGATGCCCGGATGGCTTTTCAGGCCACCCAAAATATCGATGTGTCGTTTTCGGTCAACAACTTGCTGGATAGGGAATATTCCCAGTTTTACTTGCAAGCCGGCAGGTCTGTTTACGGCGAGATTTCGTATAGTTTTTAGAACGGTTTGGCGTGTCCGGCGTCACACCTGTCTGTTTGCCGACGGACGGGATTGAAATTGCTGGGTTTGGTGAGGTCTGGGCATGCCGCGGTTGCGAGCGGCATGCCCAGCGCAGGGGTATTTATTTATTGCCTGCTTCGATATGTTTTACCGCGTCTTCCACGGCATGGGTGGCCATTTCGGCATGTTCCAGTTTGCCGTGTTCTATACCCTGTTGTAACGATTCCACTGCTTCGTGCAGGTGGTGTTTGGCGTCGTCGCCCTTGGCGGCTTCCTTGGCTTGTTTGGCGTGTTCCAGCGCGGTTTCCGCATGTTCGACCAAAACTGCGGAGTGGCCCATTTTGCCGTGCTCCACGGCTTCCTTGGCGTGTTTCAATGCGGCGTCGGCGTGCGGTTCGGCGAAGATGGCGCTGCTGAATAGCAGCATGATGCCGCCGGTGATGAGTGCTAACTTTTTCATAACTCCCCCTGGGTTGAAAAGATAGGCGTATTTCGACGCTCAGGTGGTGGGCCGCAAAGCCTGTTTGCAAACGCGACTACCGCAAAACGCCGAAATCGGTACTGCATTATTATGTTCGCATCCGGTTGAATGCAAAAAGGGGATGCCGGTAAATCCAAATAGTTCCCGCTGCAATAAAATTTACCTAGCCGCTTGCTTTACCTTACAATTCAAGCTCGTTACTAACAATAACAATACTGGAGGATGACATGTTTAAAATTCGGATGCTGGTCGCTGCGATTGCATTGACCGGTTCGCTCTCTGTAATGGCCGCGGAAGCCTTGCCAACCACGGCGCCCGCGCCCGCCGATAATCCAACCACGCCGGAAAAAGTCGAATTGGGCAAAATGCTGTATCACGATCCGCGCCTGTCTTCGACCGGCACCGTATCTTGCGCGTCTTGCCACAATACCATGCTGGGCGGCGAAGACAATCGCCCCAACTCGATGGGCGTTAACGGCCAAACCGGCGGCCGCAGCGCGCCGACGGTCTGGAACGCGGCGTTCAACAAAGTCCAATTCTGGGACGGCAGGGCCGATAGCCTTGAGGCTCAAGCCGCCGGCCCGGTCACCAACCCGATCGAAATGGGTATGAAAAGCTGGGATGACGTG
The DNA here is from genome assembly GCF_024505165.1 of Methylomonas rivi. Lineage (GTDB taxonomy): Bacteria > Pseudomonadota > Gammaproteobacteria > Methylococcales > Methylomonadaceae > Methylomonas > Methylomonas rivi. Next base: position 12,202 of record NZ_JANIBK010000050.1, read on the forward strand.
GTGGCCCGCTTGAAAACCATCAAGGGTTACCGCAAGGCCTTCGATTTGGCGTTCGGCCAGGATAACGAGACCATCACCAAGGAAAACGCCACCAAGGCGATTGCCGCTTACGAAAGAACCTTGATTACCCCTAACAGCGCCTACGACAAATATGTCAACGGCGACACGGACGCCATGAGCGCGCAACAAGTGCGGGGCATGAAAAAAGCCGTCGAACTGGGCTGCACAAGCTGCCACAGCGGCCCTGCATTCAACGGCCCCGGCATGTTCCAGAAATTCCCGATGCATCCGAACGGCTATTTCGAAGCCCAATACCACTTCAAGAAAGATAAAGGCTTGGCGGAAGTCAGCAAAAAAGACAGCGATGAACATATGTTCAAAGTGCCGACCCTGCGCAATATCGCCTTGACCGCGCCGTATTTCCATAACGGCTCGGTGCCAACGCTGGACAAAGCGGTAAAACTGATGGCCAAATTGCAGTTGGATAAAGACTTGTCCGACGAAGATACGGCCGACATCGTGGCGTTTTTGAATGCCCTGACCGGCGAGTTTCCAAAACAAACCATGCCGGCCTTACCCGGCACGCCCGGCAGTTCATTCAACTAAGCCGTTCAATAGCGAAAGGGGCTGCAAAGCCCCTTTTTTATGCGCTATGGCTGCCATTCTCTATGCTTAACGGCCTTACTCTTTATGGCGCCGAAACGCCCCGGGCGGTTGTGCGAACTGCCGCTTGAAGGCTTTGCTAAACGCGGGCACCGAATTATAACCGCAGCGTTCGGCGACTTTTTCCACCGTCATATCCGGCTCCAGCAGCCAGTGGGCGGCGATTTGCAAGCGCCAGGACGTCAGATACCCGATCGGGGAATGGCCGATCAGCGCGCTAAATTTCTCCGACAACACCGATTTCGACATGCCGGCCCGCGCGCATAATTCGTTGAGCGTCCAGGCATGCCAGGGCTGTTGATGAATCAAGCCCAGCGCGGTCGCCAGGCGCTTATCCTGCATGGCCGCAAACACGCCTTCGCGCACCAAGCCTTCCTCGATACAGTAACGGATCAGCAGCACAAATAAGCCGTCGCACAAGCGTTCGATAACCGAGTCGGAACCGAAGCCTTGCGTCGAAGTTTCTTCAATCACCAGTTCAATCAAGCGGGGCAGCATGTTACCGGCCAAGTTCCGCCTAATCACGACTTCGGCGGGCAGGGCTTGCCACAAGCTCGATTTGGGCGCGGCCAGCTCGATTTCTCCGCATACAAAGGCCGCTTCGCCATCCAGCCAGTCTGTCAAGCGGGTGTCCCGATCGTTGTCCGGCAAATGCTCGGGGCTGTACGACAAAAAATGCCGGGCGGCGTGCGGCAGAAACAATATCAGATCGCCGGTATTCAGCGCTAACGGCGCTGGCCAGCGCGGCGAATGCACAAAGCCCTGTCCCTTGCTGACCAGATGAAACCACACCGATGTCTCGGAATTGTGATCCATCAGCCAGCGTCCGCAGACGCCGCCGGAATAAATCAGCTTGGCATGCAGATTCAAGCCGTTGATCAGCGGTGTTAAAGCATCCATTGGCTACTCCCGGAAGATCGGACAAGGATGCCGGAACAGCGGGCATGGGATGCGGCGGCCGAATTGCTTAATCTGTAGCCGTCGAAACGAGAGCGTTTCCAACCCACGGCAAGCTGGTACCCGTCGCGCTTTCGCATCGGCATATAACCTCATTTATGTTTTTAAACGATAGGAGAGACAGCATGTCCCAATTTAACATTCATTCCATCCAGAGCGCACCCGCCGGCGCGCAGGCGTTGTTGCAAGGATCGCTGAAAAAATACGGTTTCATACCCAATCTGCACGGCGGCTTGGCCGAAGCGCCGGTGGCCTTGGAAGCCTATATCGAGTTGACCGCGCTGTTCGATCGAAGCTCGTTGAGCCCGACGGAAAGGCAAGTGGTATTGCTGGCCGTCAGCGCCGAGAACCATTGCACATATTGCGTGGCGGCGCATTCGACGATCGCCAAGCACATGGTCAAGGCCGATCCGGCCGTTGTCGATGCCATCAGAAATCTGCAACCGCTGCCGGACCCAAAGCTGGATGCCCTGGCAAATTTTACCCGCAATGTGGTGAAAAATCGCGGCGTGGTTCGCGGCCAAGCCTTCGATAAATTTATCTCGGCCGGCTACAGTCGGGCGCAAGTGTTGGAAGTGGTATTGGGCGTCACCTTTAAAACCCTCAGCAATTACAGCAATCATCTCATCGATACGCCGCTGGATAGCGCATTCCAGGCCGAAGCCTGGGAAGTACCGGGCCAATGCGCGAGCAATCGATGCGCTTCGCGAGATGAGCCGGGTTAATGGTTGCCGGGGAGAGTCCCGAAACAACTCGAGCGATTGCAGGCGCGGGTTTTTCCGCGCCTGTTCGGCATCGGGTAGGAAAACTCGAACCCATCTACTCCGCGGGACGGCACGCGGCCTGAAAAACCGCGGCGTGGACTCCGCTCGGCGAACAAGGCTGGATGCACCGAATGATTAGCGCTTCAAACCAGCACTTCCCGCGCATCGGGCTGGCTTAGAAACTTGGTCGGGCTGGCGGTGTAGCCATAAGCGCCCGATTGATAAACCGCCACCAAATCGCCGATTTCCGCTTTGGGAAGCGTCATTTTGTCCGCCAATATATCCAGAGGCGTACATAGCGGCCCAACAATGTTGACGGTTTCCAACGCTTCGCCATGCATTTTGTTGCCGATGGCAATGGGGTAGTTTTTACGGATTACTTGGCCGAAATTGCCCGAGGCCGCAAGATGGTGGTGCAAGCCGCCGTCGACGATTAAAAAGGTTTGGCCTCTGGATATTTTTTTATCGATGATGCGGGTGACGTAAATGCCGGCCTCGCCGACCAGATAGCGGCCTAATTCGATTATGACGTCCGCTTCCGGCAACGATTGGCGCGTCAGCGCCATTGCCGATGCCAATGCCTCCCCGACTTGTTCTATCGCCAAGGGAGTATCGCCCGGAAAATAAGGTATGCCAAAACCGCCGCCGATATTCAATTTGCGGATCGGAGACGGGCAATATTCGGCTAGTTGCACAGCCAATTGCAGGCTTTTTTGCTGGGCTTCCATGATGGAATCGGCTTTCAGATTTTGGGAGCCGCTGTAGATATGAAAGCCTTGAAAGTCCAAGCCCAATACGTTTATGCGTTTTAATATGTCCGGCACTTGTTCTTCGTCGATACCGAACTGTTTGGCGCCGCCGCCCATCTTCATGCCGGATGCTTTTAATTCGAAGGCAGGATTGATCCTGACCGCCACTTTTGCGTTTAAGCCCAGGCATTCGCATTGTTTTACTATGGTTTCCAGCTCGTGAGCCGATTCTATATTGAGCGTTACGCTCGCGGCGATGGCTTGGGATAATTCCAGCGGGCGTTTGCCGGGCCCGGCGAAACTGATGTGTTCGGCCGGCATGGGGGTGTCGAGAGCGACTTTCATTTCCTCGGCCGAAGCCAAGTCGAAGCCGTCCACCAGCGTCGCCATGTGTTGCACCACTGCCGGCATGGGATTGGCTTTCATCGCGTAATGAATTTTCAAGTCGGCAGGCATGGCCTGCCGCAGTTGTTGCATGCGTTGCGTCAGCGCCTGCCTGTCGTAAGCATAAAATGGGGTGTGGCCTACCCGCTGGGCTAACCGGCTAAGCGGCATATTGCCGAGCACGAGTTGGCCGTCGGCGACGGCGAAAGTATGCAGGTTTATGTGCTTCGGTGCGGTTGAATTCATGGTCGCTATCAAGACTGGAACAAGTTGGCGAATTGTTGGCTTAGGATTTTACGGTCTATTTTGCCGTTGGGATTGCGCGGCAAGGTGTTGAGGGCTTCAATTTTGGCCGGCACCATAAAATTGGGCAGTTGGGCTTTGCAGCAGTCCAGCAGTTGTAGCGGATCGAACTCGCCATCGGGTTGCGGGCTGACGACAACGACGACTGCCTGGCCCAGGCTGGCGTGCTCCACGCCAATGGCGGCGGCTTCCTTGACCAGGCCGGAGGCATAGACCACTTCCTCGATTTCACTGGGGCTGACCCGGTAACCCGACGTTTTGATCATGTCGTCCTTGCGGCCGACAAAATATAAAAAACCCTCGTCATCCATCGTCACGGTATCGCCGGACCAGACGGCTATCTCGGTTAACGGCAGGCCCGATAATTGCCCCGGAGCGGGTTTAAAGCGTTCCGCGGTTTTGGCCGGGTCGTTCCAGTAACCCAGGCTGACCAGGGAGCCGCGATGGACCAGTTCGCCGGGTTCGTGCGGCGCGCAGGGGCTGCCGTCCTCGCGGACGACCATGATTTCCGCATTGGGAATCGCTTTGCCCATGGAATCCGGGCGCAGGTCGATTTGCTCGGGCGGCAAATAAGTGGAGCGGAAGGCTTCCGTCAGACCGTACATCAGGAAAAATTGCGAATTCGGCGCCTTGGCGCGCAGTTTTTGCAGTACGGCTTTGGGCATTTTTCCGCCGGAGTTGGTCATATAACGCAAGTGTTGGTCGACCGATTCAGGCCAGTTTAAGTCCGCCAATTGCGCCCATAACGGCGGAACGGCGGCTAGCCCGGTGATCCGGTATTTGCCCAGGGCGTTAATGACATCCTTGGGTAGCAGGTAGTCCAGTAAAACGCAGCTTGCGCCGGTCAATAGGCTGGTTGTAAGCTGATTCAGGCCGTAATCGAAACTGAACGGCAGCACGGCAAGCAGTCTGTCGCTGGCCTGAATGCGCAGATACTCGGCGACGCTTTGGGCGCCGGCGATGATGTTCCGATGGGATAACACCACGCCTTTCGGTTTGCCCGTGCTGCCGGAGGTATACAAGATGGCCGCCATGTCGGTGTCTATCATCGTAACGGCGCGCTGCGGACAGGCGTCGGCCAGTCGGCTGTAAGTCGGCCAGTCGACGATCTGCCGCGACGGATCCTGCGCGCCGCTCGAATCCTGGTCGACCAAAATGATAGTATGTAAATCGGTGCATTCATGCAGCACGGTCTGTAGGCTTTGCAGGCGGCTTTGCGAAGTAATCAGGATTTTGACATTACAATCGTTGAGAATATGGGCAACCTGTGGCGCCTTAAGCACCGGATTGACCGGCACGAACACGCCGCCGGCCAGGGAAACGGCCAGGAAACTGCCGACGGTTTCTATTTGTTTAGGCAGGTAAATCGCAACGCGCTGCTGGCGTTTCAAATCCAGGCTTCGCAAGGCTTGGGCTTGAGATTCAACTCGTTGGGCCAGTTGATGATAACTAATTCGGCTATCCTTATGCACGATGGCATCGGAATCCGCCGCCGTATCCAGGTTGTCGAACAATAATTGATGTAAACAGGTTGCCATGTCGAAATTAAACCAAATTTTAGGGACGCACTATGCAAGCTATCGTAGCAGAATCTACTGATATCACCCACTCCGGCCACAATTTCTTTAACTGTTTTTTAACGGAGCGCCCGATATGTTGAAGTTCGGCAGCTTGCCGGCGCATTGGCAAAGGCCGCTATCGGCACTGCTTATCCTGACGCTAGTCTTTGGCCTGTCTTTTTGGGAAAGCTGGCAATCCATAGTTGATATCTGGTCCCGCTCGGATACGTTCGCGCATGGTTACTTAGTGTTGCCGGCCAGTTTATGGCTGATTATGACGAGAAGAGATTTGTACGTAAAACTCCGGCCGACGCCGAGTTATCTCGGCATAACGATGCTGCTGGCCTGCGGATTCGGCTGGTTAGTGGCTGAAATTACCGGAGTGCTGGTGGTCGAACAGTTTGCCTTGGTCGGCATGTTGGTGTGTTTGATATGGAGCGTGCTCGGTACCCAGGTTGCCGGCAGCATGCTGTTTCCGTTGTTTTTCTTATTCCTGATGGTGCCGTTCGGCGAAGATTTCGTGCCGTTTTTGATGGAGTACACCGCCAGCTTTGTGGTGTTCATGTTGCGGTTGACCGGTATCAGCGTCTATCGGGAAGGACTGCATTTTACGTTGACTTCGGGTAATTGGTCGGTCATTGAAGCCTGCAGCGGTATCCGCTACTTAATCGCATCGATTACCTTGGGGTTACTTTATGCGTACTTGAATTACACCCGTTATGTAAAGCGTCTGATTTTTATTTTGGCATCCATTCTGGTGCCGATCCTGGCCAATGGCTTGCGGGCTTACATGATCGTGATGATTGGGCATTTAAGCGACATGAAGTTGGCGACGGGCGTCGATCACATCATATATGGTTGGCTTTTTTTTGGTTTGGTTATGTTGTTGCTTTTTTATATTGGCTCCTTTTGGCAGGATCAATCGGCCGGCGATGCCAATCAAACGGAAGCTGGAGAAATTATCCTAGTAAGCCCGAAAAGCCATATTTTGTTGACTGGCGCGATTACATTTATAGGTATTGCGATGTGGCCTCTCGCGGCAACGGAATTGCATGCCCGCCAGTCGATTAAGGCGAGTATTCCAGCCGCCTTGTTGCAAAATCTGCCCGTCGAAGCCGGTGCCGCGCCTGTTTGGTCGTGGGAGCCGCTCTTCAAGGGGGTAATGGCGGCTGAAAAACGCTCGGTCGGCGCAGACGGGCAGGTTGTCGGAATCTATTTCGCCAACTTTGGCGATGAATCCCAGGGGGGGGAATTAATTAATTCGCAAAATACCTTGATTTCGAAAGACCAACTTGGCTGGAAAATCATCGACGATTCCCTGCGTTCCATGGATTGGCCCGCGCAGCCTACCAAGGTAGAGGAGGTTGTTATTACCAATGGCCAGCAGTATTTATTGGTCCTACGCTGGTATCGGATAGGCCAAACCAATACCGCCAACCGTTATTACGCTAAATGGCTGCAATTACTCAAGCGCTTGAGTGGCGACGCTTCCCCGGAAGTGATGGCGGTTTTGTATACGCAAACGCCGCATGGCGATTACCGGCAGGCAAGAGATAGGTTGCAAAAAATTGCCTTGGCCTGTTGCGAATAGTTTTAGTTTAAAGGCAGAATTGAACCGTAGCCGGTTTTTACTTGTAACGCATGAGAAAAGGAAAATTTATATGATACCCGTCATACTCTCGGGAGGCTCCGGAACACGGTTATGGCCCTTGTCCCGAGGACAATATCCCAAGCAATTTTTACCGTTGGTTTCCGGTAAAACCATGATACAGGAAACGTTGTTAAGGTTAAGCGGGGTATCCGGTCTGCAGCCGCCGATTGCGGTGTGCAACGAAGACCACCGCTTCATGATGGCGGAACAATTATGGGAAATCGGCAGTAAGCCGGCCGCGATCATTTTGGAGCCCGTGGGTAAAAACACCGCCCCCGCTGTTGCCATGGCGGCCTTAAGCGCGGCATCGGCGGACGATGTGTTGCTGATATTGCCGGCCGATCATGTGATTGCCGATACGTCGACCTTTCATCGGGCCATTGCGAAAGCCGAGCAATTGGCTAAACAGGATTTGCTGGTTACTTTCGGCATTGTCGCCAGTGCGCCCGAAACCGGTTACGGCTATATCAAAGCCGGCGCGGAGCAGGTGGGCGATGGCTTTAAGGTGGCCGCTTTCGTGGAAAAACCGGATGCGGAAACCGCGCAAGCGTATCTGGCTAGCGGCGACTATTTTTGGAACAGCGGCATGTTTGCCTTTAAGGCCGGGATCTTTTTGGCTGAACTGGAAAAATTCAATCCGCAAATGCTGAAAGTCTGCCGGGAAGCCCTGGCAGCCGCCAAAACCGATCTGGACTTTACCCGCTTGGATAAAGAGATTTTTTCAACCTGTCCGGCCGATTCCATCGATTATGCGGTGATGGAAAAAACCGATAAAGCCGCGGTTATCCCGCTGGATGCCGGTTGGAACGATGTCGGTTCCTGGTCGGCCCTATGGGATGTCACCGGCAAGGACCAAGCCGGCAATGCCATCAAGGGCGATGTATTGACCATCGATACCGGCAATTCCTATATCCATTCCAGCAACAAATTGGTGGCGGTGATCGGAGTACGGGATTTGGTGGTGGTGGAAACCGATGACGCGGTGATGGTGGCGTCCAAAGACCGGGTGCAGGATGTAAAAGCCATCGTCGATCAGTTGAAGGCCTTAAAGCGCGACGAAGCCCATGTCCACCGCAAGGTATACCGGCCCTGGGGACACTACGATCTGGTCGATACCGGCGACCGCCACCATACCAAGCGTATCGTGGTTAAACCGGGCGCCAAGCTATCGGTGCAGAAACACCACCATCGCGCCGAGCATTGGGTGGTGGTGAAAGGCACTGCCTGGGTCACCAAGGACGGCCAAGAGGTGCTGGTGACGGAGAACGAGTCGATTTATATTCCGGTTGGCGTGGTGCACAGTCTGGAGAACCCCGGCGTGATTCCGCTGGAAATGGTCGAAGTGCAGTCCGGTAGCTACTTGGGCGAAGACGATATCGTCCGTTACCAGGATAATTATGGCCGGATTTAACCGAACCGGCTGATCCGGGCTATTCGGCGCGTAGTCCGGGTAAGGTCGGTTATCATATCAGTTGCTAATTTACCTTTACCCGGGAGTTTCTATTGCAGCTTCAAGCCGTCAACGATTTATTGAAAAAACACCGGCTGGTGGAAAGCATGGTGCAGAATCAGCCGCTGCCGCGCCGTAAACTGGTCATATCGCTGGTGCAAAAACAGCATATGGCCGAGTTGAATACGCTGTTGGGGAAATTGTCCCCCATCGAAATCGGCCAAATATTATCGGCCTTGAGCTTGGAAGACGCGCATTTGGTTTGGGAACAAGTTGCCGAAACGCGCCAGGATGACGTGTTATGGGAAATTTCCGATACCCTGCGCGAGCAATTGGTCGGCGACCGGGAACCGCACTGCGGCGAAGGCCAAATGAGTGCCTTTGAGTTGAAAGAAGGGCGCTTGTCAAAAGTGTCCATCACCTGCCGCCACGATTTGCTGGCGGTTAATCCCATCTGGATCGATTTGTTGGCGCCGACCAAGGCCCAGCGCACCCTGATAGGCCAGCATTACGACCTGGAATTGCCGGCGCCGGACGACCTGACCGACCTGGAAGCCAGCGCCCGGTTTTATGTCGCCCAAGACGAAATCCATATCCATTCCGATTTTTTATTGGACAGGGAAGGCAAATCCCGCAGCGTGCCGGTGGCGTTCGTACTGCGCGGAAACATGCTGTTCTCGATCAGAAGCGAAGAGTTGCCGGTGTTTCGTCTGCAACGTTTGCGCGCCAGAAACCAGCCCGGCTTTGTCACGGATTGCAAAGACATGCTGTTGGATTTATACGGCGCCGAGGCCGAATATTCGGCCGATTCGCTGGAAGACATCTATACCGAACTGGAAGCGGTCAGTAAAAAGGTTTTGAGCCAGAACGTCAGCGACGAGGATGCCGAGCAAATTCTGGCGGACATTGCCGAAGAAGAAGACTTGAACGGCCGCATTCGCCGCAATATGCTGGACACCCAGCGGGCGGTATCGTTTCTGGTGCGGCGTAAATTGCTTTCGCCGGCGCAACTGGAAGATGCGCAGCAGATTCTGCGCGACATCGAGTCGTTGAACAGCCACACGGCGTTTTTATTCGACAAAATCAACTTTTTGATGGATGCCACGGTCGGTTTCATCAATATCAACCAAAACAAAGTCATCAAAATTTTCTCGGTGGCCTCGGTTGCCATGCTACCGCCCACCTTGATCGCCAGTATTTACGGCATGAACTTTACGCATATGCCGGAATTGGACTGGATGTTGGGTTATCCGTTTGCCTTGTCGATGATGGCGTTTTCCATTTTGTTGCCTTATTTGTTTTTCCGCCGCAAGGGTTGGCTCAGGTAAACAGGGCCGAAAATAATAACCGACTGCTTTACTCGGGAATTAAATAAGACTAAAATAGTCCCAATTATGAGAGGGCCATGTTGAAACTAAGCAAGCTAACCGATTATGCCACGGTGGTATTAAGCGTGATCGCCAAAGACTCGCATCGTTTGCACGATGCGCTGGAGCTGGCCGAAGTCACCGGTATCGCCTTGCCGACCGTCAGCAAGATTTTGAAAATCCTGACCAAGGCCGGATTGTTGTCGTCCATGCGCGGTGCCAAGGGCGGTTATGCGTTGGCCCGCGAGCCGGAAAAAATCACGCTGGCCATGGTCATCGGTGCGCTGGAAGGGCCGATCGCCCTGACCGAATGTTCGGCCTCGCATAAAGGCTGCGATCAAGCCAGCGGCTGCCGGATACAGGGCAACTGGCATCTGATCAATCAAAAGATTGCTCATGCATTGGAATCCGTGACCTTGGCCGACATGATTCTGCCTTTCAAGCAGCCGGCGGAAGTCAGTATCCCTCTCAGCCGTTTATACCGTTAATTTATCGAGAGCGCCCATGTCCGCGACCGCACAAGAAATCGAACATCTGATCAATAAAGAATATAAGCCCGGTTTCGTCACCGAGCTGGAAGTGGATACCTTTCCGCCCGGTTTGGACGAGGATGTGATCCGCAAACTGTCTTTGGTGAAAAACGAACCCGAGTTCATGTTGGAATACCGTTTGAAAGCCTTTCGCCACTGGCAAACCATGCCGTCGCCGAATTGGGCGCAGCTTAAAATCGAGCCTATCGATTACCAAGCCATCAGCTATTACTCGGCCCCCAAGTCCAAAAAAGACGGCCCGAAAAGTCTGGACGAAGTCGACCCGCAGTTACTGGATACCTACAAAAAACTGGGTATTCCGCTGGACGAACAAGAGCGTCTGGCCGGTATCGCCGTGGATGCGGTATTCGACAGCGTTTCGGTAGCCACTACGTTTAAAGGGAAGCTGAAAGACGCGGGGGTGATTTTCTGCCCGATTTCCGAGGCTTTGCGCGATTATCCCGAGTTGGTGCAACAATATCTCGGCACCGTGGTGCCGCCCGGCGACAACTTTTTTGCCGCCTTGAATTCGGCGGTATTTACCGACGGCTCCTTCGTTTACATCCCAAAAGGCGTGCGCTGCCCGATGGAATTGTCGACGTATTTTCGCATCAACGCCGCCAACACCGGCCAGTTCGAAAGAACCTTGATCATCGCCGACGCAGGTTCGCACGTATCGTATTTGGAAGGCTGCACCGCGCCGATGCGCGACGAAAACCAACTGCATGCCGCTGTCGTGGAACTGGTGGCGCTGGACAACGCCCAAATCAAATACTCCACGGTGCAAAACTGGTATCCCGGCGACAAGGACGGCAAGGGCGGCATTTACAACTTCGTCACCAAGCGCGCCGAGTGCCGCGGACATAACTCCAAAGTGTCCTGGACGCAAGTCGAGACCGGCTCGGCGATTACCTGGAAATACCCCAGCTGCGTGCTGCTGGGCGACGACTCGGTCGGCGAGTTTTATTCGGTGGCTCTGACCAACAACCTGCAGCAGGCCGACACCGGCACCAAGATGATACACATCGGCAAAAACACCCGCAGCACCATCGTCTCGAAAGGTATTTCCGCCGGCCGGGCGCAAAACACCTATCGCGGCTTGGTGAAAGTCGCCAAATCAGCCAGCAACGCCCGCAATCACACCCAGTGTGACTCGTTGTTGGTTGGCGATAAATGCGGCGCGCATACCTTTCCGTACGTGGAAGTCAAACAACCCACGGCGCAAGTCGAGCACGAAGCGACTACTTCCAAAATTAGCGAAGATCAGTTGTTTTTCTGCCAGCAACGCGGTTTGTCCGCCGAAGATGCGGTGTCGATGATTGTGAACGGGTTTTGTAAGGAAGTGTTCAAGGAATTGCCGATGGAGTTTGCGGTTGAGGCGCAGGCGTTGTTGGGGATCAGTTTGGAAGGGGCGGTTGGTTAGTTGATTTCTGTAGTTTTGTAGGCCGGAATAAGCGCTAGCGTTTCCGGCAGGTTTTATCGCGCTCCGGCGTGGGAATGCGGTGACGGACGCTCCAGCGTCTGTGGGGATTGTGTCGCTGTCGCGACGGGTTGTTTTGATGTCGGTTCGCGGACCGACAACCGCGGTACTTTTCTTTGCTTGTCCAAAGAAAAGTACCCAAAAGAAACGACACCCCATGCCGCGTTAATCCTGCGCGCCGAAGGCTTTGAACGGCGTGCAAATCCGCTCAAACCCTCCGGTGCTCGGTGCGGCATCAGGGGAGAAATCCCGTCGCGGGATTTAAAGTGGTCAGATGATTTGGTTTTGGGAAGAATTTGTAGAAACTGCCGACGAAAGGAGGCGCATCATTCGCGATCGATGCGCTTCACTGCGTTCAGCACATCCTACGAGCTGATAATTTTGATGAGGTAAGAATTTGTAGGCTTTGCTTCATTCCCACGAGGCGTGTGGGAATGAATTATAAGTCAGCATTAATAAAAATACCTGCCAATACAAAGGATTAAAGAAATGGTTAGATTAAAACAAACGGTAACCATGGCATTGTTAGCTGCGTGCATTGGATTTGCTGATGCTTCGCATGCAGCGATACAGGAAACAGTGACGTATGGATTTGATTTCGAAGTCACCTCAGACACCTATCGTCAGACGCTGAGTGGTGCATTGTTCACAAAAGGTACGCATGGCTCAGGAACAACCACCTTTATGTTCCAACCTGTTTCTGTCGGTGAAACGATCGTGTCGGAAGTGAACGCTAGTTATATCGCCCCGTTTACTGTAGATATTACGTTTGATGGCAATTCACTGAGACTCATTGATTCATCTGTTATCGGGTTATATGACCGGCGGGGTATTATTGTTCAAGATATTCCTTCGAGCGACGTCACATATGACACCGTGCTATTTGAGGGATTCAGTGGGCCAGTTGAGATTAACGACGAGTTCGGTACCCCGGTCACGCGACAATTACATACCCAGATCGGCCTTTTTGCATTATCAAATACGATCACCGATTATGCTCTCAGTGAATCTAACCTTCAGAAAATATTAAGTTCTCTGATAGACACGAGCTTTAACATCAAAGTTAATGGCGGTGTCAACGGACAGGTGAATGGAGTGATTTCCAACTTTCGGATGGTACCAAACACGGTTGTTCCAGCGCCTGAAACCTGGATATTGATGGTCACTGGCTTCACTTTTTTCCGTGTATTAAGGTGGAAGCGTACATCTGCAAATCCTGTAAAGCCCGGTAGGGTGGGCACGATTTAGTGCCCACACGGTTAAACCCAGCGGTGAGCAAAATTTCCAACCCTACACAGGATGGTTTTCTCCCGTTATGCCGCGCCGAGCACCGGAGGGTTTGAGCGGATTAGCCCGCAGGGGCGATGCAGGGATGCATCGCGTTTTCCGCAGGGGCTGGGAGGCCCCTTCGGAAAACCCCGCTCAAACCTGAGGAGCGCAGGGAATACGCGGCATCCGGGTTGCCTTTTCTTTGGATACTTTCT
>NZ_JANIBK010000051.1 GCF_024505165.1 Methylomonas rivi
CCGACGGCCGCGCCGATACCAGCGCCCGCGCCGGTTTTATTGATACCCGATTGGCCGGTATAAGGGTTGGTGGCGCAGCCGGACAGCACGCCTATCCCGATTCCCAATGCTATAAGTTTTTTATTCATGGCTTCATTCCTTTTGTCGATTTTAATAGTCGTTTATTTACAGTCTATGTTCGCGCGGCCCGAAGCCGCGGAGTTTGCCGGTATTTACCGCTGAGGCAATCTTGCATCCGCTGGCTTAAAGCGGCCTTAATTTTCAGGCGGCCGGCTCTTCAAGATAAAGGCGGTTGTTTGTCGCCGGCTTCCAGAATATCAACCCGGTCGCCTACCGCCAACTTGCCGGCGCGGTCATGCAAGGCATTTTGGCCGAAATACACCTTGCCGTCCCACCGCCGCGCGCGGTTTAGCGCGGCCAGCGGCTCTTTGTTTCTGACGGCGGTTTCCGGGTCGATACCGGGTACCGCGCAACGGGAACAGGGTTTCGGCAATCTGAAATCGATTTGGTTTATTTTGATCCGCCGCCAGCGGTCTTCGGCATAGCTCTCACAATCGGCTACGACCAAATTGGGACGGAAACGTTGCATGCTAACCGGCGTTTCCAATAATCGATTTAACGCATTCAGGGAATTTTCGGAGACGACCAGAAAAGGAAAACCGTCGGAAAATGCCGTTTGGTCCAGCGCTTGGGCGTAGCGTTGATCGACTTGGCGTATTTGATCGTCCGGGTGGTAAACCAATCGGCAGTCGGTTTGTAAAAATCGGCCCAACCATTCGTCGGCCGCGGAAGAAACGGTTTTGGCCTGACAGCGGTCATGCCATATGCCCACTTCGACCCCATCGCCGCCGCTAGGATGCAGTGGCAATACGAGCGGCGGTTGGCCGGGAGCGGACAAAATCAACTCATCTGCTTCGATACGGGTTTTAATCAACGCCATCTTCGGCAGGCTGCGTTGACTTAAAAATTGTTGTTGCGCATCGACCAGCATCCATTTTCGGTCGAAGCGGAGGCCGTTGTTGTTGACCGGCCATTCCGTCACGGCTATGCCGGCCAGGGATTTGACAGGGTACACATAAATCTGGCTAAGGATAGGCATAAATGCTAGTAAATCAGCTGAACAATAGGTCGGTTTGGGTGGACAGCAGGTGGTCGGCCAGTTCGGTCTGGTAGGTATCGAACTTCAGTCCGTAGCGCGGCGCCGCTTGATTATTGGCCACTATCGCCTGAATGGTGAATCGGCGGCCGTCCTGAAACTTTAAAAAAAAGCTGACCCGGCTTTTCGGTTTTAATTTTTTATTGCATTGTATGGCGGCGCCTTTACTGCTGATGTCCAGCAGAACCACTTTGATCAGGCGCGGAAACAGCAAACTGTGGGTTTTGACGATGGCTTTGATGTCGTTCCGGCGATAACGCACCGAGATGCGTTTATTGACTAAAGCGTCCAGTTCCACTTCCTGGTCCAGTTCATCAAAAAAGATATCCTCCAAGAAATCCGTATTCCCCATGAAATCGTTATTTGCCATTTTGAATGAACCGAAAAATATACCCGCTTAAGTATTGTCGTTAAGCGTGGAAAATTCAATAGCAGCTTAGCGGATTATTCGCCGAGCCGGCGGCCGATTTATCCGCTAAAATCGCACTTTTGCAGTTTTAACGTAACGATCATGAAAAAGTTTTTACCCCGGCCCATGGACGTTGCGCCCCAAGACGCGATTGCTTGCCTTGCATACGTCCCGCGCTCGATGGCGGGCGGCGCTGTTTGGCAAGTAGCCGTGTCCCGCTCATTTGTTCTTACAGAGTAACGGAAATAATGTTTAAAAGAATTCAATACTTCGCAGGGCTGATGCTGCTATTCGCCGTTGTTAATGCAACAGCGGCCGGTAAGCAAAGCATTAAAATCGCCTATATTTCCCAGGAGCGCGCCGTGCCGGCCGCGCTGTCCAATCTGGACGCCTTCATTCAAAACAAGGGCCAACTCGGCGCCGAGTTGGCCATTAGCGATAACAACACCACCGGGCAATTTACCCAACAGCAGTACGAACTTACAAAAATCGCGGTGCCCGTGGGCGGCGACTTGATCCAGGCTTTCAACGCATTGGGCGACGATACCGGGCTGGTGGTTTTAAATGTCCACCCGGCGCAAGTCAACCAATTGGCCGATCTGGCGGCCGCGCAAAACAAATTATTGTTCGATGCCGCAACCAGCGACGATGAGTTGCGCGGCGTTCAATGCCGGCGCCATGTGCTGCATATATTGCCCAGCCGGGCCATGCGCGCCGACGCACTGGCGCAATACATGCTTAAAAAACGCTGGCGCGAATGGTTTCTGGTGGTTGGGCAAACAGCGGAAGACCAATTATATGCCGCCGCCATCAAACGGGCAGCCAAGCGTTACGGTATGAAACTGGTGGCCGAAAAAGCCTGGGACAACACTTACGATGTCCGCCGTACCGCGCAATCCGACGTACCGCAATTCACCCAAGGCGAGGATTACGATGTACTGGTGGCCGCCGACGAACAAGGCTTGTTCGGCGAATATCTGGATTACCGCACCTGGCTACCCAGGCCCGTGATCGGCACGCAGGGTCTGATTGCCACTGCCTGGCACCGCACCCACGAGCAATGGGGGGCGGTGCAACTGCAAAACCGCTTTAAGGAACAGGCCGGGCGCTGGATGGAAGAGGAAGATTACGCGGCTTATCTGGCGGTCAGGGCCATAGGCGAAGCCAGCGTGCGGACCAAATCCAACCAGGTGCAGGCCATCAAGGACTACATGCTGTCCGACGCATTCGCCTTGCAAGGTTACAAAGGCAAACCCATGTCGTTCCGGCCCTGGGACGGCCAATTGCGCCAACCCGTCTTGCTGGCCGCCCCCCGTTCCCTGGTGAGCGTGGCGCCGCTAGAGGGTTTTTTACACCCTAAGTCCGAACTCGATACCTTGGGATACGACCAGCCGGAAACCGCCTGCAAATAATTTTTTCGGCAAATTTTTTGGGCGCTTGGACTTGCGGCTTATAAAACCGGCAAGGCCGGTCCGAGGTTGGGATTTAATCCCGCTGCCGTTCGGGTTACACTTTTCGCCGCAAATTTAGGTTAGTCCGGTTGCATTAGACCGGGCGTTGCAGTAATTCGACGTAAGGAATGCATTATGCAAAAAATAACAATAAGCGGTTTCTGCGCGGCCGCGCTGTTCACGGCCGCCGCGCATGCGGAAACCGTCTTCGTCAGCCTGGAAAAAGACAATGCCATTGCGGTTGTCGATCCGGTGGACGCCAAGTTGCTCAAAACGCTGCCGGTCGGGCAACGGCCGCGCGGCATCGCGCTGAGTCCGGACGGCAAGACTTTGTTCGTCGCCACCAGCGACGACGATACCATCCGCATGTTCGACGCGGAAACGCTCAAGGAAACCGGCAAACTGCCGTCCGGCGAAGATCCGGAAACCTTTGCCTTGAGCCCCGACGGCAAGCTGATGTATGTATCCAACGAAGACGACAGCGAAGTCACCGTGATCGACATTGCCGCCCAAAAAGCCGTGGCCAAAATCAAGGTGGGGGTCGAACCGGAAGGTATAGCGGTCAGTCCGGACAACCGATGGGCCATCAGCGCATCGGAAACCACCAACATGCTGCACTGGATCGATACCAAAACCCGCCAGATCGTCGAAAATACCCTGGTCGACCCGCGCCCGCGCGCCGCCAGCTTTACCGCCGATAGCCAGCAGCTTTGGGCGACTTCGGAAATGGCCGGCACCGTGATGGTATTGGACAGCGCCAGCAAGCAAATCGTGCAGACGATTAAACTGGAGGTGCAGGGCGTTACCGGCGACTTGATTCAGCCGGTCGGGGTGGCGATCGACAAGGATAGACGTTACGCCTATGTCGCCATGGGGCCGGCCAACCGGGTAGCGGTGATCAATGCCCAAACCTACCAAGTGGAAAAGTATTTGCTGGTCGGCCAGCGGGTCTGGAACCTGGCTTTTTCGCCGGATCAAAGCCGCCTCTATACCACCAACGGCATCAGCAACGATATTTCCATCATCGATCTGGCCGAACATAAAGTCACCAAGTCGTTGGCGGTAGGCCGTTATCCCTGGGGCGTTGCGGTCAAACCATGACGGATATCGCTTTACACATCGAAAACCTCAGCTTTGCCTACGGCGCCACAAAGGCGCTGGATCGGGTAGGCTTTAACGTCCGCTGCGGCGAATGCACCATTTTATTGGGTCCCAACGGCGCCGGCAAAAGCACCTTGTTTTCGCTGATCACCCGGCTTTACGACGCCAGGGAAGGGCGCATCGAACTGTGCGGCTTCGATATCAAGCGGCAAAGCCTGAAAGCCTTGGCGAACCTGGGTGTGGTGTTTCAGCAAACCACTTTGGATCCGGACTTGTCGGTCACGCAGAATTTGCGCTACCACGCCGCCTTGCACGGCATGGGCCGCAAAGCGGCCGACCTGCGCATCCGGGAAGAGCTGGAGCGTTTGCATATGTTCGAGCGGCGCGGAGAAAAAGTTCGCCAGCTCAACGGCGGCCACAAGCGGCGGGTGGAAATCGCCCGCGCCCTGTTGCACAATCCCCGTTTGCTGCTGTTGGACGAACCTACCGTCGGTTTGGACGTGCCCAGCCGGCAAGCCATCGTCGAGCACGTGCATGATCTGGTCAAACAACAGAATTTGGCGGTGTTGTGGGCCACGCATCTGATCGACGAAATCGCCGGCCAGGACAGCCTGATCGTATTGCATAAAGGCCAGGTCAAGGCCGAGGGCAAGCTGGCCGATGTACTGCAAGCCACGGGGTGCAGCGATGCCGGCCAAGTGTTTCAGAAGTTTACCCAGGGAGGAGGGCAGCCATGAGAGTGTTACATTACTGGCGCGCCATGGCCGGCATCGTCGGCCGCGAATTGCTGCGTTTTTTACACCAGCGCGAGCGCTTCGTGTCCGCCTTGGTGCGGCCACTGGTGTGGCTATTCGTGTTCGCCGCCGGCTTTCGCGCCGCGCTGGGCATCGCCATCAGCCCGCCTTATGAAACCTATATTTTGTACGAAGTCTACATCACCCCGGGCCTGCTCGGCATGATCTTGTTGTTCAACGGCATGCAAAGCTCGTTGTCCATGGTCTACGACCGGGAAATGGGCAGCATGCGCATGCTGATGGTCTGCCCGCTGCCGCGCTGGTTTTTATTGTGCAGCAAACTGATCGCCGGTACCGCGGTCGGGGTGTTGCAATGTTACGCCTTTCTCGGCATCGCCTGGCTGTACGACATCCAGGCGCCGTTGCCGGGCTATGCCTGGATACTGCCGGCCTTGGTGCTGGGCGGCATGATGCTGGGGGCGCTGGGCTTGTTGCTGTCGTCCTTCATCAAGCAACTGGAAAATTTCGCCGGGGTGATGAACTTCGTCATCTTCCCGCTGTTCTTCATGTCCACGGCCTTGTATCCGCTATGGAAAATCAAGGAATCCAGCGTAATCCTCTACACCCTGGCCCAATACAACCCGTTCTCGCAAGCCGTGGAACTGATCCGCTTCGCCTTGTACGAACAATTCAACCAGCAGGCACTGATCTTTACCGGCGCGGCATTTTTGGCGTTTATGGGTGCGGCGATAGTGGGGTATAACCCTAGCAAGGGAATGATGGTTAAAA
Source organism: Methylomonas rivi (assembly GCF_024505165.1). Classification (GTDB taxonomy): domain Bacteria; phylum Pseudomonadota; class Gammaproteobacteria; order Methylococcales; family Methylomonadaceae; genus Methylomonas; species Methylomonas rivi. The sequence continues at coordinate 5,641 of NZ_JANIBK010000051.1, forward strand.
AGGGTGGGGGCGGCTAGGATTGACGTAGGGTGGGCAATGCTTTTCTGCCCACCGTTTGGAGGCAATCGCTTTAATCCGCGTGGGCACAAAAGCGCGCCCACCCTACCCGACTGATCTTTACCGGGGCGGCGTTTTTGTTGTTCATGGGTGCGGCGATAGTGGGTTACAACCCATCCAAGGGGATGATGGTTAAGAAGGGTGGAGGTTAGCAGGCGCTTGACATCAATTAATTAGCGGCTATAGTGAGGCGAATTATTATATAGGCAAATCTGCCTGAATTTATGGCTAATATCAAGTTATCAAGGCAAATATGCCCGGTTTGGGTGTTATCAGAGCAAAAGCGCCTGAAAAGTCGGGTAATATCAACTTATCGGGCAGATTTGCCTGATAATCAATAGTTAAATGCGGGGCCAATCTCGAACGGCTTGGAAAGCAATTAATAATTATCGTAAAGAAATAGAAAATAGTGGCTGAAGAAATCATGAAAATATGTTATTACCTGGAGGGAAAAACCTTGCAGGTTAACATGCGTTCAACCAGACAAGGTTTTTCCCTCCAGGTTAAGCCATGATTTTCAGCATCATTCGTGTTTCTTTGCTTGAATCAAAATTATTGTTTAGAAATGTCACCAAGGCATTTAACCAGTCGTTAAACCTGACCAAAACTCCGCTTCGCTCCGTTTTGGCAGGTTAACTCTATTCGTTAGAAGGCGCCATGGCATACGCACTTCACATTGAACGAAGCCCACAAGGACTCACCCTTGATGAGTGGATCGAGGAAGTTACCAAACAAGATGGCGTCAAGCTCGTTGAAATAGGTGTGGAAGCCAAGAATCCAACAACGGGAGAGACCATCTCAATCGAAGGCCGTCCTGGCGATGTCGCTGTTCTGTTCCCGACAACGGGATTTCTGGGCTTCGGCAGAAAAGCCGAATGGCGCACCTGCATCCGCTTCGTTCGCAACAAGGCCTCATTCAACGCAACGCCCGAGCTTGAGTCACCCCATAACCCTCTTCGCGTTGCAGCATCTAGCCTTGCTGCGGCTCTCGGTGCAAAAATCGTTGGGGACGAGGGTGAGGTTTACGAGTGGTAAGCCTTCTAACCCGGCGCTCAACCCCGTTCGCTTCGTTCTCTGGACGCTGCGCGATAAAGCCGCGCAGCGCCGGTTAGCTCCACGTTAGGCCGCCTAAGGAATCATCTATGAAAAGGGCCGTAGGTCCGATTAGCGCCGCGTAATCGGACGAATGTTGTTAAGGACGCGGTTCCCCTCGATTTCGCAATCGCTAATCTCGAGGTTACGCGGGTTAAGCCAAGTAGGCCGGAATAAGCATAAGCGTTTCCGGCAAGACAAGGCTTAAAATTGCCGGGAACGCCTATCGGCTTATTCCGGTCTACAAAATCAACGCCAGTTGCGTAGTGCGCAGGATGGGTAGAGTCCTTTTGTAGGCCACGGGACTTAAATGCGGTTGAAAACAGCGTTCGAGATAATCCATTCGGTTAAGGAATGGCCGTTTTCAAGTTTTCGATAGTGAAAAAGTAGCCGTCACCTGGGTTGTAAGGCTTTAACCATGCGATAGTCGTCCATCGCAAACCCGCCGCCGATATCCTGAACCACCTCCCCGCTGTTAAGAAAGCCGTTGCGCAAATAAAAATCGATGGCGGACCGGTTATGGCGATTGACCGTCAACCAGATTTGCCGCAAACCTTTTGCTTGGCAATACTGTTCGGTAACCGCGATGATGCGACTGCCCAATCCGGAGCGCTGCCAGGTTTTATCGACATACAGTTTGCTTATATGCAGCGATCGGTTGGCAGTGTCGGCCAACCAGGCAAAATAGCCTGCCGGCCGGAGATCGCGGAACAGCAAAAAATATTGGTAACCCGCTACGATTTGTTGGCCGATGGCTGCTGGACTTTGAAAACGATTCAGCATATATTCGACCTGCCGGTCGCCGATTATCGGCATATAATGATCTCGCCAAATATTGCCGGCAAGCCCGCTGACGGTTTCGATCGCAGCAGGTTCCGTTACCCGCCGGATATCCAAACCCATGACCTCGGCATGCCGTTCGCTTATGTCATTGATAGCTTGCATAAATTATTACTCGTTTAAAACCCATCGCCTGACGCTATGGCTATTGTTGGCCGGCTTGTTTACGGCTGGTTGCGCGCCCGTCATGAAAGCGCCGGGCCCCAGCATAGGCGCGCCGCAATTGACGGCGGACAGCTTCATCGCCGCCGATGGCGTTCAACTGCGTCTCAGCCGCTGGCCCGCGGATAATCCCAAAGCCGTTATCATAGCCTTGCATGGCTTTAATGACTATCGGCGCTTTTTCGGGGCTCCCGCCGACTACTTGCAAAAGCAGCGGATTTATTGTTATGCCTACGATCAGCGCGGCTTCGGCGAAAGCGCCACTCCCGGTATTTGGGCGGGCAGCGATGCGTACGCCGGAGATTTGCGGCAAATCGCGGCGCTGATACAAGCCGAACATCCCGGTATCCCCATCTACCTGTTGGGCGAGAGCATGGGCGGTGCGGTGATTATCGACGCCATGAGCCGCCGGGAAAAACCGGATGCGGCCGGGGTGATACTTTCCGCGCCGGCGGTTTGGGGGCGGGAAACCATGCCCTGGTATCAGACTTCATTGTTATGGACGCTGTCGCATACCGTGCCCTGGATGGCGCTGACCGGTAGGGATTTGGGGATTGTCCCGTCCGATAATATCGAGATGTTGAGAGCCTTGGGCCGCGATCCGCTAGTGATCAAGGAAACCCGGGTCGATGCCATTTACGGGTTGACCAATTTGATGGATAGCGCACTGAATGCGGCCGATAAATTGAATGCCGATACTCTGCTGCTTTACGGCGAAAAAGACCAGATCGTGCCGCGCGAACCCACCCGCCGCTTCGTGCATGAGTTATTGGGCAGCCATCCCGGCAAGAACACCGTCGGTTATTATCGAAACGGTTACCACATGCTGTTGAGAGACTTGCAGGCGCCGGTGATTTGGCAAGATATCGCGCATTGGATACTGGATAATAAAGCCGAGCTGCCTTCCGGGGCGGACCGTAATCTGGATAAATTGGTTCGGCGGCAAACCGAATATACGGATGAAATCGTGGGACAACTCAACTCGAGCCGTTGAGGGAAGGGTGTAGAGCTTACACCCCGTTTCGATACCGCGGATTCAGCTATTCCACATCCTGGCAACCAAAATGGTATTGGTAGTCCGCCATGGAACGCCTGATCACTTCGTGAGCCTCTTCGCGGCCGTAGACATGGGTGATTTCGCAGATGCTTTTTTCGTGCGGCAGATGTTTGTACGTCAGAAAATAGTGCTTTAAGCGATTGATGTAGGATTCCGGACAATCGGAGACATCGTTCCATTGCCGGTAAAACTCGTCGCCTTTCATGACGGCAATAATTTTATCGTCGGCCTCGCCGCCGTCCAGCAAGCGAAAACCGCCGATAGGAATCGCCTGCACCAAAATATCGCCGTGAGTCACGCTGCGCTCGCTGAGCACGCAAATATCCAGGGGGTCGCCGTCGCCCTTGCTGACGGTTTTGCCGGACATGATTTCCGCGTATTCGGCGGTTTTTTCCGCGCAATACGATTGCGGGATAAAACCGTACAAGGTCGGGATCATGTTTGAAAATTTTTGCGGGCGGTCGATTTTTAAGTAACCGCTTTGCTTGTCGATTTCATATTTCACGGTATCCGAAGGGACGATTTCGATAAAGGCGGTGACGATGTCGGGGGTATTGTCGCCCGGCGAAATGCCGTGCCAGGGATGTGCTTTATTTTGAATGGTCATGTGGGAGCGTTCGCTGATTCAGATGGCGTTAATTTACCATGCTTCAATCGCCATGTCCCCCGGCGGACGACGGAAATCAGCCGATTAAACCGGAAAATGGCGTTTGTCCGCATCGGCGGCGCTCAAAAAATAATAGCCGCCGCCATGATTGACTACTTTTTCATAGGGCAACGCATCCAACTCGGCCATATAGACGATGGCATGGGTTTTAATCAGACAGTAAATCCAGTCGCCTTCCTGCAATACCATTTCCCGGCAGGCGCCCGGCGTGATTTCGGCCAGCAGGGTACAGCCGCAATCGATCTGCACCAGCACGCTGCCGTCGCCGGGAATCAAGGCGCAGATACGGCCCTTGATTTGGTTCTGGATAGAGATGCCTTCGATAAAGCCGCGCGACAAGGCAATGTCGTTTGCGCGAATCGCTACCTGGGTTAGGCTGCCCGGCATGAATTGCGGACGTAACGGTAAACTGAACGGTTGGCCGAAGCTGTCGGCCAAACTGTATCCGCCGGCAAAATCGTGGCTGCGAATCCTCACCGGTAGAATGTTGTCGATTTGGCGGACGCCCAAATAACGCAGAATGCCTTGTTGCCTGGCGACTTCCCTTAACGGGCCGCTGCGGAGGATTTGGCCGTTTTCCAAGACGATCAGCTGGTCGGTCAGTTCCAGGATTTCCCGCAGCGACTGGCTAGCATAAAGCACCGGCAGGTCGAACTCGGTCTGCAGGCGTTTCAGAATCGGCAGCAATTGCATCCGGTAACTGTCACCGATAGCGGCGAAGGTATCGTCCAGCAACAGCATTTTCGGAGATTTCAATAGCGAACCGGCCAACATGACTTTTTGACGGTCGCCGGCGGAAAGCCGCATTATGCTCCGGTCGAGGATAGGATCGAGTTCCAACAGACGCATCAAATAGTCCGGCTTGAACAATCGCCGTTGCGTCCAACAGCGCCGGTAGATGCCGTGCAGGGTTTCCCTGACGCTGGCGGCCAAATCCAACGAGTCGGTTTGTAGTACCGCGCCGATGGGGCGTTGCTCGCGCGGCACCATAATGCCTTTTTTGCTGTCGAACAAAATTTTGCCGTCCAGTACGATATGTCCGCTTTGCGCTTGCAGGGTGCCGGCTATCAAGCCCAGCACGGTAGTCTTGCCGGCGCCGGATTGGCCGAACAGGCCGGCGCTGGCGTTTTCCAGCGATATTGGCGTGGACAGGTCGAAATGCCCGCGCCGCAGTTTTACGTTTATGTCCAGCAACATCGTGATGTCTCCCGCCAAATTGAGCCGCCGGCGGGCAGCGCTGCCGAATACCGCCGGCGCGTCATGTCAGCCCTTGACCGCTAAAATCACGGCCCCGGCTTTAAAGGCCGCTGTAGCGGTCTTGCCTTTGGCCAGGCCCAAGGTTTCCACGCTATCGTTGGTGACGGTAGCGGCGATTTTTTCGCCGCCTTTCAATTCGATATCGATTTCGGCATTGACCTTACCGGGCTTGACGTCGGTTACCGTACCTTGCAACTGGTTGCGGGCCGAAAGTTTGTAGCCGCCGAAATCGGTGACAACGATCACTTGCGGTGCCTTGACCAGCGCGAGTACGCCCATACCGGCTTTGATGCCCAAGGCCTCTATCGAGTCCTTGGTAATCGACGCGACTATGGTTTCCCCGCCCTTCAAACCGACATGTACTTCGGCATTGACTGTTCCGACCAGCACTTCGTTGACGGTGCCTTCGAATTGATTGCGTGCGCTTGCTTTCATGGTAAATCTCCTTTTGGATGGATTAATTCAATATCGACGTGCCCTTGATTTGCACATAAACGGCCATGCCGGTTCGTAGCTTCAACAATTTCGCCGATTTAAGGGTAATGTGGGCCAACAGTGAGTTACCCTGGCCAGCGCCCTTATCCGCAATTGGCTGCCGTATTTCCGACGCGGATGATTGCTGGGCCGGATCGGTGTCGCCCGCGATTCCGGGCAGTACCAGTTGTACAATACTGTGGCCGCGTTCGTCGTCGGCAATACCGGTTATGACGGCCGGCAGTACGTTGAGGATGCTGGTATCGGTGGGTTTTTGCAGGGTAATGCTGACGTCGCGGGCATAGATTTGTAATCGTAACGGTGTGCCGATTTTCGCGGCGAAGCTCGGCAGACTGATGCTGCCGCCGGCAAAAGTCACATGCGTCAAGTGATATTCGGCTTCGTGCCCGGCTATTGTTACCGGCCAGACAGTAGCCGCATTTCTATCCAGGGCCAGCGGCATATCCAGCCGGCTCAGGGTTTCGGCCAACGGCCCCGATGCCGGCGAGCGGCCTTCGTCCATGATCACCAGATAATCGGCCAGTTGCGCCATTTCCTGTTGGGCATGGGTGACGTACAGTACCGGTATGTTCAGCTCTCTATGCAAACGGCTCAGGAACGGCAGGATTTCCTGTTTGCGCTTGAAATCCAGTGCGGCCAGGGGTTCGTCCATTAATAATATTTCCGGGTTCAGAGCCAAAGCCCTGGCTATGGCAATCCGTTGCCTTTCGCCGCCGGACAAGCGATCCGGCGCCCGTTCCAGTAAATGGCCTATACCCAGCAATTCCAAAATATGGCTCAAATCGGTTGCAGCGGACTTGCCTATGCGTTTTAAGCCGAATTGCAGGTTCTGCTTAACGGTCAAATGCGGAAACAGATTGGCTTCCTGAAATACATAACCTAGCGATCTTTTGTGGGTAGGGACAAATATTCCGCGTTCGCTGTCCTGCCAGATCGTGCCGTTGATTTCCAGAAAACCCTGCGGTGCGCGTTGCAAACCGGCGATACAGCGCAGCAAGGTGGTTTTGCCTGAACCGGACGGCCCGAAAAGTACCGTGACACCGCTACCGGGGAGGCTTAGGTCTACAGCCAACTTAAAAGTGCCGTAATCGAGATTGAAGCGGGCGGTTATCGGCATCGTCATTTGAGTTGATGGGCAACGGGGTGAGTCTTCAGCGCGCTGTACAAGACCAGCAACACCGTAAAGGAAAACAGCAGCAGACCGCCGGCCAGCCAGTGAGCCTGTTCGTATTCCAGCGCCTCGACATGGTTATAGATTTGCACCGACACCACCCGGGTTTTGTCCGGAATATTGCCGCCCACCATCAACACCACGCCGAATTCGCCGACGGTATGCGCGAATCCCAAAATGGTCGCGGTCATGAAGCCGGGTTTGGCCAGCGGTATCACGACACTGAAAAAAGTGTCCAATGGACCTGCGCGCAAGGTGGCGGCGGCTTCCAGCGGTTGGCGGCCGATGGCGGCGAACGAGGTTTGCAAGGGCTGAACCACGAAGGGCAGGGAATACAGCACCGAGGCGACGATCAGGCCGCCAAAGGTAAACGGCAAGGTGCCCCAGCCCAAATCGTTGGTCAGCCGGCCGATAGGGCCTTTAGGACCCAACATCACCAGCAGGTAAAAACCCAGCACGGTCGGCGGCAACACTAGCGGCAAGGCTACCAACGCATTGCAAATGCCTTTGAAGCGCGAAGTGGTGCGGGCCAGCCACCAGGCCAGCGGTGTGCCCACTATCAGCATGATCAGGGTGGCTAAACTGGCCACTTTAAACGTCAGCCACAGCGTGGCAATGTCGGCGGAACTTAGCATGTTAAGGTTGACTCGGCAGGTTGTAACCGTATTTTAGAATAATCGCGTGAGCCTCCGGCCCTTTTAAAAATTGCAGCAGCGCCGGCGCGGCGGGGTTTTCCGCGCCTTTACTCAGTAAAATCGCATCCTGCCGAATCGGCGCGTAATGGTCATCCGGCACGATCCAACCCGAGCCGCTTGCGATCTTGCCGTTTTCAATGACTTGGGACAAAGCCACGAAACCCAGCTCGGCATTGCCGGTGCTGACGAATTGATGGGTTTGCGAGATATTTTCACCCTGGACTAACAGAGGCTGCAGTTTTTCCTGCAAGCCCAAATTTTTCAGGACTTCTACCGCCGCCGCGCCGTAAGGCGCCAGTTTGGGATCGGCCAATGCAAGATGTTTGAAATGACCGGTTTTCAGGATTTCGCCCTGCTCGTCGACATAGCCGGGCGTCGCCGACCACAGTACCAGCTTGCCGAGGGCGTAGGTAAAGCGGCTGTCCGCTAACCCCAGCCCGGCGGTTTGCAATTTGACCGCATTTTCCTGATCGGCGGCCATAAACACTTCGAACGGCGCGCCGTTCTCGATTTGGGCGACGAATTTGCCGGATGAGCCGAAAGACAGTTTGGCTTCGTGGTCGGTGGATTTCTCAAAGGCCTCGGCGATTTCGGTCATCGGCTTGGTGAAGTTGGCGGCCACGGCGACCAGTACCGTTTCAGCCCACGCCGAGGGCATAAATACTAGCAAGCAAGCGGTCAGGATCAGATCTAACAAGCGTTTATAAAGCATAAAAATCTCCAATTATTGTTGGGTAAGCAGCGCGTACCTTGAAAATTCGGATGAAAACCGCGCGCGGCGGACCCTATGGCCGACGGGCGGATTCGTCAAAACCGCAGCTGGCTCTGTACGTAAAAATAGTCGACATCTTCCTTGGCCGGCGCATTGGCGGTGTCCTTGGCGAAGCTGCCCTTGAACAGATGCGCCCAGCCGGTTTCGAAATTCAAGCTGCTGTTGAAATCCCAGCGTGCGTTCAGCTCCAGTTGCTGGCCGATGTAGTTATCGGTGTTGCCGCTGGTGTCGCGCAGATTGGCCGTGGTCCAGCTGTCCTTGTCTTCCGCCAGCCAATGAATACGATGGCTCAAGCCCAGCAGGACATCGGCGGTGGGTGAGGCGGCGATACGCAGACCGGGACTGTTCAAATTGGCGCGGGCGAAGGCGCCGTACATGCCGGTGGGGCCGAATTCGAAGCGGCGGGCGCCGTACAAGGTATCGAAGCGCTGGTCTTTATTGTCGTTGGGATCGTGATCGCCGCTGGCATAGTCGTATTCCAGGGCCAGACGCGGCGACCAGGCTATGTCGAAGGTATAACCGACATCCAAATGCTGATACCAGGCTTCGTGATCCTGATCCCTGCCGTTGCCGGCGGCGGTGCTGGAGCGTACGCTGCCGAACTGGCCGATGGTTTCGGTTTGGAAGTCGAATTGTCCCTTCTTGGGTTTCAGGTAAAAACGCATGCCGGGCGTAAAATAGCGGCGATTGCGGGTCTGGTTGCGCTGGCTGTCGCCTTCGTCCAGATGATACAGATAAACCTCGCTGTTGACGCCCCGGAACAGGTCGCTGACTTCCAGAATGCCGCCGGAAAACCAGGTGTGGGTGTCTTCCTCGTCGAACTCGTGGGTTTCGTCGAGGATGTCGGCCGCTGCCGTCGGATAACGAATTACCGGCATAGTGACGAAGCCGTTGAATTGCCAATGATTGTAATCGACCAGTCTGAGTCTGGCCCCGGTAAAGCTGTTGATGGTGTTGCGCATCGCATTTCTGGCGACCAGTCGGCGGCTGCCGAAATTGAGGGTTTGGCGGCCGGCGATGACTTCGGCGCCGTAGCCGCTGTAAAAAATATTCTGATCGGCCCAGGCCGCATAACCCTGGATGAAATCGGCATTGTCGGCGTGGGTGTTATTGACGCCGGAACCGCTGTCGGCGCCCAGCGCGCGTGCATCCAGAAATTCGGCGCCGGCGCGGAACTTGCCTAAATTGGCTTGCAGCCAGAAGTCGGTTTGCAGCGCGATCTGCTGATCGCCGCCCCTGCCGTTGGCCTTGAATTGGCCGTCCTGAGTTTCGTAGCGGGTGCGCTGCTCGACCGACATCGACAGCCATTTCGGCAAATGCAGCGCGTCATGCAGATTCCAGACCGGTTTTTCGTACTTGTCGCTGCCCAGCAAGGCATCCGACATCTGGCTTTCGAAAGCGGCAAACGGCACCCTGGTATAACTTTTCTTTTCTGCCGCCTGCACCGCCATGCTGCCGTTTATACAGAACCCGCCAGCGGCAAGCAGTGCGAGGGCTGGCTTGGCGGCACTGCCGGCAAATAATGTTTTTTGAATCATGAATCACCAATAATCCTAAGTATAAAGTTCGCAGCGGCCTTATCCGGCCGCTGCATGAAAAAACCGATTCGAAATTGCCAAGGTAATGTTGCTTTGATTCGTAGTATATCAATGTATATAACGATTCGACAACTCCACTAGAGCAATCAGCGCGCCAACTCATATTTTTGTCCGTATCCGATTGAAAATAAACAACAGTTGTTCGTGCGGCGGCGTATAAACCTTGTTGCCATTCGGCTATTTTGTGAATTTTTGTAAGCTTTGCGACATCGACTTCGGCAACTGCCGCCATCTCGGCCACCAAGCCTCATAACGATTGCGAGCCAGACTGGCACGCAGTTGCAACTTGTCGGTAATTGAAAAATCGGCCATCCCTTGCGCGTTATTAGGTATCTTTAACGCCGCTGAGCGGTGTACTGGTTGCCTATTTAGAGAAGGACCGGGTCCGGCTTTTAGTTGTCGTTAGGGCAAGCCGATGGATATATTTCAGTAAATGCGGATATGTTTTAATGAATATTGGTTTCTCGATAATGATGCTAAACTTTGGCATCACCTCCAAAGGCAGAGAAACATGCAGCTAGCAATCACCGTGTTAGGGAACAAAACCGATGGCTTAATCACTGAAATCCTCTCGGCGGTTAGCGCGTGCCAATGCAGTGTTTTGGAGCTTAGAACCTCGAATTTAACCGACATTACTTCAATTTATGGATTGATTGACGGCAACTGGAACCATATCGCCAAACTGGAAGGATTGCTGGAAGGTTTGCGCCAGCGCTTTCAAGTTCAAATCAGCTTGTTGCGGCCGCAAGAGCACCTGACCGAACCGCTCAATCCGCCCGAAGGCGTGCCCTATACCATGGAAACCATTTCGATGGAAAAAAAGGATTTGTTATACGACATCACCTCTTTTTTAGTCGATCGCGGCATCTTTATCGATGAAATCAGCGCCAGCCTGCATCCGTCCATGCTGTTCAGCAACCCAGTTTTTTCGACCCGCTTTACGCTGCTGGTGCCGCCGAATGTGCGGATTTTGTCGTTACGCGAGGAGTTTTTGGATTTCTGCGACAGTTTGAATATCGACGCCATTCTTGAACCCATCAAACGCTAACCCTATGACTATAGCAACTATCGGCCAAAACCTACCCGATTTCCAATTGCCGGCCACCGGCGATAAGACCCTGTCGCTGGCCGATTTTGCCGGCAAAAAACTGCTGTTGTATTTTTATCCTAAGGACAACACCCCCGGTTGTACGCAGGAAGGGCAGGCGTTCAGGGATCATATACAACAATTCGACGCCTTGAATACCGCGATTCTGGGGGTTTCCCGCGATAGCGTGAAGATGCACGAAGGATTTAAGTGCAAACAGGGATTCCCCTTCGATTTGTTGTCCGATCAGGACGAACGGTTATGCCAATTGTTCGATGTAATCAAACTGAAAAACATGTACGGTAAGCAGGTGCGCGGCATCGAGCGCAGCACGTTTCTGATCGACGAGACCGGGGTATTGATCCGCGAGTGGCGTAAAGTAAAAGTCAAAACCCATGTCGAAGAGGTGCTGCAATATTTGCAGCAACTTTGACGCCTAGGTTATTGACCGCAGCAACGTTTGAATTTTTTACCGCTCCCGCAGCCGCATAGGCTGTTTCTGCCGGCTGTCTGATGGGTTTCGGCCTTGCCGGCGGCTTTGATAACGCCGTCCAGATACTGCCAGCGCGGGCCGGTTTTTACGAAGCGGCTGATTTCGTGCATGAAACAATCCATGCCGTCCTGGCTGTAAAAAGCCTTAAATTCGACTATACCCTTGGCGTCCTTGGCCCCGCCTTTCTTACAGGCGATAATCCGCATGCTTTGCCATTGCGCGGTTTCCTTGGAAAAGTCGATGCCCGCCGGCCGTGTGCTGTCCGCCCAACTGGATAACAAATAATCGGTTTTTCTCAGCGCGTAGGCGGTAAAGCGCGAACGCATCAGCGCTTCCGCGCTCGCCGGCAAGCTGGCGGCGTCGTGAAAGGGCTCGCAGCAATCCGCATAGCTTTGGCCGGACCCGCACAGGCAATCTTCTGTAGTGTCTATCGTCATAAGCGTCGATTCTACCGAAATACCGCCCACAATAGCTATGCAACGCGGTTATCATGAGCGGCCAGTTTTCGATAACGCTTTTAATCCCGGAGCCGCGGACATGTCTTTGAATACGCAAATTTTTCTTGGCGCCCTCTTCGGCATCGGGTTGGGCGTGCTGTTTGCCCAACTCGGCCCCGAGACCAGCGGCGTCAAACAAGGCATTTATCTGTGCGGTATCGTCGGCACGCTGTTTATCGACTTGTTGAAAATGGTGCTGGTGCCATTGGTGTTTACCTCGATTGCGGTCGGGGTGGCCAATTTACGCCAGCATAGCCAATTGCACCGGGTCTGGATTTCGACGCTGGGTTTTTTTCTGCTGTCCATGGCGGCGGCCATCCTATTGGCCCTGGCCGCCGCCAACTGGTTCCAGCCCGGCAAAGGCTTAAGCCTGGAATTGTTCCAAGGGGCAAATCAAAACATTGCCGCCAAGCAGATGAGTTTTGCCGAGTTTGTCGCCAATTTCCTGCACGGCTTGTTTATCAACCCGTTTGCCGCGCTGGCGCAAGGTAATGTGTTGGCGATAGTCATGTTTGCCTTGTTGCTGGGCATTGCGCTGGTAATTGGCGGCGAACGCTACAAAAATATTCTGCAGCTTTTGCAGGAAGGCCTGGAATTGATGCTGGGCATGGTGGGCTGGATCATGCGGCTGGCGCCGTTCGGCATTTTGGCCTTGCTGGCACAGTTGTTGGCGACGCAAAACATTGAAGTATTAAGCAGTCTGGCCCGCTTCGTCGTCGTGGCGATAGGGACTATTCTGGTGCACGGTTTGATAGTGTTGCCGTTCCTGCTGTTTGCGATTACCAAAATCCCGCCGCTGAAATTTTTCCGCGGGGCCCGCGAAGCGCTGATAACCGCCTTTGCCACCAGTTCCAGTTCCGCGACTTTACCTATCACCCTGCGTTGCGCCGAACAACATTTGCACGTTAAACCCAGCATCGCAGGTTTCGTGATTCCGCTGGGCGCAACGGCCAACATGGACGGTACCGCGTTGTATGAAGCATTTGCGGCATTATTCGTGGCCAATTTGGCCGGCATAGAGCTGGATATGGCGCAACAACTCATCGTATTTTTTACCACGATGTTGGCGGCGATCGGCGCGCCCGGCATACCCAGCGCGGGCATGGTGACCATGGTGATGGTATTGCAATCGGTCGGCTTGCCGGCCGAGGCGGTTGCAATTTTGTTACCCATCGACCGTTTGTTGGACACCTTTCGAACCATGGTCAATGTGGAAGGCGACATGATAGGCAGTTTAGTGGTGCAGCGTTTGGTGAGGGAGAAATAACCAATTGCCTTTTATGTCACCCGGCCGCATACGCTTATGCAGTATTTAAGCACTTGATATTTCGGCAAAATGGCAAACTGTCCGCTGTAAGGCTATGCTTTGCCCGGTTGTTCGATTTTTCGTGAGTCCGGTTTGGGAGACTGCCATGGACGATTTTTGGGGTTTGGTCGTATTTATCGCCGTAATGGTGCCGCTGGCCATGCTGGTTTTGTTGGTGCTGCTGTTGATTAGACAGCAGCGCTTGCACGACGAGCTGAGCCGCTCGCTTAGAAATGTCGCCGAGGCGATTTGCGAACAGCGGACGCTGCTGCGAGCGATGCAGACGCAATTCGACAGCCAACAAATCCCGCCGCAAGCCGTCGAGCACCGGCTAATTCCCGATCCCATTATCGAACCCATCGCCGCGGCCGCCGAAGCGGAGCAGCCCGTTATGGAAGCGGCCGCCGTAGCCGCCGCAACCAGCGTCGAACCGCCTCTCGAGGATCCCTGGCAACATTTCGATTACCAAACCGCCGAGCCTAGCCGATTCGAATTGGCGGCCAGGCAAATCCTGCTGCAAATCTGGAACTGGATCATCGTCGGCGAAGGCCACCGGACGGAAGGCGCCAGCATGGAATACGCGGTGGCCAGCAACTGGTTGTTGCGTATCGGCGTGCTGATATTGGTGACCGGCATCGGTTTTTTCCTGAAATATTCCATCGATAACGGACTGATCGGCGAGCAGGCCAGGGTGGCGTTGACCGTGCTGGCCGGCTTGGGCATGATTATCGGCGGGGTGCGCTTGGCCTTCGGCAAGTATCATTTATTTAGCCAGGGATTATTGGGCGGCGGCATCGCCGTGTTGTATTTCAGCGTGTTTGCCGCCTTCGGTTTTTATCACCTGTTGAGTGTGTATCCGACCTTTGCCTTGATGATCCTGGTCACCGCCAGCGCGGCGACCTTGGCGATTCGCTTGGATTCCATGCTGGTAGCGATTTTTGCCGTCATCGGCGGTTATTGCACGCCGATTTTGCTGTCCACCGGTCAGGTAAATTTTGTCGGTTTGTACGCCTATATGCTGCTGCTCGGCGTCGGCATACTCGGCATCAACTGGTACAAACAATGGCATTTGCTGAATTTTTTGAGCTTTTTCTTTAATTATCTGCTGTTTTTTGCCGCGCTGGACAAATACCAAAATGAGTTTTTCTGGCAGGTGTTTCCGTTTTTAGCCGGTTTTTTCGTGCTGTATTCGACCATGGTGTTCCTGTTTTGTCTGGTCAATCGGGTTAAATCGACCTTGCTGGATTTGCTGGCCTTGATCGTCAACGCCGGCATTTTCTTCGCCACCGCTCAGCATTTGATCGCGGACCAATACGGCCAAATCTGGCTGGCGTTGCTGACCGTCGCGCTGGCCGGATTTTATATCGGCCATGTCTACTATTGTCTGGCGAAACGCGTTGCGGATAAGGAGCTGCTGCTGAGTTTTATCGGTCTGGCCGCCTTTTTTATCACCATCACCCTGCCGTTGTTGTTATCCAAGCAATGGCTCACCGTCAGCTGGTCGTTGCAAGCCTTGGTGATGCTGTGGATGGCCGGCAAAATGCGCAGCCGGTTTTTACGCCAGATCGCCTATGGCCTCTACGTAATCGTGATGTTCCGGTTTTGTTTTATCGACTTGGCCGACCAGTACGGCGCCGGCATGGCCGGCGGCGAGCAAAGCTTAACCGGCTTCCTGCTCGGCCTGCTGGAGCGCTTGATTAGCTTCGGCGTCCCCATCGCTTCGCTGGGTTTGGCGTATCGGCTGACCGAAAAACCCGCCGAGGCCGGCCCGTTGGCGTGCGATGACCGCACCGATGTGCCGCTTTGGTCGAAGGATAACTGGCTGTTGCAAGCCATTCTGATTGCGGCCGCCGCCATGCTGTTCGTGGTGTTGCAACTGGAACTGTACCGCAGCTTCGGTTACCTGTATCCGCCGCTGCAAATGCCGATGTTGACCTTGGTGTGGCTGGCGGCGGCTACTTTGCTGCTGTTGCGTTATCTGGCCGCGCCCGGCGACTGGCTATTGCTGGCGTTGCGCTTGCTGGTCGGCGGTGTGTTGCTGAAACTGTTGTTTTTCGATTTACCATCATGGGATTTAAGCCTGGGTCGACTCTCGTCGCTGGATAGCGTTTGGACCGTGCGTTACGGCGGCCAATATTCATTTCGGTTTGCCCTGATGCGTTTGCTGGATTTTGCCGCCATCATCGGTTTTTTGTGGTTTGCCTGCCGGCGTTTGCCGGCAACGGACGCACAACAGGCCGCCATCCGCCAAGGCTTTGCCGGCGCCGCGCTGGTGTTGCTGTTTACGTTTTTAAGTCTGGAAATCAACTCCCTGTTATACCAATACGTGCCCGGCTTGCGCTCCGGCGGGGTATCGATTTTGTGGTCGGCGTTTGCCTTGACCTTGGTGTTTCTGGGCATCAAACGCCAAATCGCCATGTTCAGGCTGGTCGGCTTGGGCTTGTTTGCCTTGGTGGCCTGGAAGGTGTTTTTCATAGACCTGGCCCGGCTGGAACAGCTGTACCGGATCCTGGCGTTCATCGTGCTGGGCATGCTGGCCTTGGGCGGGGCGTTTTTTTACATGCGTTATCAACAAACCTTTCTCGGTCAGGCGACCGGCGAGAAATCATCATGATGATCAAGCTTATTTTGCTGTTTTGTTTAATGTTGCCGAGCGCGCGGGCCGAGGAGGGGGCTCTTTACCGCTTCAGCCGTGAGGTCGTCAGCCCGGACGGCGCACAGCAAAACCTGCTGGCGATACCTTTGGATGCCGCCGTGTATGCCGCGAGTCATGCCGATTTCAGCGACCTGCGCCTGTTCGATGCGGCCGGCGTGGAAACGCCGTATTTATTGCAAAAAATAGCCGGCCGAAAAACCGTGGTCAGGCGTATACCCAGCCATGGCGAAAAACCCGGCCTACAAACAATAGGCCGGGACAGCATCGTCATCAGCCTGGATTTGACGGACGCTTCGCCCAACATCGACGGTTTCAAGGTGGCGACCTCGCAGCGGGATTTCGAGTACAGTCTGCAAGTGCAAGGCTCGGAAGACGGCCGAAACTGGCACACCTTGGTCGAGAATGCCTTGATTTTCGATTATTCGCGTTTCATGCCGGCCGCCAATACCGAAGTGGCGCTGCCGGCAAACCGGGACAGACATTTCAAAATCGCCATAGCCCAGGCTGTCGAAACCCGGGAGGCCGATTTGATGGAACTGAGCCGCACGCTGCAGGGCGAAACGGAATTGCAGCGCAGCGAAAAAACCAGCCTGCAACGCCAGCCGCTGCACGTCGACCGCATCGAGCTATGGCACAATCGAACCGAAACCGTGACGGACGCCGAACAACTGTTCGATTATGCATTAACCGGATTCAGCGTCAGCCAGGACGCCGAGCGTAAAACCACGCTAATCGATATTCAAGCCCAAAACCAGCCTTTAACCGGCTTTACACTCCAGGTTGCCAGCCCCAATTTCAGCCGCCGGGCCGAAGTGCAAATTCCGCAACGGCAAGGCGTGGAAACCCGTATGCAAACCTTGGCCCAGGCCGATCTGTCGGCGCTGCATTTTCAAGACATCCACCGGGACGACACCCGCATCGGCTTTGCGGAACAACGCCGGCAAAACTACCGCATCGTCCTCTACAACCAGGACAATCCGCCCTTAAGCATCGGCAATATCATTGCCAGCGGCCCCGGTTACCAACTGGTGTTTCTGGCCCAGCCAGGCCAAAGCTACCAACTGCGCTACGGCGCGGACAAGGCCGCAAAACCGAGCTACGACACCCTGCCGATGCAGACGCTGTTGAGCGCCGGCTATCAAACCGTTGCCGCCGGTCTGGGCCCTGAAATCGGCGCCGCACACCCGGCCGCCGGTTTCGACTGGTTACAGCTGCTCAACAGCGAACTGTTTTTGGGCTTGGCGATCGGCTTGATGGTATTGGTGCTGGGCTGGAGTTTGTATAAGGTGGCGAAAAAACTTTGACCGCGGCGGTATCCGCTCCCTCGCCCTCCGGAAGGCTGTCGTAAAAGCCAAAATGTAAGTCGGGTTAACGTACCGAGGAATATATCGATTTACAGGCGGTCAAGTTTAAATCAACCGTCAACGCCGCCTAAGAGCGGCTCTGGGCATGGTCTACACTTAGTCTGATCTAACTAGAGAACTACAGCGATGAGTGACGAGAAACGCCTATCCACCACCCAACTGGCCAAATTGCGCGGCGTGTCCCAAGAGCAAATGTTCGGGCAATTGACTGCGCTGGGCCTAATCGAAAAACAGGAAGACAAATGGCAGTTAACCGGCGCAGGCACTGCAGCCGGCGGCGTCTATCTGACCGGTAAATACGGCCAATACGTCGCCTGGCCCGAGGATTTCCAATTGCCAACCGCCGCTGCCAAAGCGGAAGCGGCTAAGCTGCTGACCGCCACCGAGCTGGGGCAACACTTTGAGCTGTCCGCCAACAAAATGAATTACATCTTGTCCGAACTGGGTTGGATCAAAAAAGGCCTGAAAGGCTGGCTGGTCACCGAACAAGGCTTGGCGATGGGCGCCGAACAAGGCGAAGACAGCCGCTCCGGCATTCCCTACGTGCGCTGGCCGGAAAAAATCGCCCGCAACCGGGCGTTGAAAGACAACGTCGACAACATCAAGGGCGTCGACAAACCCAAAACCGACGCCGACAAAATGGACAGCTTCCGCCACAAATTCGAAGCCACCCACCGCACCACCGACGGCCACTTCGTCCGCTCCAAAGCGGAAATGCTGATAGACAACTGGCTGTACATGGCGGAAATCGTCCACGCCTACGAACGCAAACTGCCGATCGAAGAGGAAATGTACTGCGACTTTTACATCCCCACCGGCAAGGTCTATATCGAGTTCTGGGGCTACGAAAACGACGCCAAATATCAAGCCAGAAAACAGGAAAAACTCGCCATTTACCGGAAGTACAATTTCAACTTGATTGAATTGACGGATAAGGATGTGTTGAATCTGGATGATATATTGCCGAGGTTGTTGTTAAGGTTTGGGGTGCAGGCATATTGATTTAATGTGGGCTCTGGTTCTAAGCTGGAGCTTTGGAGCTAGCAGAAAGGTGAATCATGTACACAAAAGGTGTATTCGAGGGGTTTTATGTTTCTGAGGATGAGGTAATTGAATTCAGAAATAATCATATTGGCTTTAGCCAAATTGATCTTAGCCGAGTCAGTCAATTTCTCTCGATTCAGCTCGCCTCAATTCATAAGCATAGAGTTTATAACTCGTTTTCTATCACTGATGTAATTCAAGATCTTGAAGGAGTTGGTCGAGGTTGTAAGCGACGAGTCGCGCAGTTCAAACATCCACCTCTTAAAGGCCTTTGGAAAGTTCACTTTTTTGATCCAAGATTCATGGTCAAAAATCTAATCAATCATTGGGGGCTGGAACGTGCAAATAGTCCAAAACTCAATAATTTATTTTTGCGTATAGATGAGGACGAAGAAAAATCACCATCGACCCATGGCTGGCATGGTCGCCTTGCTCATGAAATGACTGTTGTGGGATACGAAGAAAGAGCCAGGAAAAACAATCTAACTGGTGAATGGATTATTTTCTTAAAATATAAAGGCAAAAATTATTACCTTTGCATTTCAAGGCACACATCCCCAGAAGAAGATAGAGATGTTTATGAATTTCTTAAAAATCTTTGTGAGCATGAGTACCCATTTTTACTCCCAATAAATTAATCCGCACATAGAGTGGATCACTCTATAATACCATG
>NZ_JANIBK010000052.1 GCF_024505165.1 Methylomonas rivi
GCCCGCCAGCGTGCCCAGCGAAACCACCCGCTCGTCGCGCAGCGCGCTCTCCCTGGCTTCCGCCAGGCTGCGCTCGCGTTCTTTCAGCGTTTTGGCCAGTGCGATGATAAAAAACGCCACCAGACCGGCGCTAAACACGAAGCCGAACCACATGCCGAACACATGCAGGTTGAAATAACGCCGGTCTTCCAATAACTGCATGCGCAAACTCATTTCCGGGGTCAGGTTGGTCATGCCGTGGTGGTCGGCATGCGGCGCCAGTGCCGGCAGGGGTATGTTATAGGCGATCAGCACCGTGTAGATGCAGGAGGTGATGATCACCATGTTCCAGGCGTAGGATTGCGGCAGCATGATGGCGGTGACGATCAGCGGCAATAAAAACACCCAGATAATCGGGTTGGACGCCCCGCCGGTCAGGTATAGCAAATAGGCCAATGCCAGCACGTCCATGCAGATTTGCGAAAAAATCTCGTGTTCGGTGACGGGTTCCGGGGTGCGCAAGCGCAGCCAGGTGTATAAATTGAGGATGGAAATTGCAAAAATGGCCAGCCAGAGCTGGTTCATCGGCAGTTCGATACCCAAGCCGTGTACCGCGATAAACACTGCAATCACCACGGCAAACAGCATCAGATTTCTGAGAATGTAGAGCCAGTTAAGGTTTTCGCGGATGGAGATTTCGGCTTTGGGCAGGATATGTGAAAGCATGATGAACCAGGGCTAAATAATCGCGGTTATGGTAACGCTGTTTGCGGTTCAGGTATAAACTTTCAACATAAAAAGTGGATTATAAGTTAGCTTCGGCTTGTCGGCCTTTGGGGAGAAAATCATGCCTACCTTGTTCAGTCCCAACAAAACCAGCGGGCGGTTATTGGTGGATTTTGCCGCCGACGCCTGGGGTAAAAGTTCGTCCGAGCCGCTGAAATTACGCTATTTGATGGTGTTCGATTTATTCATTAAAGCCCGCAGCTATGCCATTTTGAATAAAGTCTTTTTCTGGTTGGCCTTAGTCGCCGGTTTCGCATTGTTGGCCTGGCCGGTCATTGCCTTCAAGCTGGATAGTCTGGGCGTCGGCTACAGTGCCATGGTGCAGACCTCGGTAACCGGTTTGGCGGCCTTGCTGTTTGCCCTGTACGGCCATTATAAAAAACGCCAGACCCACGCCGAAAATCTGATGCGGCATGTGATTTTCAGCAGCGAAAGTTTGGAGCTATTGTTCGAAAAAGTGATGAAGGAAATGGAACGCATGGACCAGGGGTTCGTGTTTTCCGAAACGGTGGCCAAAAAAGCCGCCGCCCAAAGCGATGCGGAGCGGCCCGAAGGGTAGGTGGCGTAGTCCGCAAGCTTTCGCCATGCAGCCGCGGGGCGGTTTAATCGATCGCGTCGCCGAAAGCTTGTCATGCCGGCACCGCCAATTGCTCCGGATTGTGCCGCTACCGAGGAAGCCGGTAATCGCAATCGCGGGGATTTTACGAGGTTTTATGCGCTACCAGGTCATGTTCTCAAGACGTTAATGCAGTCCCATTTCAACCACTTCGGCCTGCAAATCCTCGAAGTCGTATTCGCTTAAGCCGATGTAGATCAATAAATCGTTTTTGACGCGCCCGAACTCATGGTCAACGGCGGCATTGCCTAACATCTTATGGGTTTTACAGGTGGTTTCCGCTAGCTTCAATATCGCCAGCAGGTTTTTTTCGGTTTGCTCGCAGGCGATTTTATCGGCAAAGATCGGCTCGACCTTATGGTGGTCGGCAATGGCTTGGGCGATATAAGCCGGCAATTTCCAGGCCTTGGCGACATAGTAGCCCACCACGGCGTGGTTGCTGGCTATCATTTCGTTTTCTATGTCGGTGATCAATTTAGCGGGTTCCGCGTAGGCGCGGGTAAGGACAGCGGGATAGTGCTCGAATTTATGCATCAGCAACGGAATGCCGCTGTTGTGGAATAAACCCAAGCTGTAGGCTTCGTCCGGCGAAGCCACGCCGGTCAATTTTGAGATAGCCGCGGCCGCCATGGCCACATCCTGGGCGTTGTCCCAAAACCGGGTTAATTCGGTAATCGCGTTATCCGACAGCGAATTGCGAATGGACAGAGAATTGACGATATTGATGACATTATTCAATCCCAGCAGATTCAAGGCTTGCCCGATCGATGTGACCTGATTGCGCAATTGAAAACAAGGGCTGTTGATGACCTTTAAAATAGAACCGGAAATACCGACATCCTTGGTGATGATTTTGGCAATGTCGGCGAAACCGGGCTCCGGCATAGCCATTTCCATATGCAAGTCCACCATGATTTGCGGTTGGGGTGGAATCGTGATGCCTTTCAAAAGCGTTTGGGCGGTTTCTTCCGGGATGATGGGTTTCATGGGTCGGTAAACGGTTTTGGAGTGGGTGGTCGGGTCGTTAACGCAAGGCTGTTAAGCAGGTCTCGGCCTGGATGGCAATTTCGAGTTCTTCCTGAGTATGAATGACCAATATTTTAACGGTTGAGGTGTCGGCATGGATAGCCGCGCAGGGCGGAGCGGGGGCCCGGTTTTGCCGAGGGTCGATAACGATGCCCAAAGCGGACAGCCCGTCGCAGCATTGTTGCCTTAACCGGGTGTCGTTCTCGCCGATCCCGCCGGTAAACACCACGGCATCTACCCGGCCCAGCACGGCAAAATAGGCGCCGATATATTTTTTGATGCGATAGGCATACATCGACAGGGCAAGGCTGGCGGATTGGTCGCCCGCATCCGCCAGGGCGTGAATGCCGCGCATATCGTTTTCCCCGCAAACGCCCTTGCAGCCGCTGTCTTTGTTCAGCAAGGTTTCGATGGCTTCTAAAGGCAGGCCGAGATTGCGGCTCAGATAAAAATGCAGGGCCGGGTCGATGTCGCCGCAACGGGTGCCCATCATCAAGCCTTCCAGCGGCGTCATCCCCATGGACGTATCGACGCTGCGGCCCTTTTCTATGGCGGTGGCGCTGGCGCCGTTGCCCAAATGCAAGGTAATCAGATTCAGTTCCCGCAAGGGTTGGCCCAGAAATTCGGCGGCCTGTTTGGCGACATAGCCGTGCGAAGTGCCGTGAAAGCCATAGCGGCGCACGCCTTGGTCGGTATAGAGAGAGGCCGGCAAAGGATAGCGGTAGGCATAATCGGGCAAACTTTGATGAAACGCGGTGTCGAAAACCGCGACTTGCGGCACATTACCCATCAGCCTGAGAGATTCTTCTATGCCCAGCAGATTGGCCGGGTTATGCAACGGGGCCAACGGGATCATGCCGGCGATTTGGTTTATGACTTCGGAGGTAATCAAGGCCGGTTGATGGAACAGTTCGCCGCCATGCACGACTCGGTGGCCGATGCAGGCCAAGTCGCCGTTGCCGACGGTGTCGCTGGCCGCCAAGCCGGAAAACAGGGTTTGCAGGGCTTGCTGATGGTTGGTCAGCCGCATTTCGACGCTTACCGGTTCGTCGTCCCGCAAACGATAGCGGTGCACCGCCATAGCTTCGCCGATGCGTTCCAGGATGCCGCTTAGCAACACCCGGCGGTCGCTCATGGCAAACAGGCTGTATTTGATGGATGAACTGCCGGCGTTGAGAACAAGGATTTTCATGCGGTTTCGATATGGGTATTGGATACGATTAATTGCATAACGCCAGGTGTTAACGGGGTTTTGATTTGCCGGGCGGCGGCGGGCTGTAGCGGTTGTCCAATACGCCGTCGATTTTATCGGCCAGGCTTTCCACGGCCTTGCGAACCAGTTGGACATTCGGTCCTTTGGATTCGGTAATGATGTTGCCGATTAACGTTCGATTCTCGACCCGAACCAAATGTCCCATCAAATAAGCAAACAAGAAACTGGGTTTGTGCAGGCGTCCGACCAATACGTAATCGGCGCCGAATTGTCGGCCTAGCTCGGCCGCCGCGTCGGCATGATCGAACAAATATCCCACGCCGCCGTCGGCGGATTGTTGCGCGGCTAGGGGAATGTCGACGATGGTGTAGCCGGCGGACGCCAGTTCGCCGGCCAATAAGGGCCGTATGGAGGCGGTACGTTGGATTTCGGCGGGTATGCCGGGGGCCAGGGTGAGATCCCTGAGCTCGAAATCCAAAATGGCGATGCGCGTTTCGGCCGGCGAATTTACGCTCGCCAGACTGAAAAGCAAGCCGATTAATACGCGTATTATCATGGGGTGCCGCTCTCCTGGGCCTGAATGGCGGTAATAATAACGGTGTTGACGATGTCGGGTACCGTGCAGCCCCGGCTCAAGTCGTTAACGGGTTTGTTGAGGCCTTGCAGAACCGGGCCCACCGCGATGGCGCCCGACGAGCGCTGCACGGCTTTGTAAGTGTTATTGCCGGTATTGAGGTCGGGAAAGATGAAAACGGTGGCCTGGCCGGCCACTTCGCTACCCGGCAGCTTGGTTTCGGCAACGCCGGAGTCGACGGCGGCATCGTATTGCATGGGGCCTTCCAGTTTTAAATCCGGACGCAGGGCGCGGGCGATTTTGACGGCTTCGCGTACCTTGTCGACCGCTTCGCCCTTGCCGGAATCGCCGGTAGAATAAGACAGCATGGCGACGTAGGGCTCTATATTGAACATTTTGGCGGTGTCGGCCGCGCTGATGGCGATGGCGGCCAATTCTTCCGCATTGGGGTTGGGGTTGACGGCGCAATCGCCATACACCAAAACCCGGTCTTCCATGCACATGAAAAATACGCTGGAAACGATGGCGGCGCCGGGTTTGGTTTTGATGATTTCGAAAGCAGGCCGAATGGTGTGCTGGGTCGAGTGCGCGGCGCCGGACACCATGCCGTTGGCGAAGCCCAGATGGATCATCAAGGTGCCGAAATAACTGACGTCGCCCATCAGGTCGTAAGCGGTGGCGTAGATGATGTTTTTATGCTTGCGGGCTTCGTAATAGGCTTGGGCGAATAGCGGACGCAGTTCGGAAGTCATCGGGTCGATGATGTCGACATCCGTCAGTTTCAAGGCCAAGGCCTGGATTTTTTGGCGAATTTCGGCTTCGTTGCCCAGCAAGGTGATTTTGACCACGTCGCGCAGCAATAAAATTTCCGCCGCCCTTAAAATGCGTTCTTCCGTACCTTCGGGCAACACGATGTGCTGTTTTTGAGCCTTGGCTCGCTGCAGCAAATCGTATTCGAACATCAGCGGGGTCATTTTATGGCTGGCTTTGGCGAGCAGACGCTGGCGCAGTTCGTTCATGTCGATATTGTTTTCCACCAGGCCCAGGGCCTTGGCGATTTTTCTGTCGTCCTGCGAATGCAGTCGGGCCGACACTTGGCTGACTTGCATGGCGGTGGTGAAGGTGTCCGTGTCCGCGCCCAATACCGGGAACGGTATCTCGCTTAACCCGTCCATTAAGGCTTGCACCTGCGGGCCGGGTTCCTGGTGGCCGGTCAGCAACAATCCGGAAATTTGCGGGTAATTGGTCGATTGGTACGTCAGCAGGCTGGCCAGTATGATGTCGGAACGGTCGCCCGGGGTAATAATCAAATCTCCCGCCTCGACATAATCCAGAAAATCCGGCACCAGCATGGCGGCGACTTTGTATTGGTAGACCTCCCGGCCCAGCGCGTTGTTATCGGAGGTAAACATTTTAGTGTTTAAGGCATGGGCGATATTGCCCATGGTGGGTTTTTCCAGGGACGGCTCGGCCGGGACAACGTACATCGGGTAGCCGCCGGCGTGGTTCAAGCCGGCGCGCAGCGTTTCGATCTGTTTGATCGGTACGCCGTTTATCACCACGGCCAACACCGCGTTATCGTGTTCGTGCAATTCGTGTTTCAGGCTGGACAGGTTGTTTAAAATCTGCAGGTTGTCCAGTCCGCTGCCCGGCATGACTGGCAGCATCAGGCAGTCCAGGTTATTGGCTACCTGGGCGTTGAAGTCGAATTCGAACATCGAATCGCCGTGCCGGTAATCCGAGCCGATGCACAGCACGTGTTCGCATTGGGCTTTTAAGGCGCGGTATTTGGCCAGGATGATTTTATGCAATTCGCCGTATTGCTCATTGGCCAATAATTCTCGGGCTTCGTGGCTTTTGCAGCCGTACATGGCCTCGTAAGGTAAATCCGGTTGATAGCGGTATAGGATGAATTGAATCAATTCGTCCTTTTTGTCGCCGGATTGGATGATGGGGCGAAAAAAGCCCACTTTACCCGCATGGCCGGCCAGCATTTCCATGATGGCCAGCATGATGACGGATTTGCCGCTATTTCTGTCGGTGCCGGTAATATAAATATTTTGCGATATTAACGGTTGCGATTCGGTCGCGGCGGTGGAGGTATTCATCGTCGGTGCTTGGTTGTGGTAGTGGTTTCGATTTTACTGTAATTTTGTTACGTCGAGAGGTTTATGGCTCGGAAGTAATTCTTTCGGCCGCAATTGATTTGAAGGAATAGGCATTCGGCGCTAAATTTGTGATGGGAAAATAATTTCCGAGAAATCGGCAAGGACTGCCGCAACGTCTATACTACAATCCGGTTGCAGGGATTTTTAGAAAACAGTAATGGCAAAATTTACCCTTTATTTTAAAGACAAACCTATTTATTCAGGCATTTACGATGCAGGAGTCGTCCATATCGGTCGCGATGACAGCAACGATATCGTGGTCGACAGTTTGGCGGTCGCGCCGGCCCATGCCGTGGCCGTCATCAAAGAGGGTAGCTGCGTCGTCAAACAACTGAACGAAAAATTTCCGCTGTTGATCAACAATCAAGCCACCAAGGAATGGAGCCTGCAAAATAACGATGTCGTCAACGTCGGTAAGCATTACATCGTTTATACCCTGACCGAGTCGTTTTTGGATGCCGAGCCCTTCACGCCGCCGTCTTTTTCCCAGGATGCCGATGTGCAAGCCCTTAACCGCAAGCTGGAACAAGCCGGCAAACCGCAGGAAGCCAATCTGCAAATCATGGACGGTCCGCATATCGGCCGCATATTGCCCCTCAAAAAAGCCATGACGCGTTTGGGGCACGAAGGCGCCGGCGTGGTGGTGATAGCCCGCCGCAAGGACGGTTATTACGTTTCGGCGCTGCAAGGCCATAGCGGTTTGGCGGTGAATAAGCAGCCGTTGGGCGATAACACCGTTTTACTGCAACATAATGATGTCATCGAGGTGGATAAAACCCCGATGCAATTTTTTCTGGAGTAAGGCCGGATGGCGGAAAGCGAGCGGGAAAAAAGACATTATCAGCGTATTTTATACAATGCCGAGGCGGTATTAAGCGATGGCGATAACCGGACGGTATGCAAGGTTATCGATATATCGCTGAAAGGTTGTTTGCTGGATTTCGAAAAACCTTGGCCGGGTAACCACCTGAATACCTATACCTTGAGGCTGGTTTTATCCGATGAGGTGTCGATTTCCATGATGTTGAAATTCAGCCATGGTTTCGGCAGCCAAATCGGCTTTAAATGCGAGCATATCGATATTGATAGCATTACCAACCTGCGGCGCTTGGTTGAACTTAACTTAGGCGACAGCGAAATGCTCGGCCGCGAATTGGATGCCTTATGCGGTATATCGCCAAAATAAGGCTATTTTAGATCGGTTCAACTTGGTCTTCAGTTATTCGATATTGGTTTTTTCCGTATTTACCGCTAAATTCCAGCCGCGCTTTTTATCCACCCATTTCATACTCAGCCAATACCAAAGGGTCATGGGTACCATCATCGCAAACCATTCCCAATCGTCGATTAAAAATAATTTGGCTATCCAAGGGTTTTCATAATAAATAACCCAGGGGATGCAGTAAATAGTAAACAATAAACTGCTCCAAATTAATATCAAAGCACCGCGCCGAGTCTCTATACTCGAAAACGCCAAAAAAACCCAAAGCGGCATGTTGGAATCTTTTTGCATATTTTTCCTTAAATTGGATGAATAAATATCGATTCGTCTGTCCCTCATAACCCTTGCCGGACTTAAGCGGGCTTCGGCTTGCGAACGGGTAACAAACTAAAGGTCGAAAAATTATACAGCATTTCGCTTGGCTGCCCATTGTCAAGGCGGGCGGGCCGCAAAGCCGCAAGCATTTTAAGGATAAAACGGAATTTCAAAACCTAAGCGTTTAAAGAGGGCTGGGAGTGCAAGTTAGCAGGTAGGGAGTCGGTGTAATAGCGCATCAAAAATCAGTCAAATAACACAGATTAATTAAAAAACGTTGAATTTAGTATATTAGGGAATAATTTAAAATTATGATTCCTAGTATTTTACTTGGTTTTGGCTCGATACCTGTAATAGAGACCCTGTTAACGCATCTATTGATTCATGAAAGTCGAGCGCCTTTCAAATCGATCGATGGTTTCGGTTAACGTGGCCACACCCGTCGCGAGGCGGGGTCGGAAAGTTACGGGTCTCATGCATGCGAGATAGCCGGACCGCCTCCTATTGGTGATGGGGAGGATCGAGGCGCTTGCTCTATATTAAGGGAAACGCCGAGAGCATTGCTGTTAAATATAATTTAAACAGTAAACAAGAGGATTTATTATGAAAAAAATTATCGCGTCTGTTGTGGTGTTGTTAGGGATGCTATTCGCCAGCCAAGCGAATGCGCACGTGGGGTACAGAAGTCTGGACGTCAATAACCCGTTTACCGATTCCGTCACCACCGATTTCGGCTGGTACGAAGGTACGCAACCCACCTTGGCCAACAGCCATGACTTGCGCTGGTTCAGCTTTAGCTTGGCACAATCGTCTTACGTCGATATCAGCGTAGCGGCAACCGGCGCCGGCAGCTTTTTCGCTAGCAGTAGAACCGTAACCGGCGGCACTGCAGCCAGTCCTTTCACTTCAGTGGGCGATCTGGACGTGGCGATTTCATTGTTCAGCGGCATGGTGCCCGCCAGCTCGGTTGAATCCGTAACCAATGTACCAGCCGTTGGGATACACCCAGGCGGCATAGGCGGCTTCGCGGTTACCGGCCAAGGCATCACCACCATCGGTACCAATGCCGGTCCGTTCGGCGCGGGTATCAACACCCTGACCAATACTAGCGGCGCGACCGGTAGCATCAGCTATTTGATGCACGCCAACGATTTTGGCAGCGGTTTGACCGAAGCCTTGAACCATGTTTTCCTGGCCGCCGGCCAATACACCCTGTTGGTGGGCGGTGCATCGCATCCGTTATTTGATGTAGACGGCATCACGCTGCTGAACGACGGCGCTTACGGCGTTGTGGCCAGCTTGTCGGTGCAACCGGTACCTGTCCCCGGCGCGGTATGGCTGTTCGGCAGCGCCATGGCCGGCCTGATCGGTTTCGGCCGCCGCAAAAGCCTTGCCGCATAACGGATTTCGAGTTTATGGAAACTCCCCGTATTGGGGGATTCCCGCCATCATTACGGATGGCCAGGGCGGGAAGCGGTAAAGGAAGCCCGTAGCAAGGATGCAAAATAATTACCCCCGGAACGCAAAGGACGCGTATCGGGGGTTTTTTTATGTTATTGCAGTGGTCTAAAACGAATATGTCTAAAAAACCCAATTCGCACACGCCGGCCATCGGCAAACTGGGCTTATTGCTTACCGTGGCTTGCAGCGGCGGTGCCGTAATGATTCTGGAGTTGCTCGGTACTCGGATTATTGCGCCGTATTATGGTGTCAGTCTGTATGTCTGGTCCTCGCTGATTGCGGTCACCATGATCGCCTTGGCGGTCGGTTACTATCTGGGCGGATTTTTGGCCGACCGTTACCCGCGCATCCGGCTGGCGCACATTTTTACCTTGGCTTCCCTGACCACGGTGTTGATTCCGTTTATCGGAGGTCCTGTCATGCAACTGACTAATCCCATGGGGATACGCGCCGGAGCGTTCGCCAGCGCCTTGCTGCTGTTCGGCGTGCCGTTGACCGCCCTGGCCATGGTCGGGCCGTTTGCGATTAAACTCGCCGCTCAGGATTTACGTGAGGTAGGTAGGGCGGTGGGTTCGGTATATGCCGTCAGCACGCTGGGTAGCGTGTTGGCAACCCTATTGCTCGGTTTTTATCTGCTGCCCTTGTTCGGTACCCGGTCCATCATTTTTTCCTTGAGTTTGTTGTTGTTTATCTGGGCAATGCCTTTAATGTGGCGGGATAAAGCCGGTTTTAACAAGCTATCGGCCGGTTTGCCGTTATGGTTTGCCGGTATTGCGGTCGGCTTGCTGAGCGCCAACGGTTATGCCACGCCGCATGCCGCCGGCAAGGGTTTTAAAGTGGTACACGAAGAGGAAAGCGTTTACGGTTGGGTGCGGGTGGTCGACGATCTGCATAACGGCCATCGCTTGCTGCTGTCCGATTCGTCGGTATTGAGTGCCGTCGAGCTTGAACGCGGCCGCAGCTTGCTGAGCTATCAAGCTGTTTTAGGCGGTTTGCCTTTATTCAGGCCGCGGGCAACCGATGCCTTGCTGATCGGCCTGGGGGGCGGTCATGTGGCTAGCGACCTTAAATCGAAAGGGCTGGCGACCGATACCATCGAAATCGACCCTGCCGTCGCCTCCGCCGCGCTGGACTATTTTCATTTCAAGCCCACCGGCGATTTTATCGTCGGCGACGCCCGTTATGAAATCACCCAATTGAAAAAGCAATACGATTTCATCATCCACGATTGCTTTACCGGCGGCTCCGAGCCTACCCATCTTTTGACCGTGGAAATGTTGCGAGAACTTAGCGGCTTGTTAAAAAAACAAGGCGTGCTGGCCTTGAATTATGTCGGCTTTACCCACGGAGAAGGCGCCGAGGCGGTAGCTTCCGTTTACAAGACGCTCAAAACCGTATTGCCGGAAGTCAGTGTTTATATCACTGAAAAAGCGGAATTTACCGACTTCATTTTTTTAGCCTCGCAAGAACCGATAGCGCTCGACCGCAACAACTCCGATCGGCGCGTACAATGGCTGCTGGATCACGCCTACGTCCTCGACGACCGGGACGGCATCGTGATTACCGACGATTTCAATCCGCTGGAAAGCATGCAGGTGCGTAAGTCGGAAGAATATCGCAAGCTGTTCATGCAGCGAATCGCGCCGGAGTTGCTGTTTCTCTGAGCGGCGGTTTTTATAAATCGCTTAACGCCGCCAGGGCTTCCTGAATGTTACTCACCGCATGAATCTCCAGGTTTTTGACCGGGTCCTTGGGTTTGTTGCTCTTTGGGATCACGGCGCGTTTAAAGCCGTGTTTGGCCGCTTCGTTGAGGCGGGCGTGGCCGTTGGCGACCGGGCGGATTTCCCCGTTCAGGCCCACTTCGCCGAAAAACACCGTATCGTAGGGAATGATACGGTCGCGCAGGCTGGACACCACGCCGACCATGATGGCCAAATCGGTACTGGTTTCCGATACCTTGATGCCGCCCACCACGTTGGCGTAGATCTCGTCGTTGCCGGTGAAGATGCCGCCGTGCCGCGACAGTACAGCCAACAACATGGCTAAGCGGTTTTGGTCTAATCCCACTGCCAGCCGGCGCGGATTGCCGTATTGGCTTTCGGTGACCAGCGCTTGAATTTCCACCAGCAAGGGCCTTGTGCCTTCCCACAATACGGTTACCACGCTGCCGGGCGACGGCTTTTCGGCCCGCGACAAAAACATCGCCGACGGATTTTTCACTTCCTTCAAACCGCTGCTTTCCATCGCAAAAAAACCCAGTTCGCCGACGCTGCCGAAACGGTTTTTGTCGGCGCGCAATACCCGAAAACGCGAATCGTCCGTGGAAGATAACACCACCTGGGCATCGACGATGTGGCTGAGCGTCATCGGCCCGGCCAGCGATTGGTCTTTGGTGACGTGGCCGACCATGAAAAACGACACGCCGCTGCGCTTGGCGTACTGGGTCAAATAGCTGGCCGATTCGCGCACCTGCGACACCGAGCCGGGCGCCGAATCAGAATCGGCGGTGTACATGACCTGAATCGAGTCGATGATGACTACTTTGGGCAGCTCCTCGTCCAGCACCTGACATATCTGCTGTACCGAGGTTTCCGCCA
Source organism: Methylomonas rivi (assembly GCF_024505165.1). Taxonomy (GTDB): domain Bacteria; phylum Pseudomonadota; class Gammaproteobacteria; order Methylococcales; family Methylomonadaceae; genus Methylomonas; species Methylomonas rivi. The sequence goes on from NZ_JANIBK010000052.1 coordinate 11,958, forward strand.
GCATTTTGATGCCGGCGGTTTTCAAACCCAGCCGCTGAGCGCGTTCGGCAATTTGCTGTAACGATTCCTCGCCGGATACATACAGCACCGGCAGCCGTTCTGCTATGTGGGCGATGGCTTGCAGCAGGATGGTGCTTTTCCCGGCCCCCGGCGCGCCGCCGATCAGCACCACGCTGCCGGTGACGATGCCGCCGCCCAGTACCCGGTCGAACTCGGTCAAGCCAGTCGAGATGCGTTCGGCCTGGGCCAGATTGACCTCGGAAAGCAAGCGCACTTCGCTGCGGGCGCCGGCATAGCCGCTATTATCCCGTGCCGCCGCTTTGCCGGCACCGAGTTTGATTTCTTTGATGGTGTTCCACTCGCCGCATTGATTGCATTGCCCGGACCAGCCGGCATAATCGGCGCCGCACGCGGTGCAGACGAAAGCGGATTTTGGTTTTTTAGCCATGGTTCGTTCGCATGGGGGTCATTGATTCAGCCATAAATGCTGAAAATCGTAGGACAGCTGCTTATGATGTTTGACCGCCAGCATGTAGACAGCATCGGTTAATAAATACAGCAGCAAATAATCTTCCAATAGATATTCGCGAATCTTAGGGTAGAGCGTGCTTAGCTTGTCAATGCGGATTTTGGCCTCGGCAGATTCAGCCTCATAACGGGCAAACGACCGCCCCATCTCGGGAAACGATTCGAGATTGGAGACGACCTGAGCGCTAAGGATTTCAAGCAAGCGGTCGTAGTTGGCCGGGAAGCCGGCTTCAAGCCAATAGTTTTCGATGCTGTCCAAGTTAGCAAGGAAATTATCGGTGAACCTCACCTGCATGGCTATAGGTCCGAAGGCGCGCGTTTTCGTTTGATTTCAGTGAGCGCTTGCCGCGCATCGTGATGACGGCCCGCCGCTACATCCGCCAAGCCGGCCTCAATTTCCTGCAGACACAACAAATGAATATGGGCGCGCTCCAGGCGGTGGTAATGATCCAGTCTGTCGGCGGCGATCAAGGCGGCTACCCCTTCGCCGTTTTTGGTGATGATTTTTTCCTTGCCGGCTTGAACCTCGCTGACCAAGCTGGATAAATGGGTTCGGGCTTCGGAAAAAGGCACGATGTCGCTGCTGGCAATGCTCATGGATGTCCCTCGGTTTGTACAAGATTTTGAGCTATATTAAGCTTGATATCGCCTTTTGCATAGCGGGAAATGCCCGTGTAGCTGCGATTTACCCAAAGGGCATAAAAGCGCAGCGTAATCGGAGGAATGAAGATTCAACATGCGTCCGATTACGCTAACGCTAATCTACAGTTCTATCTCGATCCCCAACGTATATCTGAGGGGCGCGACATTAGGAGCGTATAGTTAACGGTTTTTAGGCCAACGATTCGGATTTCTGGCATCATGCAACGCTGCCAGGATATGAACTAAATTGCCGCGTACCACGTAAAACAAGCCGAATGGAAAGCGCGGTAAAAGTGCGCGACGAACATCTGGAATTACTTCGGCATAGAGCAATGGGGCTTGCTCCAGCCGTTTTAACTGCAGTTCCATTGCGGCGATAAATTCTTCACCAAGACCGGGGCTCTGTGACTCGTACCATTCTCGAGCTTCGCCAATTTCACGTAATGCTCGTGCAGAAAATTTCAGGTCGTACGCCATGACCCATCTTTAAGACGCGATTTTACTTGGTCCCAAGAATAACCAGCTTCTGGATTTCTCTCAAACTCAATTAAGCGTAGTTCCAGTTCGGCTTTAAGTTCTGGCGAAACTTCCACCGCTTCAGGAACTGCAGCGACGCTGTCCCAAATAAGTTCGACAAGCTGAATGCGCTCCTGCACCGGAAGTTCCAGAATATCGGCAATAGAGATTGTGTTCATAACGGATACTGTATCCTTTTCGGTAAAAATCAAAAAGCTTATAAACGGCCCGACGATTTAAGTCCGTGTAGCTCCGATTAGCGCAGCGTAATCGGAGGAAGGAATATCTTAAACATGCGTCCGATTACGCTATCGCTAATCGGACCTACGGCCCTACGGCCCTGGGGAAAGCAATTCAGAAACCGCTTGGCCAGTGCAGGTAAACCCAATAAGCTGATTATCGGGGCCATGATGCGTAAGTTGATTCATGTTGCTTTCGGTGTCTTAAAATCCGCCAAGCCGTTCGATTCAGCTATTCATTTGGCTTGACTTGGATAACAGTATCTACGGCCCTGCGTGCAGTTGTTTGTTAGGCTTCCGTTACTTCCAGGATTACACTGGTTTGAATTTTCGGGTTCCAATACAACCCACCACCATATTTAAAGTGCTCCTTTATCGCACTCAGTGTTTCTGTATGAGACTCAAATATTGTGAATCGATAGTTTTTAACAACATCAGCCGATTTTGAGTCGGTTGTAACGATGACCGACATATTATATTCTCCAGCGTTCCAGCAGAAATGTTTCTCGAAAAAGTTAAAGGCAGGTTGAACGAGCTCATTGGGGTGCTCGTAAAATTCCTCTTGATTTCCTTCGCCTTTCATTTCTTTTTGGTGAGACCTAAAATCAGTAAGTAGGTCACCTTCAATTTTTTGATAAGCCTTCTCGTCGTCTCTACTGAAAAAATTTAGAAAGTTTGTAATATGCGCCCATTCGTCTTTAGGGTCCAAGGCAAAAGTAGTAAAGAGAACCGTATTCTGATCATTTTGATTTTGCAGGTAATTTTGTGCTGGTAAATTCACCAAATGCGTTCCATCTTTTGAGATTGATACCTTGATGTCTTTCACTCTGACTCTACGGCCTCCAATGTTATTAAGAATCAAATGTAATTGAAGATTTGGATTTCCAAGCTTATGCGTAATGGATATCTTTGAATAGAGCTCTAAGTCAATTTTGGCTCTTTTTAACATTACATGTATAGGAGGGACTTGAGATAGAACCAGCGCAGCAAATGCGATGACAACAGCCCAAAAAGACCAGTCCATATACAGTGGTGTTGCAACATTCTGCATTCAGTATCTCCGATATTTTGTTTAGCCTAAAGCCAAGTTAAGGGGCGCGTAGCGAATCGGAACGTCTCTTTGAGCCACGGGTTAGCCCGCGTAGCTCCGATTAGCGCAGCGTAATCGGAGGAACAAAGATTTAACACGCGTCCGATTACGCTATCGCTAATCGGACTACGGTTCTATTTTACCTTGCCAACTTTCGTGTCGTCATGCCTGCTCCACAATCTGCACCCGCTGCGTAATCCCGCACAGCAAGGTATACGGTATGGTATCCGCGTGGCGGGCGATCTCTTCGACCGGCAGGCCGTCGCCCCATAACGTGACCGGGTCGCCGGGTTGGGCGGCGGGCTGGCTGTTGAGGTCGACGGTGATCATGTCCATGGAAACCCGGCCGATCAGCGGCACACGCCGGCCGTTGACCAAAACCGGCGCGCCGGTTCGGGTATGGCGGTGATAGCCGTCGCCGTAACCGATCGATATTACGCCCAGCCGGGTGTCGGTTTGGCATTGCCAGGTGCCGCTGTAACCGACCGTTTCGCCGGCGGCGACGTTTTTGACCGCTATCAAGCGCGAATGCAGGCTCATCACCGGCCGCAAGCCGAAATCCGCGCCGGTTTTGCCGGCGAACGGCGAGCAGCCGTACAGCATCAGTCCCGGCCGGACCCAGTCGCTGACCACATTGGGCCAGCCTATGATGCCGGCCGAATTGGCGATGCTGCGCTGGCCGGGATAGCCTTGCACCGCATCGTTAAACAGATCGATTTGCCTGCGGGTTTTGTCGTCCAGCAAATCGTCGGCATTGGCGAAATGGGTAATCAGGTTGATCGGCTGTTTTACCAGCGGGCAATTCAGCAATTGCTGGTAGGCAGCATTGAAATCGGCGCCCTTGAAGCCCAGCCGGTTCATGCCGGTATCCATTTTCAGCCAGATCGATAAACCGGCATCGGCGGCAGGTTGCTGTTGCAGCAGGCTGATTTGTTGCGGGGTGTGAATCACGGCATCCAGCCGATGTTGCAGCATCAATTGCAATTCGTCGACGCAGACGAAGCCTTGCAGCACGGTAATGGGCTGAGTAAAGCCGGCCTTGCGCAAGCGCACGCCTTCATCGACGCGGGCCACCGCCAGTCCGTCGGCCTGCTCCAAGGCCTTGGCCACCCGGGTGATGCCGTGGCCGTAAGCGTTGGCCTTGATGACCGCCATGATTTTGTTATTGGGCGCGTAGCGTTTGGCCTGTGCCAGATTATGCCGTATTGCGTCCAGGTTCAGTAGTACAAAAGCTGGCGGTGTCATTCGTAATCCTCGCTGCCGGAATAAACCCCGGCGAAATTTTCGAAGCGGGTGTATTGGCCCAAAAAGGTCAGCCGCACGGTACCGAGCGGGCCGTTACGCTGCTTGCCGATGATGACTTCGGCGATGCCCTTGTCCGGGCTGTCTTCGTTGTAGACCTCGTCGCGGTAGACGAAGATGATCAAATCGGCGTCCTGCTCGATAGCGCCGGATTCGCGCAAGTCCGACATCACCGGGCGTTTGTTGGGGCGTTGTTCCAGGTTGCGGTTCAGCTGGGACAGGGCGATCACCGGCACATTCATTTCCTTGGCCAAGGCTTTCAGACCGCGGGAAATATCGGAAATCTGTTGTACCCGGTTATCGCCGCTGGAGGGCGATTGCATCAGCTGCAAGTAGTCCAGCACGATCAAGCCCAGCTGGCCGTGTTCGCGGGTCAGACGGCGGGCGCGGGAACGTACCTCTGTCGGTGTCAGTGCCGGGGTGTCGTCGATGAACAACTTGGTTTCGGCCAGTAGGTTGATGGCCGACGTCAGCCGCGGCCAGTCGTCGTCGTCCAGCTTTCCGGTGCGCACCTTGTGCTGGTCGATGCGGCCCAGCGACGACATCATCCGCATCGCCAGCGCCTCGCCCGGCATCTCCATACTGAACACCGCCACCGGCATGCCGCTTTTCAAGGCCACGTTTTCGGCCATGTTCATGGCGATGGTGGTTTTACCCATCGACGGCCTGCCGGCGACGATGATCAAATCGGCGGGCTGCAGGCCGGAGGTTTTTTCGTCCAGGTCGGTAAAGCCGGTGCTGGCGCCGGTGATGTCGCCGTCTTGCTCGTAGAGCATTTCGATTTTATCGACGGCCTTGGCCAGCAGGGATTTAATCGGCGTGAAGCCGCCCTGGCCGCGTTGACGCTGTTCGGCGATTTCGAATACCTTGCGTTCGGCGTTTTCCAATAAATCGGCGGTTTCCCGGCCTTCGGTGCTGAAGGCCGAATCGGAAATTTCGGTGCCGACATGGATCAGCTGCCGCAACACCGAGCGATCGCGAACGATGTTGGCATAGGCGACGATATTAGCCGCGCTGGGCGTGTCCTTGGCCAACATGCCCAAATAGGCCAGACCGCCCACGTCCTTGAGTTCGCCGGTGCTTTCCAGCACTTCTGACAAGGTCACCACGTCGAACGGATCCTGCTTTTCGGCCAGCTGGGCGATGGCGCGGAAGATCAGTTGATGGTCTCGGCGGTAAAAATCGGTTTCGACGACTTTATCGGCCACCGAATCCCAGGTTTGGTTGTCCAGCATCAGGCCGCCCAGCACCGACTGCTCGGCCTGGATGGAATGCGGCGGTACTTTCAGGGAATCTACGGCGTGGTCGGGGGCGAAATAATAGTCTTCGGACATCGGCGGCTTAATCAAAAGCGGTGGTTAATGGCAAGCTGGCAATTATAACGCATCGGGCCGGCGGATTTATGGCCGCGCGTTAGTCGCCTCGAGCCAACGCGTAATAATCGTCGGCATGTTCAGCCAGTTTGTCGACCACGCCGGCATCCAATTCTCCAGCACTTACCCGCCGCCGCAAATCGTCCAGTATGTCATGTAACGCCATGCTTTCGCGGTAGGGGCGGGTTTGCGCCAGGGCCTGAAAAATATCCGCCACGCTGATGATGCGGCATTCCAAATCCAGCGCTTCGCTACCGGATTTGAAAGGGTAGCCTTCGCCGCGCAGGTTTTCGTGGTGAAAACCGGCCCAGACCGGAATTTTGCTGTCGGCAAATACCCGCTGCAGGATGCGGTAGGTATCGTAACTGTGACGTTGCATGCTGGCGCGTTCAGCGGCGGTCAATAGGCCGGGTTTATCGATAATGTCTTCCGAGACTCGCAATTTGCCGATGTCGTGCAGCAAGCCGGCGATTTCGACTTGTTCCAGTTCCTGGCCGTCAATCCCGAAATCCGCCGCCAATTGCCGGGCGATTAAGGCTACCCGTTCCGAGTGCTGTTCCGTATAGGGGCTTTTGGCGTCCACCACTCTGGAAAATAACCTGGCCAGTTCGCGCTGTGCGGTATAGCCTAGCGCCACGTGAGCGATATTTTTGCCCAGGCTGCGTAAGTCTTCATCCAGATAGTCCGGATCCATCGCCAGCCAGAAGGCTTGACTGTCGGCGACCCGGGCGAAGGCGTCCAGCAGTTCCGGCGCGAACAGGCTGCCGGATAAGCCTTGCAGGCGCGCCACGATACCGGGGGCGGCGGTCAAAATTTGTTCGCTGTTTAAATAAGGCACTTGCAGCACGTCGATGCGGTCGGCCAGAAACAGCAAATTGGCGCGCAGGCGGCTATGCGGATCCAGCGGTAAAAGCAGCAAGGTTTCCCAGCGGGTATGGTGATAGCGAACTTCCGGCGCCAGATGCGCCAACAACGGACAAGCGGACAAATAGTCGGCGCCGCGTTCCGCGTGCGCTTCCGCGCCGGACCATTCCAACGTCTCCGTCAGTTGGCGGTGTTCGCGGATTTGGGCCACCCCGCAATCGTGCAACATGCCGGCATGCAGAATGCCGATTTTTTCGGATTCCGGCCAGTTCAGTTCGCCGGCAATATGGTAGGCCATCATCGCCACGCGTTTGCCGTGCCTGATTTCGTCTATGCCCACCAGATCCAGCGAACAGCTCAAGGCGGTGATGGTGCTATGTAAGTCGATGTCTTGATGGAGCATAACGGTTTTTCCGTTGGGTTAAAAAATCTGTGGCCGGTGCAAGGCCGCCTGCAATGCGGAGCAGCCGTGTTGTTAGAGTTTAGCCTAATACAATGCCGAGTCGGGTTTAATGTCGAAAGCCACGCAGACTCTTTCCCGGTCCGATTGAAATGGAATGGTGCGGTGGAACAGCGAGGAGGGGAACAGTACCAAGTCGCCGACGGCCTGATCCACGATACGGCTGGGAAACTCGTCGTGCAGACGCGGGTAATCGTCGCCGTCGGTGCCGTACTCGAAACTGCCTTCGTGTCCGCCGCATTTATCGGGTAATTGCAGATATACGCAACCGCTGATCCAGCCTTCTTCGTGGATATGCGAAGTCAAATAACCGCCTTGTTGCATGCGCAAATACCAGGAGCTGGCAAATTCCAGCTGCTTGGGAAACAAACGAATCAAGCCGTCCTGGCTGCCGGCAAACTGTTTTTGGTAGGCTTTGACCTTGGCGCGTATCAAGGCAGCCAGTTTTTGAAACGACGGCTCGGCCCGCTGCAGCAGGTTGCCGGCGGACTGCTTGCCGTAATACAAACGGCCTTGCTTGCGTTCGGCGATGGCCAGATGGGTGATGTCGTGCAGCAGCTGATTCAGCAGTGGGCTGTCGGGCACGGCGAGTTCGTCTATACGGGTGTGCTGTACGAAATCCATCGGATTTTTGCAAAAACGATAATCGTTTTCCCGCCGAAAATTGATGGCGTAATGGGTGGACAGCGTACCCAACAAAATGGAGCGGTGCGGGGCGATTTTTGCCAGTTCATCCAAGCGCTGTTTAAAGGCATCGAACTGCCCGGTTTTATACAGGCATTGCAATACCCGCTCCTGGGAATCGGCGAAATCGGAGGCGGCAAAGTAGGGCACGGCTTGCTCGAGTTGGCCGCCCAGGCAATAGCATTCGCCCAGGTTGTAATTGGCGCGGGCATGTTGGGGTTGCGCCTCTAAGGCTTGCCGGTAACTGCGCACCGCTGCATCCATGTCGCCCTGGTCGCGGTAAATTTCGCCGATATCGTTCCAGGCATCCGCAAATTGCGGATCCAGGCGCAGGGCCTCCTCGAATGCCCGTTTGGCCGCCGCGTGCTCGCCTTGTCCGTACAGCGTAGTGCCCAGATTAAAATGCCCCCTGGCGTCGTTATTCAATGCCAAGGCTTTGCGGTAGCACTGCTCGGCGGCTTGCAGGTCGCCGCGCAGTTGTAATACCGTGCCCCAATTGGCCCAGGCTTCGAAAAAGCCCGGTTGTTGTTGCACGGCCTGTTGGTAATGCTTGGCGGCTTCCGGCAGCTGGTTTTGCTGTTGCAACAAAGCACCCAGATTAAAATGCGCCACGCAGAAATCGGGCTTCAACTGCAAGGCCTTGCGGTAACCGGCCATGGCGGCCTTGGCATCGTTCAATTGGGTATAAATCGCCGCCAGATTGAAGTGCAACTCGGCAATGTTCGGATCTAAAACCAGTATTTTACGAAAGGTGGCGGCGGCTTCGCGCAATTTGCCTTGGCCTTGCTGGCACATAGCCAACAGGTTCAACACCGCCGCCGATTTGGGGTGGCGCGCGGACAAGGCCAGGGCCCGATGTTCCGCCGCCGCTATTTGGCCGGTTTGGTATAGATGATGTAGGGCCTGCAATTCGCCGGGTTGGGGGTGTTTGGGTAATGGCTTCATTGTATCGGTTGGCAACAAACGGACGATAGGGTTTCAGCATAACGTAAGCTGTTTTAAACGCCAAGCGGCTATTGCCCGGACCGGTTTACACAGGCAGGCATAGACCCGCGCCTGTCCGGCAGGGCACAATACGCGCTAATTGTTATTCGTCGGTTGATACATGCTCGCTACTCTGATTCGTTTTTCCATCCGCTATTCCGGCGTTGTTGTCGCCTTGGCTGTATTGCTGATGGCCTACGGCGCTTACCGCTTTATGAACGCGGGACTGGATATTTTTCCGGAATTCGCCCCCAAGCGGGTGATTATTCAAACCGAAGCGCCGGGCTTGGCGGCCGAGCAGGTGGAAGTGCTGGTGACGCAACCCATAGAAACAGCCATTCGTCCCTTGATCGGCCTGGAAAGCTTGCGTTCGGAGTCGATACAGGGCTTGTCCATCATCACCGCCACCTTTGCCGAAGACAGCGATATTTACCGCAACCGCCAGTTGGTGGCCGAACGCATGTCCAGTCTGGGCCAGAAACTGCCGGCCGGTATCGGCATTCCGGTGGCGGTGCCGCTATCGTCCTCCTCGTCGACCGTGCTGACCATAGGCTTGAGTTCCGACACTAAATCGCTGATGGAATTGCGTAGCCTGGTGGACTGGACCTTGGCGCCGCGCTTGCTGGCCGTGCCCGGCGTCGCCGATGTGAATGTGTTTGGCGGCGACGTGCGGCAATTGCAGGTACAGGTCAAACCGGAGGCCTTGCAGCGCTTTAACTTGACCCTGGACGAGGTGGTGGCCGCGGCGGTCGGCGCTACCCAAATCAGCGGCGCCGGCTTTATCGAAAACGACAACCAGCGCTTTACCTTGCAAGTCAGCGGCCAGCCCGCCAGCCCCGAGCAATTCAAGCGTCTGGTGGTCAAGCGCCAAGACGGCGTCGGCATTACCTTGGCCGACGTGGCCGATATTCGCTATGCCGCCGAACCGCCGATCAGCGCCGCCCAAATCATGGGCAAACCCGGCGTGGTGCTGATGGTGATCGGCCAGTTCGACGCCAACACCTTGTCGGTATCGCGGCGGGTGGAAAGCGTGCTGGCAGGGTTTGGACCGTTGTTCAAACAGCAAGGAGTGGATTTTTACTCGCACCTGTTTCGGCCGGCCGATTACATCGAAACCTCGGTACACAATCTGGCCGGCCATCTGCTGTTCGGCGGCTTGTTCGTGGTCGCGGTTTTGTACCTGTTTTTATTCAATTTCCGCAGCGCGTTTATCGCCGCGCTGGCGATCCCATTATCCTTGATGTCGGCGGTGATCGTGCTGCTGGAAATGGGCGTCAATCTGAATATCATGGTGCTGGGCGGTCTGGCGATTGCCTTGGGCGAAGTGGTGGACGACGCCATTATCGATACCGAAAATATCTTTCGCCGTTTGCGGGAAAATCGGCTTAAGTCTCGGCCGGACAGCGTGGCCGCCGTGATTCAACAGGCTTCCCTGGAAGTGCGCGGCTCGGTGGTCTACGCCAGCTTTATCGTCGCCTTGGTGTTTGTGCCGCTGTTGACCTTGGACGGCGTGGCCGGACGTTTGTTTTCCCCGCTGGGCCATGCCTATATCCTGGCGATTATGATGTCCCTGGCTGTCGCGTTGACGCTGATCCCGGCCTTGTGCCATTTGTTGCTGAATCACAATTTGCCCAAGGAAACCGATCCGCCGCTGATCAAACGGCTGAAGCCGCTGTATGCCGGTCTATTGCAATGGGTGATGCGGCATTTCAAGGCGGTTGCCTTGAGCTGTTTGGCGCTTTTTCTGCTGGGGGTATTGGCCTTTTTAGGCCTGGAACACAAGTTTCTGCCCGAGCTGCGCGAAGGCCATTTCATCGTGCATACCGCCAGCGTGCCGGGTACATCCCTGACCGAGTCGATCCGGGTCGGCGGTTTGCTGACCGAACGCTTTCTGGCGGTCGAGGGGGTGGAATCGGTGTCGCAATGGGCGGGCAGGGCGGAGCGGGGCGCGGACACCTACGGCAGTCATTACAGCGAATACGAAGTCCGGCTCAAGCCGTTGTCCGGCGCCGAACAACAACGGGTATTGGAGGGTGTGCGGCATATTCTGGACGCTTTCCCCGGCATACATTACGAAGCCAACACCTTTTTGACCGAACGGGTGGACGAAACCATTTCCGGCTACACGGCGCCGGTGGTGGTGAACATTTACGGCAACGACCTGGCCGCGTTGGACAACAAAGCCCGGGCCGCCGCAAAAATCATCGAAACCATCCCCGGCGCGGTCGATGTGCAAATGCGCTCGCCGCCGGCCACCGCCATGCTGGATGTGCGATTGAATCTGGACCGGCTGCAATTTCGCGGCATCAGCCCGGCGCAGGTCATGGCCGCGCTGGAAACCGCATACGAAGGGCGCATCGTCGGTAAACATATCCAGGGCAACCGGATTTTCAACGTGGCCGTGACCTTGCCGCCCGAGTTAAAAACTCGCGCGGAATCCTTGCGGCACATCGCCCTAAAAAACGCCGATGGCGAACGGGTGTTATTGGAGCAAGTGGCGGATATTCGCCACGGCGAAGGCCGTTACAACATACTGCATCAAGGTGCGTTGCGGGCACAGACCGTCACCTGCAATGTCGAAGACCGCGACATGGACGACTTTATGCGGGAACTAAAACAGCGCTTATCCACAGAGATGGAATGGACCGGCGACAGTTACCCGGAATTTATCGGCGCGGCACTGGAGCAGGCCAAGGCCCGTCAAGCCTTGATCATGCAATCGCTGCTGGCCGGGGCCGGGGTTCTGGTGCTGATTTATATCGCGTTGGGTAGCTTGCGGCACACGGTTCTGACCTTGCTGAATCTACCGTTTGCGCTGTTGGGCGGCGTATTGGCGGTGGTATTGACCGACGCCGCCTTGTCGGTAGGCTCGTTTGTCGGTTTTGTGACCCTGTTCGGCATCACCGCGCGCAACTGCATCATGCTGATTTCGCATTACAGGCATTTGATCGAGCATGAAGGCCAGAGCTGGACGGCCGCGACAGCGTTGCGCGGCGCACAGGAACGGTTGCCGTCCATTCTGATGACCGCGCTGGTGACGGCCTTGGCCATGCTGCCGGTGGCCTTCGACAGCGATAATCCGGGCCGGGAAATCATGGGGCCGATGGCGGCCATCATTATCGGCGGCTTGGTGTCGTCGACGCTGTTGAATCTGCTATTGCTGCCGGCGATCTTGCTGAAGTACGGGCGGTTCGAAAAACAGATCAACTCCTGGGACGAGGCATGAAGCGTCTCGATTATTCACGTAAGCCGCTTCGATTGCCGGCATAAATGTTAAAATGCACTGCTAATCGCCGGTAAGGCCTTGTTATACGTTCATCTTTTGACTTCTCACTGACTCGAAAACACTATGAAATTAGAAAAATCCTCCCGTTTTTCCGCTTGTTCCGGCCCCGTCGTCACCATCGTGCTGGACGGCGTCGGCATTTCGCCGCGCGAAGACGGCGATGCGGTCAAGACCGCGCGTACACCGATGTTGGACAGTTTGATGGCAAATTACCCGATGACCAAATTGCTGGCGCACGGCAAGGCCGTCGGCATGCCCAGCGACGACGACATGGGCAACAGCGAGGTCGGCCATAACGCCATGGGCGCGGGCCGTGTGTTCGCCCAAGGCGCCAAACTGGTGGCGGAATCGATTG
>NZ_JANIBK010000053.1 GCF_024505165.1 Methylomonas rivi
GGCCGGTTCGGTTGAAATTACGCCAAACCGGCCGCCGATTCCGATTAAAAGCCACGCCACTTTCGATAAAGTTGCTGTACCGTCCTGACGACGGGCTACGACCCTTTTCTGACGGCGCTCCAAATTGCTGAATGGCTGCAACCGGCACTTTACCAGTCGCTCTTACTTGGTGCCCATAGATTTTCCAATAGAAAATGCTACTGTGTATCATGTTGTCATGGTGTTGAATTAAATTTGGAGTTAGACTCAGTCGCACTAAATCCCGTCATTCAAAACTTCATCGGAAACCCACAACCCGCGGAACATGGAGTAGGCTACAGAATATCAGGGCTTAGGATCTAGCAGTCAAAATGCAATACAAAGGAGATATTTAGCACTATGAACCCTGCAACAAATGACACCCTAATCCAACTAGACAATCTCCTGGCAGCGAGCAATCAGTCGTGGTTGTTCGGCGCTGGAATCAGTCTTGACGCCGGAATTCCACTTATGTGGCCATTAACGGATCGTGTATTTGCAAGGGCAAAAACGGAAGGAGTGCCAAACGACATCAAGGTTCTCGAGCATGTCAAAAGTCAGCTTTCTGACAATTCGCATATCGAGCACATCTTGAGTCAGCTTGGCGATCACCGCGCGATTGCCGATCGATCCAAGGAAAAATCCGTAACATTCGACGGCGTAATTCTCCCGGTAGATAGCCTAGATGAGCTTCACCAAAGGATTCTGACATGGATTGCTGAGACCATTCGATGGGGATACAAGCCCGCTAAACCTGATGGAACTCCGGAGGACATCGGAACTCTTGAGAAACGGATCGTCACCATCGAAAATCATTCAGCATTCGTCTCTGCCATCTTCAATCGAAGCCAAGCAGGTATCGCCGAGCGTCGGAGAGCTGTCCGATTATTCACTACCAACTATGATACGCTCCTTGAAGATGCGCTTGCTCTAGGTGGATTCTCATATTGGGACGGCTTCTCAGGTGGTGCGGTCGCGTATCGAAGCCATAGATATGGAGACGAAGAGCCGAACCTCAGAGATCGTGCCCATGTAATCAAGCTTCACGGATCGATCGATTGGCATTTGGGAGAAGATGATCGTGTCTGGCGAGTTCGCGACGGCGATCTTTATCCGAAGAAGATTTCTCGTGTTCTCATCTATCCGCAATCGACCAAATACCTTGCAACTCAGCGGGACCCCTTCGCGGCGCAATTTGACCTTTTTCGCCGATCACTTGGAGAGAGGGAGGAGAATGTTCTTGCAACCTGCGGATACAGCTTTGGGGACGAGCACATTAACCAAGAGATTGAACTAGCGCTTCAACGCCCGGAAAACAAAACAACAGTTCTCGCCTTCGCTCCGAGCCTCAATTCCACTCTTGAAAGGTGGAGGACAAGGCCTTGGGGCAAGCGAGTCTATGCGATTACTGGAGATGGCTTGTATGTCGGTACGGACGGCCCTCATTCACCTCCGACTGCCTCAGCAAAACGAGATTGGTGGACATTTGCTGGAGTCACCAAAATGCTAAACAGCGGAGCGGAGGCATGCGCGCTATGAATACATTTGATCTTATTTCCGACCTCAAGATCGGGCACATCGTCGAAGTGTCTGGAACTACGATTCGTGTAGAGTTATCGGGCGATGTCACGGAGCTTACCCGAACTTACGAAGGGCGTGTCTATCCCATAGGACAGATCGGAAGCATCGTCAAAGTCCATTTCGGAAGACGTCTAGTGTTCGGCTTTGTGACTTTATTGCGTATGCGTTCCGAGGAGTTGCTTGAGATCGGGAAGCCCATTCCGCCGGATGCTGACCAACGACTGATGGAGGTCGAACTGTTTGCCGAAGGGGTCTGGAACGCAGCAGACCAGAAACTTCGGTTCGTCCGAGGCGTTACGACTTATCCGCTGCCCCGCCAAAGCGTGCACCTGCTCACTCGCGAAGAGACAATTCAGATTTATTCTGCCGCTGAAGGGCAGCAAAATGATGGCGAATATAGCCCACTCGTTCCATTTGCTCATTACATCGGCGCAGACAATGCCATCTGTCGGGCAAACGTGGATAAAATGCTTGGCATGCATTGCGCAGTGCTCGGCTCAACCGGGTCGGGAAAGTCTGGAGCAGTTGCTGCCTTACTTCACAGCATGCTGGATCACAAACCAGAGCCGGATAAAGCCTGTCATCCACGAATACTTGTCATTGATCCCCATGGAGAATATGGGCACGCATTCAAGGAGCGTGCGATCGTTTATCGTGCTTACGACCCACTCGGAAACGATGAGACAAACGGCTCTCCGATTAGCCTGCCTTACTGGCTGATGTCGGCTGACGAATTCAGAACGTTGGTCATTGGGAAAACTGAGCAGGAAGCGACTTCCCAGAATAATATCGTCTACAAGGCAATTACCTACGCCCGCATGGTTGCGGCGAGCCTTGTTGATCCTTCGCCGACTGCATATGGTGGAGCTGCACCTACCGATGGCCTTGACCATGATGCGCCAAGGCCAAGAGAGGGAGTGACGCATGAACAATTGATTGAATTTGATCACGATAAACCACGGCCATTTAGCCTTGAAGAGTTTTACAACAACATTTTTTATTTGCAGGCAGCTCGCGTTCAGGGTAACCAACTTCAGAGTGTTACGGCTTCTGATTTCGCAACCAAATTTAAATCTATCTTGGATAAACTCTCAGTATTGAGACGTGATCCACGGATTCGTTTCATGATGCGGGACTGGAACGACCAGAGTCCTTCGCTTGAGCACATTATTGCCCAGTTGGTCGGACAGATCAAAGGTGACGGTGGTGTCGATCAAGATATTCGAATTCTAGATATTTCGGGGCTTCCAAATGAAGTAGCTGGACCACTTGCAGCCATGTTAGCCCGTCTATTATTTCAGTATAAGGTTTACCAAACATCTGACGAGAGAAGTCGAGACCCAATTGTTCTTGTTTGTGAAGAAGCTCATCGATATGTGCCCGACAGAGGTGAGGCCGAATATGCAGCGGCACAAACAGCTATACGACGGATTGCTCGTGAAGGGCGAAAATATGGAATTGGGTTAATGCTCGTTAGCCAAAGACCTGCAGACGTTGAAAGCACAGTGATTTCCCAGTGTGGGACTTGGCTCGTTTTGAGGCTTACTAATGCAGCAGACCAACAACATGTTTCTCGTTTCTTGCCGGATGGCCTGTCTGGAATGACGAAAGCTTTGCCGAATCTCGCTCAGCAAGAGGCGATCTTTGTTGGGGAGGGTGCATCAATGCCTGCAAGGGTTCGAATTCGTGATCTTACAGAGCACCAACTTCCAAAGTCGGAGACTGCAAAATTTGCGAAGGGCTGGACTCTGGATCGTTTAACCGAGGCTGAAATCGCAAAGATCGCCAATCGAATGGCAGGATAAACTTATATTCTTATCTTGATTGCACTTAAAGCGCCCAAACCTGCGTTGAACGACAGCTTTCTGTTTTGCAACCGCCATATGTTGAAATTCTTGAATGTCGCAAAGTGGCCGTTAGATGTGGTCGCCAAAGACTGCTTTGTAACCCTCCCGTTCCAAAAATCCGGATTTGCCGACTGGCCGGTTTGGAGAAACGCGACCGGCAAGAAGGGGTGGATACCTGCGATTCAAATGTATTTATTATCTTGGATAACCGCGTACGCTTCGTCAGGAATGCATAAAAAACGTTTGTACATTTACCATCCAACACCGTTTTACCCATCTAACGCTTCCGCCACTTCTCGCTCCTCGCCATGACCGCGTTCTCGGAGCTTACAATTGTTTGCCCAATTGGCGCTATCGCTATTACCGCAAGCTTCAGATGCTGTATGCCAAAAGGTATGCCAATTATCGTTACGAAACACGCCAAAGCAGACATGATGTGTCCCATGGCTAACCATACGCCTGCGAAGACGAACCAGATTACATTACCAATCATGCCCAGCACGCCCGTACCGATATCGTCTTCTTGATTAAGCGACTTTCTGTTTATTGCTTCTTTTCCAAACGGAAAAAATGAAAACTGGCCGATAACGAAACACGCTTTCGCCCATGGAATGCCGACAATAGTCAAAAAGCAGATGATCCCGGCAACCCACCAGGCAAGCCCCATGACGAGGCCGCCTAAAATAAACCAAAAGAAATTACCGATAGCACGCACTTTTTAATAACCCGTACAAATAACTGTATACCTTCCCGCATAGGGTGATATACAGTTTCTTATTGCCTAACGAACGTCCGTTGCTTTCCACCGAATAGCCTCTCGAACAACTTCCATGTAAAACGGCTTGTGGTGTAACGACCCCATTTAGGTGCGAAAGAACTGGTTCGGCCCGTGCAAAGCCTAACACGAGTCATCGTCGCAATGGTAATTTACCGACTTTATATTCGCCAATTTAAGAGCCGTGCCATGGACATCAATCCGCCGTTAAGCGCCAACATTCAGGCGACTCTGAACAAAGTCGCGGCCGGCGGACTCAACTTGAAAATCGACCAGATCGTCGATGCCAAGGTGGTGGATACGCAGATCATGCTGGATACCCTGGCGGTTAAAATCAATAATAAAACCGTCAACCTGCAGGCCCAACTACCCATCGCGCTGCAAGCCGGCCAAAGCTTAAAACTGCAAGTCGTTAAATTGCTGCCAACCCCGGAATTTAAAATTATCGCGGCGCCGTTACCGAACCCGGACTCGCCCGACCGGCCGCAAACGGCCAACCTGCCTTTGTTAAAACTGGTCAATCTCCAGCCACCCGCCAATCCGCCGCTGAATCAAAACCCGAATCAACTGGCCCGGGGCCAGCAACTGCAAGCGACCGTCATCAACCTGTCGGGCGACAAACTGACTTTGCAATTACCGCCGACCGGTACCGCGCCAAACCAACAACCCTTGCGGTTGACGTTGGAAACCGGCCAGTTAGTAACCGGCAACGCCGCATCCGCCGAGGCAAAACCGAACACGGCCGCCTTGAAACCCGGCACGCCAGTTACCTTACAGGTACTCGACACCGGCGACCGGCCTAAATTCTCCCTGATGCCGGCAGGCCCCGCCGGCGAACAAGCGATTGTTGAAGCGTTAAAACAATTGTTGCCTATCCAAACTACGCCGGCACCGTTGCTAAACCAACTGCAACAAGCCATGCCCCGGTTACAGGCCGATGCCAGCGTCGCCGAAACCCTGAAACAGTTGGCGCGGGAAATCCTGCTTAACATACCGAATAAAACCCAGTTGAACCAACCGGAGGAATTAAAACGGGCGGTCACTCAATCCGGTTTATTTCTGGAAGCCAAACTGCTTGAATTATTATCGGCTAAATCGGACCTGTCCCTGCGGGACGATTTCAAACTCAAACTGAACAAACTGATTCAGCAGCTGAACCAGGAACTGGCCGGCCAAACCCAAGACAAAACCAAGGATAATCTGGAGTTGCTGAAAGACAGTCTGCAAAAAGCCCAAGGCGCGCTGGCCAAGCTGACTGTGGACCAACTCAACTCGCTGCCCAGGGAAGAATCGCCCAAGCAAGCCTGGAGCCTGGAATTGCCGTTTTTTCACGGCAAATACGCCGATAGCGTCAGATTGGAAATCGAACAGGACAAGGCCGGCGGCAGCGAAAATCAGCAACAGAACTGGGCCGTCAACATTACCGTCACGCCGCCCGGCCTCGCCACCATACATTGCAGGGTCACTTGTTACGACGGTTCGGTCAACACCCGCTTCTGGAGCGAAGCCGCCGATACGGTGGATAAAATCAACGATCACCTCGACTACTTGAAACAGCAATTCGAGAAAAACGGTTTATCCGCCGGCTATATGGAAGCTCACCAGGGCCAACCCAAACAAGCCGATAGCGTTAAAACGCCCGTCGCTAATCTGTTGAATGAAAAGGTTTGAGGGCTGCGTTCGAAACGTCCCGCATCTAGCGGGGCGGGAATCGACATCGCCATGGCTGCTTTTTACCGCAAACGGATGAATGCGGGAAAAACCGGAGATCTTAAGCGGCGCGCCGGCGCCAACCGGTCATTTAACATAGTTTAAATATCCCGGCAGCGTTATGAGCCCGCTGAAATCCCGCCGCGCGGGCTTGCGGCAAATCAGGACTGTTTATTGCTTACCTCCCCTGCACATGCAAGCGAGGATAATTAAGATGCAAGTAAATTCAGCAGCTCCGTGGCGAATGAACCACGATGATGCGCAGTGGCATGCCGTGCCGGAACATAACGCCCACGACCAAACCCTGCCGGAAGCCATCGGCTGTTGCCGGTCGAGAATGTTTACGCTGGATACGGGCTTAAACTACATAGAAACCCACTACACCCCCAATCGCCATTTGGCGATTTTCAGTCAAATGCCCCAACAAGTCCCTCGCATGGTGTTAACGGTGGCATTATCGGGGCATTCCCGCTTTCAGAACAATCACGGCAACCCGATCGACTTCAAGTCCGGCTACAGCACCATTACCACCTTCAACGCCAGTGAAGGCAGCCGCCTATACCAGGACCGCCAGGCCGTAACCCAGCTGCGGTTTTCAATGACGCAAGCCTGGCTGGAACGCTATTTCGGCGTAGGCGCTTTTGCCGCCGGTTTTGCACTCAATGCCGTGCAGGTGGTGAGCCAACACCCCAGTGCGGCAACCACATTGCTGGCCGCCCGCGGCTTGCTGCAAAATCCTCTGCCCGCCGGTGCCCAAGCTTTGTTCAGACAAGGACAAGCCATGTCTATTGTGGCAACCGAATTAGGCCATCTGCTCGCGGCTGCTCCAGCCCAATCCCCACGTCTTTCCGCCCATGAAAAACGGCTTGCGGAAGGGGCGCGGGACATTTTGTCGGCGGAATTCAAAAACCCGCCCAGCGTGGCGGAGCTCAGCAAGCGGGTGGGTACCAATCCGTTCAAACTCAAGCAACTATTCCATATCCATTTCAATACCACGCCGTATGCCCTGTTGCTGGACATCAGAATGGCGCATGCCCACCGCTTGTTAGTTACGCGGGAATATCCGGTAGCGATGGTCGCCGAAGCGGTGGGTTACCCCTACGCCGGCAATTTCAGCGCGGCATTCGCGAAGTATTTCGGTTTCCCCCCCAAACAGCTGTCCCGCCGAATCTAAACAGCCGCGCCGACACGCGCGGCAGTCAGCATTAACCGGTTTAATCTTGTTACAATACCCGCCTGAATTTGCGTTTCCCCTGGTTCAAACCGCGACAAATTTATAAGACAGCGCCGCCAACGCCGGCGAAGACCTCTGACCACCCTTAACGTTATAGATCAGGATGTGTATGGACACCCAACTTGCCATTCAATCGCGCCGCTCCGTCAAGCAATTCGACCCGGCGCATCGCTTGAGCGAACAAGAAGTCGAATCGCTAATATCGTTAGCCATGTTGTCCCCAACCGCTTTCAATATTCAGCACTGGCGTTTCGTCATGGTCCGCGACCCCGAACTGCGCCAACACATTCGCCAAGTCGCCTGGAACCAGGCGCAAGTCACCGACGCGTCGTTATTGATAATCCTATGCGCCGACTTGAAGGCCTGGCAAAAACAACCCGAACGCTACTGGCGCAATGCCCCGCAAACAACCCAGGATTTTTTACTGCCGGCCATACATGACTATTATCATGATAAGCCCCAGGTCGAGCGCGACGAAGCCATGCGCTCCTGCGGCATGGCCGCGCAAACCTTGATGCTGAGCGCCAAAGCCATGGGTTACGACGCCTGCCCGATGGACGGTTTCGATTTCGCGGCGGTCGGCGAGTTGATTCGTCTGCCGCAAGACCATGTCATCAGCATGTTCGTAGCCATCGGCAAAGCCCTGCAACCGGCCCAACCGCGCGGCGGTCAATTAGCCATGCGGGAAGTCGTCGTCACCGACCGCTTCGATTCACTTTAACCCAACAAATTCGCCATGACTCAAACCCCAAAAAGTCCTACCGAACAAGTCACCCTAACCCAATTCATTATCGAACAGCAACGCGGCCTGCCCGATGCCTCCGGTACCTTCACGCTGTTGCTGAATAACATCGTCACCGCCTGCAAGCAGATTTCCCACCGCGTCAACCGCGGCGCCCTGATCGGCGTGCTCGGCAGCGCCGAATCGGAAAACGTGCAGGGCGAAGTGCAGAAAAAGCTAGACATCATCACCAACGACATCATGGTCAAGGCCCTGGATTGGGGCGGGCATTTGGGCGGCATGGCCTCGGAGGAAATCGACGATCCGATCAAAATCCCCAAGCAATATCCCAAAGGCAAGTATCTGGTGTTGTTCGACCCGTTGGACGGCTCGTCCAACATCGACATCAACCTGACCGTCGGCACCATATTTTCGGTGTTGCGTTGCCGGGAAGGCGTGGAACCGGAAACCGAGGACTTCCTGCGTAAAGGCACCGAACAAGTCTGCGCCGGCTTTGTATTGTACGGCCCCTCCACCATGCTGGTATTGACCACCGGTAACGGCGTCAACGGCTTTACCCTGGACCAGGACATCGGTGAGTTCATTCTGACCCACCGCAACATGCGTATCCCCGAGGAAACCAGCGAATTCGCCATCAACATGTCCAACCAGCGCTTCTGGGAACCGCCGGTCAAACGCTACATCGACGAGTGCATCGCCGGCGTGGAAGGCCCGCGCGGCAAAAACTTCAACATGCGCTGGGTAGCCTCGTTGGTGGCGGATGTTTACCGTATTTTGAACCGCGGCGGCGTGTTCCTGTATCCGTTCGATTTACGCGACCCGGAGCGGCCCGGCAAACTGCGGCTGATGTACGAAGCCAACCCCATGGCCTTTATCATCGAACAAGCCGGCGGCCTTTGCAGCACGGGCGCCGAACGGGTGTTGGACATCAAACCGCACGACATCCACCAAAGGGTCCCCTTGATCTTCGGTTCCAAGAGCGAAGTCGAGCGCCTGATCGGCTATTATCAACAACCAACAACCGAATAGAACGTGACTCTAAGCCAAGTTAGCTGCAGCAATTGCAGTTTAGACAATATTTGCCTGCCGCGCGGACTGTCGCAAACCGAAATCGACAACATCAGCCAGGTCATCAAAGCCCGTAAAACCCTGCAACGCGGCGATTTCATTTACCGCGAAGGCGATAATTTTAAAGGCATCCTGGCCATCAAATCCGGCAGCGCCAAGCTGGTCGCCAACGATAATCACGGCAACGAGCATATTCTGAACATCCTGCTGCCCGGCGAGTTGCTGGGCTTCGACGGCCTGTCGGACGAAAAGCACGGCTGCGCGGCCATCGCGCTGGAAACCATGACTTTCTGCATACTGCCGGCCGCCAACATGGACCAGCTGTTTCAAAACCTGCCCAGTCTGACCCGGGAATTGTTTCGGCATTCCGGGGAAAAAATGCTGGTGGATAGAAACCAGTTGGTGTTAAGCAAACGTCCCGCCGAAGAACGTCTGGCGTATTTTCTGATCAGCCTGTCCGAACGCCTGAAACGGCGCGGTTTTTCTTCGTCGGAATTCAAACTGTCGCTGACTCGGCAGGAAATCGGCAACCATTTGGGGCTGGCCCTGGAAACCGTCAGCCGCCTGTTAAAAAAATTCCAGGATGATGGCCTGATCGTGGTGCAAAACCGCTTTATCCAGATCAAAAACCTGCACTCGTTGAAAAACCTGCTGGAACCTTTGGGTTAACGCCCCGTTTTTGTGACCGGCAACACAAACTCGGCCGTACCTACACCCGCAAGGTGTAGCGCGGCCCTAACAGTTACTATAAAGTGTCCGCCAGGCACTGACGCCGCTGACAACAACAAATGCCATCCAAACATGGGGAGTACCACGCATGGGTTCCAGAATCTTATATTTTTTCACGCCGTCCGATAATATCAGTCCTTTCGATGTAACGATTGCCGCCGATGCCGGCTACAATCAAATCCTGCCGATCACCAACATCAAATCCAGCCAGGTAGCGGATATGGTTCAGGACGCCATTTTCGCCCGTCCGCCCAAGCGTTTTAACGATACCGGCATATTTATCGGCGGCCGCGATGTCCACTTGGCCGCCGACATGTTTCAATACGCCAAAAAAGCCATGGTAGGCGACTTCCAAGTCGGCGTGTTTGCCGATCCCAACGGCGCTTACACCACCTCGGCCAGCGTGGTGTCGTTAATCGAAAAAGCGTTGCGGGAAACCCATGGCGCCGGCTTGAAGGGACGCAAAATTGCCGTATTCGGCACGGGTCCCGTGGGTTTATCCACCGCCGTACTGGCCGCTCAACAAGGCGCGGAAACCCGTTTATGCAAGTTAACCGCCGACGACGACCCGCATATCGCCAGCCGTTTCTGCGAGCGCTACGGCGTAAACGTGGCCTGGACTTCCGCCTTGACCCAACAGGAAAAGATCGATGTCTTGAGCGACGCCGAAGTGGTGGTGTGCGCCGCCAGGGCCGGCGTCAGGATTCTCGACGCCAACGAATTAGGCAAGGCCGGCAACTTATTGCTGGCGGTGGATACCAACGCCGTACCGCCCAGCGGCATTGCCGGTATCGGCATGCAGGATTTGAATAAACCGGCCGATCTGGCGGGTTGTACCTTTAACGGCATCGGCCCCCTGGCGATCGGCAAGATGAAATACAAGGTGCAATTCGGCTTGTTCGAGATCATGCAAAAATCCGAAAAAGCGGCATTGATAGATTTTCCGGAAGCCTACCAATACGCCTTATCGGTGCAAATTTAATTACGCCGGATTGAATTGGCGACAATTACGGAGGCTGGCCGGCGATGCAACCAGCCTCCGCGCCCCGTCAACGGAAGATCCGGCAATAAAACCGCGAACAATTTGTCGGACCGTTGAGCGCTTGCCGCCCCGGTCATGCAGAACCGAGCCGCGAAAAAGCGGCCCGCTTTATTGCCCGACAGATTGCCGGCGCGCTGCTTATTACTCGTTCCCGGCGATTTTTTCCACGGCAATCGTACCGTCCGCCAATACTATCGCGAAACCGTTCCGGCCTTGGCGCTTAACTTCGTACATGGCTTGATCGGCGGCCTTGTACATGGCTTCCAGGGTTTGCCCGCTATCCTGCTCCACGCAGATACCGATACTGACGCCCACTTCGACGCTCAACTCGGGCCGGAGCTGAATGGGCCGGCCAATCGACGTCACGATGTCTCCGGCGATTTGCCGGATGTGGTCCAGGGACGCGCAGTTCACCAACCCGATCAGAAACTCGTCGCCGCCCAATCTGGCGACAACGTCGCTGGCGCGCACGCAACTTTGGAAGCGTTCCGCAACTTCGATCAATACCCGGTCGCCGGCATCGTGGCCGTGGGAATCGTTGATTTCCTTGAAGCGATCCAGATCGAGCAGGCATAAAACCAGAGTATCGTCCCGATCGCGTTGGCCGCGCATCAGGCTGATCAATTTCCGGTCGGCCGCTTGCCGGCGCAGTAAACCGGTCAGCGAATCGTGATCGGCTTCATGACGTACGCTGGTTTCAGCCGCCACCCGCTCGGTAATGTCGTAAACCACGCCCTCGAAATTCTTGCCGGTCAAAACCGACGATTGCAGGGACAGCAAGCAATGTACCCAGTTACCAAGATTTTTCAAGCGCAAATCCCGCGCGACCGTTTGTTTGCGCTCTTCCGCCAAACGAATCAGTTCGCGCACCCTATCCGGATCCGCGAAAGCCAAGTCGGCGAAATCCCGCCCCAACAAGGCTTCCGTCGATAATTGTTCCAGGGCAATGACTTTACTCAAGGTCGGATTGGCGGTTTTTAACTTGCCGGCTTCGTCCAGCACAAAAATGCCGGCGCTGGTGGTCTCGAAGATATTGCGCAACTGTTGTTCTATCGCCTCGATTTCCTCGCGCAGGGCGTGTTCGGATTTAAATTTTTCCTGTAAGGTTTCCAGCAAGCCATTGATGTCTTCCACCAACCGGCTCAATTCGTCGTAATTGCCCGGCATCGGTTCCAAGCGCTCCTGCTCGCCGGCCTTGATGGCATGCAGGGTATCGGACACTTTCATCAGCGGCCGCGACAATAAAGAACGTACCATCAACAACACAATCAGCGCGGTAAGCCCGATCAGCGCGGACGAATTCAACGCGCTGAACATGGCGCTGTGCCTCGCCTCCAAAAGGTTGTATTGGGCTTCTGGCGTCGCCGACAGCCGGCCTATGACCTCGCCGTCCCCGAACGGCGAATACAGCGTGCGGCTGATTTCGGCCTGCCTGGGCACATCGGTGCCGCGTGCCTGTGTCAGAGCCAAGCCTTGAGTGCTCTCCAGCTTGGCTTCATGGATAATGTCGTTGCGCAGCAGGCCCGCCAGCACATCCTCGCCGATACTGCGATTATTGGAATACGCCGCGACCGCCGCGGTGTTTTCCACGGTGTCCAGCAGTTGATTGATCATGACCACGGTCTTTTCGCTGGAGCGCCTGAATTCGGTGATGAACAGCAACAACGAGGTACAAGCCGAGAACAACAGCGCCACCCAAAATACCGACTTGGCCAGCTTATGGTACAGATAGCGTTTTTTACCGGGGCTCATCAGTCCAATTCCAACAGTATGCGGACGGTTTTGTCGACGCTGGTTTTATTGATATAGCCGATAGCGCCTTCGTTTTCTCGCACGGTCTGCATCACTGCATCGTCGCTCGGCAGTTGCTGGGGAGGGGATGCTTGTCCGGTAAACATGATTCTCGCCCAATAGGCGTTGATCTGTTCCACTGGCCGGCCGGTCAGCTTTTCGTAAAACTCGGCGCGCAGGGGCGATGGCTGGTCTATCGGCAAGGCGAATTTGCCGTTGGGTAAAACGCGGCCGCGACCCAGATATATGTCCTGCACTTGCTTGGCGGTCAGATTTTCGATGTCGTTTTTGACGTGGCCTATCACCAGTATCTCGGCCCGTACCGCCGGGACACAGGCCAGCAGCAATGCGATAAGAAAGGTTTTCATGTTTAAAATATGAAATCCATGCCGACGGACCAAACGTTGACCGAATCGGCCGCCGCGCCGGTTGCCGGCCTCAGCCACAATGCGCTGCCGTTATTGCCCAGCCAGTAATGGCTCCATTGGGTCTTCAGGTCGACATTCTCGATAACGTCCCAGCGCAGGCCCAGGGATACCGATTTCTGGTCGACGCCGTTGCTGTTCAAAGCCAGATCGGCGGCGTTTCGCAACTCCAGCAGCGCCGGGACCGGGGCCAACGGCGTTGAAACATTGGTTCTGTCGTTCAATGTTTCCGAGATGCCCAGCAAGGTATACAGGGTGACCTTCCCGACCCGCCGCCCAAGGCTGAGATAGCCGCTGGCAACGCTGCGGTAGACATCCAATTCCGAATGAATATACGATCCTTCGGCTTGAGCCAGCCATTGTCCGTCGTCGTAGGTTAGACCGATGGAACTGAAATGTACCGCCTTGTCCTTGCTGGACATTTTTCCGGCCAGCGTTGACGCGTCGGGCCAAACCGCGCCTAATGCCGGATCGTTCAGTGCATTCATCAGGGGGTGCAACGTCGAAAGTTCGAGATTATTCAGCGAATAGTTATAGCCGATGCGGGCGTTCCAGTTGCCCTGTTCGTAGGCCAGCTTGACGCCGGCCAAGGTATAACTCTGATCGGCTTGGTCGGACAAACCGATAGGCACCTGATTGAAGCTATAGCCGCCGAACACCTTGACGGTCAGTTGCCCCTCGCCAACCGCGAATTTTTGGGCGATGTCCATGCCGTCGAAATGGTAAACCGGCAAGCCGGCGTAAAATTCGTGTGGAGGACGAATCCACGGATAGGCGTAACCGACATCCCGGTATTCCGACAACATAAACACGTCAAAACCCATCCGTCCGGCGCGGATATCCAAGTCATCCCGAGGCCGCCAGCGCAGAAAAGCCCAATCCAGATTTTGTTCGACGAAGTCGCCGGTATAATTGCGTGCCACCCATTGCACGGTCGCATGCCATGCGTTGCCGAAATCCGCATCGACTTGCAGACCGAGACGCGAATCGGTGTCTATCCCCCAGCCGCTGTCCACCCCACGCCCCTGCTTGATGTCGCGGCGGAACTTCAAACTATCGTTATCCATACCGCTGGCGCCCAAGGTGCCGAAACCCTTCAGCGACAGCGCGGGCTTGCTTTCCTCGGCAAACGCGGTCGCTCCAGCCATAAACAGGGATACCGCGATTACTGAGTAGTTGATATTCATAGTTTAGGTTCTCGTTTTTCACCAAAACGGGTTCACGGCATGCGGCCCGCCACCAGGAGCAAACCGCAAAACGGCAAATTTTTCCAGGCTTGATTCGATTTCCGGCTTTATGCTATCCGAAAAATGCATATTTTATCGATTAAATTACCACGGTTCCGCGGCCGAGCAACGACCGCCCTTGGCGCGGAACCGCCCGGCAATCCGGCCTCAGCGGGCCGCGACGGCTTTTTATTTGCGATGTTACGGTTAATCCGATTCCACAATTTGAGCGGCATGCGCCGATACGCCCATCGGAACATTCGAATGCCGGATATGGCGCAAAACCGGGAAAAAATGCCGGGCCGGCCTTGGGCCGTAATCAAACCGTAACAATTCCGTAATAAATTAAGCCTTTTCACCCCGAAGGGATCTCAGAGGCATGAAAATCCAGCAAATATCCAAACTCGTCACCTTATCCTTAGTGTTGGTTTTAATGAGCTTTGGAGTCGCGGTTAGTTGGTCGCTTAACCATTTGAACCAGGCTTTTAAAATGGTCGAATTTTTCGGCCAACAAAAGGACCGTATCTACAACGACATCAACCAACCGGTGTATGCCTATCTGTATAGTGGCGATACCCTCCTGTTGAGCAATTTGGAACGCAATCTGGACCGGCTGAAAGATAGCCTGCAAGCCAACGATGCGCTTTCGGACACGGTAAAAAACGCCCTTGCGCAAATGCTGAACGAAATCCGGCAAACGGCCTTGCCGAAACTGGCGGCGGCCGGAAAACTGGCCAACCCGCAACTGTTATTGCTGAATAACGAAAAGCAGGTGTCGGCGCATTTACAGACATTATTGGACTATGTCGAACGCGCCGGCAGCGCGCCCGCCGACCGGCGGCACGCCTATCTGCTACTGGTCGGCCAAGCCCAATCGGCGCTGCAAGGCCTGTCCGGAATGCGCCAGCGTTATTTTTCCGAATCCGGCCCCGGCAAGCCCGACAGCATGCAAAACTATCTGCGGCAACTTAACGCCAGCGCAACGGCATTGCAACAGTTGCCATTGCTCGGAGTAATGCAAACCCAAACCAACGACGAAGCCATGTTTACGCTCGGCGACAGCGGACCGCGCGCGGAAGCCGAGGACATGGCGCTGGAACCCCTGGCCGAAATACACTCCCTGTTACAACGCTACCAAAAGGATTTGGATATCGCCGGCAACATCGTCGCCAACAAGATCGACACGCAGGCCGACATCAACCGGCAAATGCAGGTTTTCAACCAAAAGCTGCAGACCTTGCAAAGCGAAATCAATGGCGAGTATCAATATTACGAAACCCTGCTGTATGGGATCATGGCAGCCTGCATGCTGTTGATCGTGCTGGCGAGCGGCTTGATGCTGGCGATAAAACAACATCTGGCGCTTATCATCAGCCATGTTACCGATTACGTGGATAAGTTGGCTAACGGCGACTTAAGCGCGTCCATTGCCTTGGCAAGCAAGGTCTCGGAAATCAAGCAACTGGAAACTTCGCTGAAAAAACTGCACGATTACTTCAAATTGCTGATAGGCAATATAGATGGGGAAATTTCCACTCTGGCCAACTTCGGCGGCAATATCGAGCAGGTGGCGCGCAATCTGAACAACATCATTGCCGATCAACGGCAAGCCACCGAAATGGCCGCCCGGCAGATGAACGAGTTATCTCTCTCGTTCAAGGCCGTGGCCGCAAATGCCGCCGAATCGCAAACCAGCACCACGGCGGCGCAGAATCTGATCGAACAAGGCGTCGACCACATCGGCCACACCAACCGGCAAGTCGCCGATCTTGCCCGCGTCATCGACAATACCGCCGAAGCCTTGCTGCAGCTGCAGCGCGATGCCAAAGCCATCGAAAGCGTACTGGGCATGATTCAAGGTTTTGCCGAACAGACCAATTTGCTGGCGCTTAACGCCGCCATTGAAGCCGCCCGTGCCGGCGAACACGGCCGGGGTTTCGCCGTGGTAGCCGACGAAGTGCGCAACCTGGCCGGCAATACCGCCCAATCGGCCAACCAGATCCAAGCCTTGGTGGAAAAACTCGGCAAGGCCACCCATTCGACCGTGGAACTGATGACCGACCAGCAAAAAGCCGCCGATCAAACCACTCAGGCCATGCAACAAGTGGATGCCATATTCAACGGCATCAAGCAGTCCATGGAGCTGACCTACCGCAAGAGCGCGCGGATTGCCGAAGCAACCGTCGAACAGTTGCAGATGACCGAACAGCTGGCCCATAACTTCGAAAACACCGCCGAGCTGTCCAGGCAAACCACCGCAGCCGCGCAAACCAATATCGTCAGCGCGTCGTCCCTGGCCGGAGTCTGCGACAACTTGCGCCAATTGATCGTGAAGTTCAAATTGGCTTGAGCCGCCTTGACGGCAAGACGGCTTAAACGACCGCAAGTTTATCGCTTGTACCTGCCTGAATATCGATATGCGAAGCCAAGGCTGTACCGAGCCTTATGGTAAATTAGACCGGCGCCTTGTTCTGCGAAAACGGTCAATGTGGTATCGTTGTTCCTGGGTCGGTTGATTATTCATGCTGTCAAGCATCCTGCCGATGCCGTTGTTCATCGCAAAAAAGGTTTATTCGGCCATGTCCAAGTTTTTCCTAAGATTGCTGGGGTTTATTTTATTGCTGTCGACCATGGGTTTGGCCACCTGCCAATCCGTGCTGAAAGCCGCGCCGGTCAGCGCGGCGGCCGGTTTCCAATCCCGATGACCCGCCCTACCCTGACCGGTATGCCCAATTCATCACGGTAGCCACCATGCCAGAAGTCCCTGAATTCAAATCGGCCAAACGCTTTGCCGGCGAGGCTTTACGGCAATACTCGCCGCGCGGCCTGTTGGTATATGTTCTGGCGTTGGCGTTGATTCCGGCCGTCGTGCTCGGTCTAATCAAAGGCCATGTGACGTCCGTGCTGGTCAATGCCGGCGCATTTGCGCTGTATTGCCTGGCAGGCGTCTGGTTGCGTCGCGGTTTGCAAGCGGAAAACCCCGCTCCGCAAGACCGGCTGGTTCGGGCATCGAAATGGCCCTTGAAATTAAGTGCGGCCAGTCTGGTGGCGGCGACAACCGGGCTATTGGCATTTGTAAGCCTGCGGCAAAGCCTGTTAATGGCCGCACTCTATGCCGGCGGGGCGTTTTTGGGCATGTATTTAAGCTACGGCTTCGACCGGCGTTCATCCAAACCCATTATGGCTGCGCACGGTTATTCGGGCGAAGAGATCAGACAAACCCTGGCCGCGGCCTTGGCGATTATTAAAGACATCGAACAAAGCAACCGCAACATTCCGCACGCCGAGCTCAACCGGCGCATAGCCGGAATCTGCGAGATTGCCGAAGGCGTGGTGGCCGAGTTGGAAGCCGACCCGCGCGGAATTCGCCGGGCGCGCAAGTTTTTGAACGTGTATCTGGAGAACGTGCAACAGGTTATCCAGGGCTACGCCATCACCCACCGGCAAGCCGGTTCGCAGGCGCTGGAACAGAATTTCAGGCAGGCGCTGGACGCCATCGAATCGGCCTTCCGGGAACAGCAACAAAAATTACTGGAAGACGATGTGTTTGATCTGGACGTCAAAATCGAGGTGTTGACGGCGCAACTCAAACGCGAAGGCATCCTATGATTTGGCATTTTCACTACAGGAAAAACCCGTTATGAGCACACGAGAAACATCGATCACCCGACTGGCCGAGGCACCGTTAAAGGAAGCTGTCCAACAATCCGCCGGACAGGAAATCGTGCCGGGCGTGCAGACCGACATCGTCGCCCTTGCCGATGCGCCGACCGAAAAACAGCTGAAAATCCGCCAGCTGTTGCAGGAAATCGATATCCGGGATTCGCAGTCGGTTTTATTTTTCGGCAGCAAGGCCCAGGAACAATTGACCACGGTGTCCGACCGTATGCTGGAAGGCGTCAAGAACAAGGATACCGGCCCGGCGGGCCAGGATTTGAACGATATGGTCGCCACGATTCGCGGCTTCGACATCGACGAACTGGACCCGAATAAAAAACCCGGTTTTTTCGCCAAAATGCTGGGCAAGGCCAAGCCGGTGGTGAAATTCATTCAGCAGTACGAAGAAGTCCGCAAACAGATCGACAGCATCACCGACAAGCTGGAAAAACATAAATCCAATCTGCTGACCGATATCGCCTCGCTGGACCGGCTCTATCAGGCCAACCTGGACTATTTCCATACCCTGGAAGATTACATTGCCGCCGGCGACGAAAAGTTGCGCGAGCTGGATAACCAAGTGCTACCGGAGCTGGCCGCGGCTGCGGAAACCAGCCAGGAAGTCCTCGCGGCGCAAAATCTGCGCGATTTGCGGGCCGTCCGCGACGATCTGGAGCGGCGGGTGCACGACCTGCGCCTGACCCGCCAAGTAGCCATGCAAAGCCTGCCCAGCATCCGTTTGGTACAGGAGAACGATAAAGGCCTGGTCAATAAAATCAATTCCACCATCGTCAACACCATTCCGTTGTGGCGCCAACAACTGGCCACGGCCGTGACGATATTCCGATCCTCGCAGGCCGCCGAAACCGTCAAGGCAGCAACCGACCTAACCAACGATTTGCTGGCCGCCAACGCGGAAAATCTGAAATTGGCCAATGCCGAAACCCGCAAACAGCTGGAACGCGGCGTGTTCGATATCGAGGTGGTAAAACAAGCCAATCAGGCGCTGATCGACACTATCGAAGAAAGCCTGCAAATCGCCGACCAAGGCAAAAAGATGCGTAGCGAAGCGGTCGTGCAATTGCAGCAATGCGAAAACGAATTAAGAAAGACCCTGGTTTCGGCCCGGGCCAGCGCAGCGGCCAAAGGCTAAGCAAATTAAACTGGGAGACAGGACTGTGGGGATTTTAGACAAACTGTTCGGCGAGTTTATCGACGTCATCGAATGGACCGACGACTCACCCAACACCATGGTGTACCGCTTCGAACGTTACGGCAACGAAATCAAATACGGCGCGATGTTGACGGTGCGCGAATCGCAAACCGCCATTTTAGTCAACGAAGGCCAGCTTGCCGACGTTTTCCAGCCCGGTTTATACCAGCTGGAAACCCGCAACATGCCGGTCATGACCACGCTGCAAAGCTGGCCGCACGGTTTTTCCAGCCCATTTAAAGCCGAAGTGTATTTCATCAACATGCGCCGGTTTACCGATTTGAAATGGGGCACCAAAAACCCGCTGATGCTGCGCGACAAAGAATTCGGCCCGGTACGCCTGCGCGCCTTCGGCACTTATACGCTACGCGTCAGCGAACCCCAGGCTTTCTTGAAAGAAATCGTCGGCACCGGCGGCCACTTTCAAACCGGCGATATCAGCGACCAATTACGCAATCTGATCGTGTCCCGTTTTGCCGATATTCTGGGCGAATCGGGCATACCGCTATTGGATCTGGCCGCCAACTACGACGAACTGGGCGACTTTATCACCCAAAAAATTCGCCCGGAATTCGCCGCTTACGGCCTGGATGTGCTGCAAATGCTGGTGGAAAACATCTCGCTGCCGCCCGAAGTGGAAACCGCGCTGGACAAACGCACCAGCATGGGCATCATCGGCGATTTAGGCCGTTATACCCAATTCCAGGCCGCGGAAGCGTTGGCGGTGGCGGCGAATAATCCATCCGGCGGCGCCGGCGAAGGCATCGGCATGGGGATGGGTTTTGCAATGGCGCAAAATCTCGGCCAAAACCTGGCGCAAAACCAACCGCAAACCGCCGCGCCGCCACCGTTACCCGGTACGGCGCTGTATTTTGTGGCGATTGCCGGACAGCAACAAGGGCCGTTCAACTCAAGCCAATTGCGGGAAAAAATCAAAACCGGCGAAGTCGGCCGCAACACGCTGGTGTGGACCGAGACGCTGGTGGAATGGACGGCGGCGGAAAAGGTCGCCGATCTTGCCGCAGCGTTTGCGCATATGCCGCCGCCCCTGCCTAAACATTAAATGTCCGCCGTTTTCAAGACCTTAAACCCCAAGCGGCCCAACACACTGCAATTCCCCTGCAGGCAATGCGGGGCGGTGCTGAAATACGCGCCGGGCAGCACGCATTTGCTTTGCGAGCATTGCGGTACTGAAAATGTCATAGAGCTGCGCGGCGGAGCAATTGAAGAATACGATCTCGGGCAAGCCTTGCGGCAATTGACGCAAACTCCAACCACGACAGCAGCCGCGCCCACCATCCATTGCAATGAATGCGGCGCCGGTTTTCAGTTTGAAGCCAAAAATCACGCCGGCGAATGCCCTTTCTGCGGTACGCCGATTGTCGCCGCCACGGCAGAAATCAAACCCATACAACCCAAATCCCTGTTACCGTTCAGGATTGATGAAGCCAATGCCCGGCAACGCTTTCAACAATGGATCGCCGGCTTATGGTTCGCACCGAACGCCGTCAAAAAATACGCCCGTAGCAACACCAAACTGAACGGGGTTTATCTGCCGTTTTGGACCTTCGACAGCCAAACCGCCACCACCTACAGCGGCGAGCGCGGCGACGTCTATTACGTTCAGGAACGGGTGCAAGTGGTCAGAAACAACCGGGTGGTCACCGAGACCCGGCAAGTGCCCAAGATACGCTGGACGCCGGTCAGCGGCCGGGTACAACGATTTTTCGATGACGTCCTGGTGGGCGCCAGTAATTCCTTGCCGCGCAAGATTCTGGACGCCCTGCAACCCTGGGATTTGCATGCACTAATCCCCTACGACGAAAATTATTTAAGCGGTTTTCGCAGCGAATATTATCAGGTGGAACTGGCCGACGGCTTCGATCTGGCCCGGCAGGCGATGGATAACCAAATCTATCTGGATATTTGCCGGGACATCGGCGGCGATCATCAAAGGATTCACCAGGTCGACACCCATCACAGCGGCACCACTTACAAGCATTGCCTGCTGCCGGTCTGGTCGGCGGCATTTCGGTACCGGGACAAATCCTACCGTTTTGTGATTAACGGCAGGACCGGCAAAGTGCGGGGCGAGCGGCCTTACAGCATCTGGAAAATCGCTTTTGCCGTCCTGGCCGCATTGCTGTCGGCGGCAGGCATTTACTATTATTTAGAAAAATCCGGCGCCTTGGAAAACATGCAAAACCGTCCCGCGGCTGTCCACCCCTCCCCGTACCGGCAATCGCCCGACTACGATTCCATTTAAAACCGCCATTCGCCGCCGCCAAGCAATAATCCGGCGCGCGCCGAGCATGCCGCCGAGGCGGCAATAAAATTCTCATATCGCAATTGCTTAAATCAATTTCATTCTGTACAATGGCCGGATTGTTGACTACTTGCTGTCAGCAACAAGCAATAACTAAATGCCCAGGTAGCTCAGTCGGTAGAGCAGAGGACTGAAAATCCTCGTGTCGACAGTTCGATTCTGTCCCTGGGCACCATGCTTACCCGGTTTTTTTCAAAGAGCCCCTTCATGGGGTTTTTTGTTTTAAGGGCTTTAACAAGTCCATTGGGTTTATAGATGTTTATGGAAGAGCCTGAGGCTCTTTTTTTTTGTGTTTTAAAAGGCGAAGCGGAAATGAAACAGGCTCCAGAACATTTGGTGGCATTGATCGAACCAATTGTCGAAGGTCTTGGTTACGAATGCGTGGGGATTGAATACAACCCCCACCCGCGGCATGGCATGCTGCGCATTTACATCGACAGCGAAAACGGCATTTTATTGGACGACTGCACCAAGGTCAGCCATCAACTGAGCGGCATGCTGGATGTGGAAGATCCGATTCAAGGCGAATACCAACTGGAAGTGTCTTCGCCGGGCGAAGACAGGCCGTTTTTCAAACTTAGCCAGTTCGAAAAATACATTGGCAGCAGCGTCAACGTCAGCCTTTTCAAACCCATCGATAAACGCAGAAAGATTACCGGCCTGATTCAGGCCGTCGACGGTGACGCTGTCATGATAGTGGAAGGCGAGCAGACGCTTAAAGTACCCTTTCAAGCAATGAGCAAGGCACGTTTGGTGCCGGAATATTTACTCAAAAAAGGAGGACGTAGTGGCAAATAAAGAAATTTTATTAGTAGCGGATGTTTTTGCTAACGAAAAAGAAATCGACAAGGAAATTATCTTTCAGGCCATTGAGTCCGCCCTAGAAGCCGCGACCGTCAAGCGCTATGAAAACCCCATCAAGGCACGCGTGGCCATCAATCGCCAGACCGGCGATTACGTCACTTACCGCCGCTGGCTGGTGGTGGCCGCCAATGCGGACATTAACGGCGACGTGGAATTTCCCAGCTGGCAAGTTTTGCAGGAAGTGGCGCAGATAGACAACCCGGCCATTCAAGTCGGCGATTACGTCGAGGAAGAAATCGAATCCGTGGCGTTTTGCCGCATTGCGGCACAAACCGCCAAACAGGTTATCATTCAAAAAGTGCGCGAAGCCGAGCGCAAGAAAATCGTCGAAGCCTACCAGGACCGGGTGGGAGAACTGATTACCGGCGTGGTAAAACGCCTGGAAAAAGGCAGCGTTTATCTGGATTTGGGCGGTCATGTGGAAGCCTATATCGCCCGCGAAGACATGATTCCCAGGGAATCAGTCCGCATGGGCGACCGGGTACGCGGCTATCTTAAAGATGTGCGCTCCGAACCGCGCGGTCCGCAGCTGTTTGTCAGCCGCACCGCGCCGGAACTGCTGATTGCCCTGTTCCGCCTGGAAGTACCCGAAGTCGGCGAAGGCCTGATCGACATCATTGCCGCCGCCCGCGACCCGGGATCGCGCGCTAAAATTGCGGTAAAAGCCAACGACCCGCGTCTGGATC
>NZ_JANIBK010000054.1 GCF_024505165.1 Methylomonas rivi
CCGCGGCCCGCACCCACGACCCGGTCAAGCAGGCGCTAGTCAGCATGACCCAGACCTTCATCGACACGCTGCTGGTCTGCACGATGACCGCGCTGGTGATTCTGACCGCCGATGCCTGGACGCTCGGTGTCGCCGCCGGCCAGTTGACCAGCGCCAGCTTTGCCGAAACCTTGGGGAACAGCGGGGAAATATTGGTGGCCCTGGCTACCGCCGTATTCGCCTATTCCACCCTGATCGGCTGGAATTACTACGGCGAAAAGGCCATCGAGTATTTGTTCGGCCCGCGCGCCATCCGCATCTACCGGATTGCCTTTATCGCCACGGTGATGGTCGGCGCGATGATGGAACTGGAATTCGTCTGGAACTTTTCCGATCTGATGAACGGCATGATGGCACTGCCCAATTTAATCGCGCTGTTAATGCTGTCGAAGGTGGTCAAGCAAGAGACCGACCGCTATTTCAAGCGAAGTAGGCCGGAATAAGCCAACCAAAGCGTTTCCGGCAACTTTAAAGCCCCCCACGAAGCCCGGCCTTTGCCTGCTTTATGCGGCAGTGTTAAAATTCCCGCACCGACATTCGCAGCGCCGCGAGTGGTTCGCGTCAACGTGGACGCAAGATGGCTGGTTTACAAGGTTACGCTTTCGTCCTCCGCTTTGTTAAAATCCGCCGAATTTTGTCCCGCGGCCGCCTCGGCTCCATGAGGCGAAGCACAACGCCGCTTATTCCAATTCCGCCGATTTGCCAATATGCCGAACCTAAACCTTACAGCTTTATTCCGTCCTGAAATTTTGGCGATGTCGGCTTATCATGTCGCCGACGCCCACAATTTGATTAAACTCGACGCCATGGAAAATCCCTACGGCTGGCCGGCGGACATTCAACAGGCCTGGCTGGAACACTTAAAAGATTGCCCCATGAACCGTTATCCGGATCCCGAGGCCAAGGCCTTATCCGAGGCCTTGCGCGCGAGCAACAATATCCCGGCCGAATCCGGCCTGCTGCTGGGTAACGGTTCGGACGAAATCATCCAGATTCTGCAAATGGCCTTGCCCGGCAACGCCACGGTGATGGCGCCGGAACCCGGTTTTGTAATGTACAAGCAAATCGCCTTGAGCCTGGGCTTGCGCTATCAAGGCGTGCCCTTGCTGGCCGACGGTTTCGAGCTGGATTTGCCGGCCATGCTGGCGGCCATTGAATCGTCTCAACCCAGCCTGATCTTCCTGGCTTACCCCAACAACCCCACCGGCAACCTGTTCGATGCGGGAGCCATTAGGGAAATACTGGCGGTTGCCCCCGGCTTGGTGGTGGTGGACGAAGCCTATGCGCCGTTTGCCGACGCCAGTTTTCTCGGGGAATTACCGAATTATCCAAATTTGCTGGTGATGCGCACCGTCTCCAAGTTGGGGCTGGCGGGTTTAAGGCTGGGCTTTCTGGCCGGCGATAACGCCATCCTCGAACAGCTGCATAAAGTCCGCCTGCCTTACAACATCAACTGCCTGACGCAAATCACCGCTCATTTCGCCCTGACGCATCAGCACTTTCTGTTGGCGCAAACCCGCAACATTTGCCAACAACGCGGCGAAATTCTGGCGGCATTGCAAGACATGGCAGGCATCGAAAGCTACCCCAGCGCGGCGAATTTCATTCTGCTCAGAACCCTTGCCCACGCGGCCGACGAGGTATTTATCTCGCTGAAAAACCAAGGCGTTCTGATCAAAAACCTCTCCCCCCAGGGAGGGGTATTGCATAACTGCTTGCGGGTCACGATCGGCAAGCAGGAAGAAAACCGGGCCTTCCTGGCGGCACTGCGAAACGCCTTGCAGAATCCGTAAAGCGCTGCATAGGTTGAATAGCCTAGCCTCGCCCGCAATAACGCTTTCATAAACCTGGAACAGTAAGGTATATTTGCGGGAAAAATTATAATAATCGATGTGTATCACACGCATCATCTCTCATCAGGAGTGTTACATATGAACCTTGAAGGCGTCGATACATCCAAGCGCCAGTTCCTAACCTCGGCCTTGTCGGTGGTTGGAGCCGTCGGGGCGGGTTACCTGGCCGTGCCCTTTCTTTCCCAAATGCAGCCCAGCGCCAAAGCCATGGCCGCCGGCGCTCCCGTTGAAGTCGACCTCGGCAAGATGGAGCCCGGCCAATTGATCCGGGTCGCCTGGCGCGGCAAACCGGTCTGGGTGCTCAATCGCACCCCCGAAGTAATTTCCACGTTGTCCACCCTGGACAGCAAGCTGGCCGACCCGATGTCCAACGAGTCTGTCCAGCCCGAATACAGCAAAAACGCCTTGCGTTCCATCAAACCGGAAATTTTCGTTGCCGTCGGCCTATGCACCCATTTGGGTTGCTCTCCCACCTTCCGCCCGGAAATCGCCCCCAGCGACTTGGGCCCGGACTGGAAAGGCGGCTTCTTCTGCCCCTGCCACGGCTCCTGGTTCGATCTGGCCGGCCGCGTGTACCGCGGCGTTCCCGCACCTACCAATCTCGAGGTCCCTCCCTACCGTTACGTTAAGGACACCTTGATCATCGTTGGCGAAGACACAGAGGCAACCACAGCATGAAAGACAGAATGAACAAATGCAGCTCCTGGCTGCTGGAGCGCTTCCCGATCTCGGATTTGTGGAACGAACACATGGCGCATTACTACGCGCCTAAAAATTTTAACATTTGGTACTTTTTCGGCTCCCTGGCCCTGTTCGTACTGGTGAACCAGTTCATCACCGGCATTTTGCTGACCATGAATTACAAACCCGACGCCAAGCTGGCCTTCGATTCGGTCGAGTACATCATGCGCGACGTCAACTGGGGCTGGTTGGTGCGCTACATGCATTCCACCGGCGCTTCGGCATTCTTCATCGTGGTTTATCTGCACATGTTCCGCGGCCTGATGTACGGCTCCTTCAAGCAGCCGCGCGAATTGATCTGGATTTTCGGCATGCTGATTTTCGTCTGCCTGATGGCGGAAGCCTTCATGGGCTACTTGCTGCCTTGGGGGCAAATGTCCTACTGGGGCGCGCAAGTGATTATTTCGCTGTTCAGCGCTATTCCGGTGGTCGGCGACGAGCTGTCGTTGTGGATACGCGGCGACTACGTGGTGTCCGACGCCACTTTGAACCGCTTCTTCGCCTTCCACGTCATTGCGGTACCGTTGGTGTTATTGATTTTGGTGTTCCTGCACATCGTCGCCTTGCACGAAGTCGGCTCCAATAACCCGGACGGCATCGAAATCAAAAAAAACCTGAACTGGAAAGGCCATCCGATAGACGGCATTCCGTTTCATCCTTATTACACCGTCAAGGACTTGGTCGGCGTCGGCGTGTTCATGTTCTTCTTCGCCGTGGTGATTTTTTACATGCCGGAACTGGGCGGCTTCTTTTTAGAACACGCCAACTTCATTCCGGCCGATCCGTTGAAAACCCCGGAACATATCGCCCCGGTCTGGTACTTCACGCCGTTTTACGCCATCCTGCGCGCGGTGCCCGATAAGTTTGCCGGCGTTATCGCCATGGGCGGCGCCATCGTGGTGTTGTTCATGCTGCCTTGGCTGGACCGCAGCCCGGTAAAATCCATCCGCTACCGCGGCGGCATTTTCAAAAAAGCCGTGTTGCTGTTCGTAATCGCCTTTATCGGTTTGGGCTATCTGGGCACCCAACCGGCCACGCCCGGCGCAACCACCGTGGCACGCGTTTTAACCGCGGTTTATTTCGGCTTTTTCCTGCTGATGCCGCTGTATACCCGCTGGGAAAAAACCAAGCCGGTGTCCGAGCGCTTGACCGAGCACCCCACGCTGGAAGAACGGATTCCTGAACTTAAAGCGTTAGTCGATGAAATCGTGGCCGTCGAAACGGCGCCGGGCCCGATGGGCGCAACCATCGTAAAAAGAAGGCCGAATTATGCGGGCATCCAAGCCGTATTGATTCGCTTTGCCAAAAACCTGAAAAAGAGCCTGGATTAAGCCATGAAAAAGATACTCTACACTCTTTTATTTTTGCTGCCTTTAAGCGTATCCGCCAGCAGCGGCGTCAAACTGGAATCGGCCGACATCGACTTGTCGGACAGCGCTTCGCTGGAACGCGGTGCCCATCATTATGTGACTTATTGCCTGGGTTGCCATTCGGCCAAGCACATCCGCTACAAACGCATAGCGATGGATCTGAAGCTGGACGAAGCCGAGATTCTGAAAAATGTCGCTCCCTTGGGCGCCGGCATTTACGACCAGATGCATTCGGCCATGAACGGTCATGACGCGGAAAAATGGTTCGGCACCACCCCGCCGGACCTGTCGCTGATTGCCCGTTCGCGCGGGGCCGACTGGCTGTACAGCTATCTGAAAGGCTTTTATAGCGAACCCGGCAAGCCCACCGGCGTCAACAATGCCGTCTTCAAGGATGTGGCCATGCCCAACGTATTTTGGCAGCAGCAAGGCACTCAGGAAGCCGTGGTCAAGACCGTTGACGGCCAGGAAGTCATCGCCGAGCTGAAACTGGTGGAACCCGGCCAATTATCGGCCAAAGAGTTCGACCGCATGGTCAACGACTTGGTTAACTTCCTGGTCTATGTCGGCGAGCCGGTACAACTGGAAAGACAGCAAATGGGCAAATACGTGCTGTTCTTTATCCTGATGTTTATCGTGCTGGCTTACTTGCTGAAAAAGGAATACTGGAAGGACGTTCACTAAGCATTATCCAACGGGGCGGCCCCGGCCGCCCCGCTTCATTCCCGCTGCCTTCGGCTCTTGCGGCCTCCCCCCAAATCCATGATTAACCATGGTACAATCCGCCCCGTTTTGAACCCTGTTTATTAAAGAGGTTACCCTTCGTGGCAAACATTACCAGCCGAAAATCCGCAATGATTCTGTTCTCAACCGCGAACTGCATTATGAGTCACTGTGCCCGCCTCGTTGTGCACGAAAAAGGCGTCCCAGCTGATATCGAATTTTTCGATCCGAACGAACCGCCCGAAGACCTGCTTGAAATGAACCCGAACGGCAATTCGCCCACCTTTGTGGAGCGGGATCTGGTGTTGTACGATGCCCGCATTATCATGGAATATTTGGACGAGCGTTTTCCGCACCCGGCCCTGCACCAAATGGACCCCGTCTCGCGCGCCAATGCGCGCATGCTGATCAAACGCATCGACCAGGACTGGTATCCCTTGCTGGAGGAAGTGCAAATTCACGGCGACAAAAAAGCCGCAAAAGCCAAAAAACAACTCAAGGAAAGCCTGATGGCCGCCGCGCCGGTATTCGAGGCCAACCCCTACTTCATGAGCGAAGAGTATTCCTTGATAGACTGCGCCATGGCGCCTTTCCTGTGGCGGCTGCCCAGCATCGGCATCGACATCGCCAGCCTCGGCCGGGGCATCACCGCTTACGCCAACCGCCTGTTCTCCCGCAAAGCGTTTCAGGATAGCCTGACCCGCGAAGAAAAAGACTTGATGCCGCTAACCAAATGACGCCGCTTAAACCCTATTTGATCCGCTCCATCTACGAATGGATCACCGACAACAACCTGACGCCGCATCTGCTGGTAAACGCGGAATATCCGGGCGTCAACCTGCCCACCGAGTTTGTCGAAAACGGCCGCATCGTACTGAATATCCGCCCGTCGGCTATCCAGGGCTTGGTGCTGGACAATGACGAAATCCAATTCAACGCCCGCTTTTCCGGCAAGCCCATGCGCATCAACGCGCCCACCCAAGCCATTTTGGCTATTTACGCCAAGGAAAACGGCCGCGGCATGGTGTTCGACCCGGAAGAAGACGCCGGCGGCGACAATCCCACCCCGCCCGAACCCGACAACCCGCCGCCGCAAAGGCCGCAATTGCGGGTGGTTAAATAAAGCCTAGACGGCGATGTCGGCGCTTAACCCTCCGCCGCCACCGCTAGTAAAAAGCTTAAGGCGTTAAAGACACCGGCAAACCATTGCGATAGAATGCGGCATCATTTATTGGCGGGGGAACGGCGATGACAAACGATCAGCAAACAGCCATGTCCGAAGATGCGATCATCGGCAGACTAAAGGCGGAGCTGCCGCATTGGTATTACGAAAACGGCTGGATTCGCCGCAAAATCAAAACCAGCGGCTGGAAAGCCACCTTGATGGTGGTCAACGCGGTCGGCCATTTGGCCGAAAAAGCCTGGCACCACCCCGATTTAACCGTTTCCTACGCCTTTGTGATCGTCAAATTGGTCACCCATGCCGCCAAGGGCGTGACGGAAAAGGATTTCGCGCTGGCCAAAAAAATCGAGGAAGTAGTGCTGTGGGACGCCGCGGCCGACTCCGCCGGCGTTTTCGAAGGCACGCCCGACGATCCCCGTTTCAAATACATCAAACATGACTGAGGACAGCAACATGACTGAAATCACCGAGGTGCCCAGCCCTTTTTGCGGCATAGGCACCGACGATTTGGCTATCCATATCGACGGCGTGTCGCTCAAAGTGACCGCAAACGGCTGCGCCGTCAACAGCCCGGCCTTCGAGCAACCCATTACCGATACAGCCCCCCAAATTAACGGTCAAGCTGTCAGCTTGGCGGCCGCCGTCGATAAAGCGGCCGAATTGCTGCGGAACACCCAACAACCTCTGATCGGCGGCTGCGCCACCGATGTCAACGGCATGCGCGCCCTGCTGGCCCTGGCCGACAAAAGCGGCGCGGTGGTGGACAATATCAACTTCACGGCCGCCCGCCGCAACCTGCTGGCAATGCAGGATTCCGGCTGGATGAACACCACGCTGGCCGAACTGAAAAACCGTTGCGATGTATTGCTGGTGATTGGTTGCGATCCAGAAGGTTTTGCGCCGCGCTTTTTCGAGCGCTACTTGTGGAACAACGACGCGATGTTTCTCGATAATACCGGCAACCGCGAAGTCATTTTTCTGGGCAAGGCTCCGTCCGGCAACGCATCCACCTCTCCCACCGGCAAAGCAGCCAGCGTTTTCCCCTGCTCCGATGCTGATTTACCGGACGTGGTTGCGGTGCTGTCGGCACTGATTCGAAAGCAACCCTTGCATGCCCAATCGGTCGGCGGCATTGCGGTTAGCGATCTGCAAGCGATTGCCGACAAATTAAAGGCCGCCCAATACGGCGTGGTGTGCTGGGGCGCCGCCGCGCTGGCTTACGACCACGCGGAACTCACCGTGCAAGCCATCTGCAACATCGTCAAGGACATCAATCTGCAAGGCAGCCGCTGTTCCGGTTTCCCGCTGGGCGGCCGCGAAGGCGACCAAACCGCCAACCAGGTTTGCGGCTGGACCACCGGCTACCCGGCCCGGGTTAACTTCGCCAAGGGTTATCCGGAATACGACCCGTTTTTATTCGACAGTCTAGCCATGCTGACTAACGGCGAAGCAGACGCGCTGGTGTGGGTACAGGCCTTCAATATCAATAGCAAGCCGCCAAAAACCGACCTGCCGACTATCGTTATCGGCCGCTCCGGCATGAGCTTCGATAAGGAACCGGACGTATTCATTCCGGTCGGTACCCCCGGCATCGATCATCCCGGCCACGCTTACCGACTGGACAACGTGGTGGCGATACGCCTGAAAAAACTCAGAGATTCCGGCCTGCCCAGCACCGCCGAGGTGCTGCACGCCATCGAACAAGCCCTTTAGGATAACCGACATGCTGATAAAACTCACAGGCGGCACCGTTTACGATCCGGCCAGCGGCATCGACGGCCTGCAACAGGATATTTTCATTCAAGACGGCCGTATCGTCGAGGCGCCGACGGACGGCAGACCGGTCGACAAGGAATATGATCTGCGCGGCAAGGTAGTGATGTCCGGCGCCATCGACATGCACACCCATATCGGCGGCGGCAAGGGCAACATCGCCCGCACCTTGCTGCCGGAAGACCATCGCATGGATCCGGTGCCCCGCACCCAAATCACCCGCTCCGGCAACGGCCACGCCATGCCCAGCACCTATGTCGCCGGCTACCGTTACGCGGAAATGGGCTATACCGCCTGCTTCGAACCGGCGGTGCTGCCGATCAACGCCCGTCAGGCGCACATGGAAATGGGCGATACGCCCATCGTCGACAAGGGCGGCTATGTGATGCTGGGCAGCGACGACTTTTTGCTGCGCATGCTGACCGCCAACAAAGATCAGAAAGCCATCAACGATTACGTGGCCTGGACCTTGAATGCCGCCAAAGGCATAGGCATCAAGGTGGTAAACGCCGGCGGCATCAACGCCTTTAAATTCAACCAGCGTAAACTGGACCTGGACGAGAAGAACAGCCACTACGACGTCACGCCACGGCAGATTCTGCAAACCCTGGCCCGCGCGGTCAAGGAATTGGGCATCACCCACCCGCTGCATGTACACGGCTGTAACCTGGGTGTACCCGGCAACGTCGACACTACCTTGAACACCATTCAAGGCGTGGAAGGCTTGCCCATGCATTTGACCCACATCCAGTTCCACAGCTACGGCACCGAGGGCGATTTCAAATTTTCCTCCGGCGCCGCGCAAATCGCCGAAGCGATCAACAACAACAAGAACATCACTGCCGACGTCGGGCAAATCTTGTTCGGCCAGACCGTCACCGCCTCCGGCGACAACATGCGCCAACACGCCAACCACCGCTTCGCCAGCCCCAACAAATGGGTGTGCATGGATATCGAATGCGACGCCGGCTGCGGCGTAGTGCCATTCAAATACCGCGACCAGAACTTCGTCAATGCCCTGCAATGGGCCATCGGTCTGGAAATCTTCCTGCTGGTCGAAGACCCGTGGCGGATTTTCCTGACCACCGACCACCCCAACGGTGCGCCGTTCACCAGCTATCCGCATTTGATCCGCCTGTTGATGGACCGCAGCTTCCGCAACGACATGCTGGCGACCATC
Organism: Methylomonas rivi; assembly: GCF_024505165.1. Lineage (GTDB taxonomy): Bacteria > Pseudomonadota > Gammaproteobacteria > Methylococcales > Methylomonadaceae > Methylomonas > Methylomonas rivi. Next base: position 8,863 of record NZ_JANIBK010000054.1, read on the forward strand.
CATCCGGAAGCTCAGAAAATGACCACCCTGGCATCCATTGACCGCGAATATACGTTCAACGAAATCGCCATCATGACCCGCGCCGGCGCGGCCCGCATCATCGGCTTGAAAGACCGCGGCGCTTTGAGCGCCGGCAATTTTGCAGACATCACCGTCTACACCGAAAACGCGGATAGGCAAGCCATGTTCACCAAACCGGATTATGTGTTCAAGGATGGCGAACTGGTGGTGCAAGACGGGCAAGTAGTCAAAGTCACCTGGGGCACCACCCATATCGTCAAGCCCGACTACGACTTGTCCATCGAGAAAGACTTGAAACCTTATTTCGACAAATACCTGACCATGAAACTGGGCAACTTTAAAATCAGTGATGATGAGATTAGCGAGGATGGCAGGGGCAGTTTGACAGCGCATCCGTTGCGAGGTGCAGCATAGAAATTTGGGCAAAATTGTAGGTACGATTAGCGATAGCGTAATCGTACGTAAGACGCCCAACATTCCTCCGATTACGCTACCGCTAATCGGAGCTACGCTGGCTCGGCAACTTTAAAATCAGCGACGACGAAATAACCGAAGACGGACGCGGCAGTTTGACGGCGCATCCATTGCGGGGCGTGGCTTAACAAATGTAGGCTGGGTTGCAAAACCCAGCATTAGAAACTAGCGGGGTAGCCAATGCCGACAACAGCAAAAGAACAAATGGTCGAAGTCATCAATAGCCAGCCGATGGATGCTACTTACGATGAAATCATGCGCGAACTGGCTTTCCAACGCATGGTCAATCGCGGCTTGGAAGACTCCCGACAACAACGCACCATAAGTAACGAGGACATGTTGCAGCGCATTTCGGCATGGCAACATTAGCGGAGGTTCACGTTCAAAACATCGTAGGGTACGCATCGCGTACCTTTGGGCATTGGCTATCGTCGCGGCCAATTGGCACACAGTGCGTACAATACAAGACAGCTAGGATAATCAAATGATTAAGATAGTGCTTTTAGTAGCGGTTGTTTTAACTCCATTGATCTGCAATGCTGCCCCAGGCTCATACAGTGGGTACCTTGAGGATGATGGTGGATATGCGGGTGGATCGATACCGTATTTTGAAGAGCTGTACTTTGCGTACTTCGCTGTACTAGTTTTTTTAAAACTTAAAAAATCAGAATATGTCAGCAATTTAAGTTGGATATGGGTCCCAGTTGCTCCAGCTATAGCGGCTGGCTTTTCATTTTGGCTTATTGGAATAACGATTATATTTGCCCCCATTTATTTGATATTTAAGCTACTGACAAAAAACAGTTAGCCTGCGTAGGTCCGATTAGCGGAGCGTAATCGGACGAATGAATCGATACTCATAAGGAGGATTAGCCGATAGGCAAGCCCGTAAGGCGGAACGCATCAGCGGTTCCGCCGAATGATTTCTACTGACACCGGCGGATCGCCTAACGGCATCCGCCCTACAAACGACAACCAGTTTTCGATGTGAGGTGTAACATGAGTTTAGCGGAACAAATTCATCAAACCGTCAACCCGTAAGGCGGATTCACCGACAGGTAATCCGCCAGAGAATTGAAAAGTGCTGGCGTTTACTGACTTGAAAACTTCCTAAAAACTAAAGCCAAAAATTAGAGTAACCCCATGCCTACAATTTCCATGTTTTACGGCATCCTGATTAAAATGTTTTTTGATGATCATGCGCCACCGCATTTTCATGCCGAATATGGTGAGTTTGAATTGGCAATTGCCATTAACCCGATCAAAATTATCCAAGGTGATGCACCAAAACGCGTGAAATCAATGGTTTTAGAATGGACAGCTTTACATCAGGAAGAATTATTACTGGATTGGGAGCTTTGTAAAAACTTGCAACCGCCTGTCGCGATTGAGCCACTGGAGTGAAAACATGTTTTATATTAAAACCATAAAGCCGAATTCAGAAAATTACAGCATCAGCATAACGTACGACGATAATATCACTATCATTGCCGATTTCGGACACCTAATGGAAATGGGCATTATGACCCAATTAAAAGATCCCGCAGTATTTGATCAAGTACAAATTGGCGGTCAAGGCCGCTCGATTATTTGGCCGGAACAAGATATTGATTTTTGTGCCGACGGCTTACGGCTAAAATACATTCAATCAAAAGCAGCTTAGGTGAGTCATCACAATGAATAAAGCATTGAACCATGAGTACCAACCATGATTATTAACGGCGTAACCATCGATAAAACCTTTGCCGAAGCCTTCCCGATGAAGGCGACGCGAGCCATCATCACAGCCCAGAACGAGAAATGGGCGATGATTTCCGCCCAAGCCATGACCGGCTTCGCCACCTCGGTAATTGCCTGCGGTTGCGAGGCCGGTATAGAGCGGGTATTGTCGCCCGATGAGACCCCTGACGGCCGCCCCGGCGTGGCTATCATGATTTATGCCATGGGTGCAAAGGGGCTGGCCAAGCAATTGGAAACCCGTGCCGGCCAATGCGTCTTGACCTCGCCAACTTCCGCACTGTTCGCCGGCATCGAAGGCGGCAAGCCGATTCCGCTGGGTAAAAATCTGCGTTACTTCGGCGACGGCTTCCAAATCGCCAAGAAAATCGGCGGCAAACGTTACTGGCGGGTGCCGGTGATGGACGGCGAGTTTTTAACTGAAGCGACTACCGGCATGGTAGAAGCGGTCGGCGGCGGCAACTTTCTAGTGCTGGCCGAATCGCAACCGCAAGCCCTGGCGGCCTGTGAAGCGGCGATAGAAGAAATGCGCAAGATTCCGAATGTGATCATGCCCTTCCCCGGCGGCGTGGTGCGATCCGGCTCGAAAGTCGGATCGAAATACGCTTCGTTAGGCGCCTCGACCAACGATGCCTTCTGCCCGACCTTGAAAGGCATGACCAAAACCGACCTGTCGCCGGAAATCGAATCGGTGATGGAAATCGTCATCGACGGTTTGACCAAGGAAGACATCGACAAAGCCATGCGGGTCGGCATCCAGGCTGTCTGCGACCTGGGCGCGGCCAATGGCATTAAACGCATCAGCGCCGGTAATTACGGCGGCAAACTGGGACCGTTCCACTTTCATTTACAGGAGATCATGGCATGAGCGCCTTAACCTTTACCCTGAAACAGCCACCAGCTCAGCGCGTCGATATGTCGCCGCTGGTTTGCCAAAAGTTGCAAGGTATGGATGTCGACGCCATTGCCGCCATCGAACTGCAAAACGGCAAAAACCGGCGCCGCGTCGATGAACTGTTTTATATCACCGGCATGAACACCCAGGAAATCATCATCGCCAATGCAACTAATAAACTGGACTTTATCGGCAAGGAACTCGACGGCGGCAGCATCAGCGTACAGGGCGATGCCGGCGCTTACCTGGGTATGCAGATGAAAGCCGGCAACATCAGCGTCAGCGGCGACGCGGGTTTATACGCGGCTTGCGAAATGAAAAACGGCCTGCTGCAAATCGACGGCAATGCCGGCGATTTTCTCGGCGGTGCCCTGCCCGGCAACAAGCAAGGCATGAAAGGCGGCACTGTGCTGGTGAAAGGCAACGCCGGCCAACGCGCCGGCGACCACATGCGCCGCGGCCAAATTTTGATCGAAGGCAATGCCGGCGATTATTGCGGTTCGCGCATGGTGGCCGGCACCATCGCTGTAATGGGCAACACCGGCCGTTATCTCGGCTATGCGATGCGCCGCGGCACCTTGCTGCTATGGAACCAACCGCAGCTGTCCGCCACCTTCAACGATTGCGGTTCGCATACCCTGGCCTTTTTGCCGATGCTGTTCGCTTCGTTCAAATGTTTGAATTCGCGTTTTGCCGAAAGCAATGCGGCATTCAACCGGGTACAACGCTACGGCGGCGATATGGCGGAGACTGGACGGGGTGAGGTTTTGGTCCGTATCTAAGGTACCGTGACTCTTACCACCACCAACCACGACCGCGACATTGCCGGGCTGAAATATATCTATCCGGTCATATCCCGCCGGGCCGGCGGCTTGTCTATTGGGGTTAATTTCAACCCCAATAACGCTTGCAACTGGCGGTGCATTTATTGCCAGGTGCCGAATTTGCGGCGCGGCGCGCCGCCGCCGATGGATTTGGCCTTGCTGGAAGATGAATTACGCTTTTTTTTGAATGACGTTCAACGGGGCGATTTTTTCGAACAATTTAATCTGGCGCCCGAACAACGCGTCATTAAAGACATTGCCATCTCCGGCAACGGCGAACCGACCAGCCTGGAAAATTTCGAACAGGCAGTAGAATTAATCGGCGAGATTGCCGTTGAAACAGGCGTATTTCCAAGCAGCCATTTTGTCTTAATCACCAACGGCAGCTTAATGCATCAGGCATCGACACAAGCCGGCTTAAAGCAGTTGGCCCGTTTCGGCGGCGAAGTCTGGTTCAAACTGGATAGTGCCACCGAACAAGGCCGCAGACTAATTAATAACTCAGTACAAAGCCGGCAAAAGCTGTTGGAGAATTTGCAAACGGCCAGCCGGCTATGCCCGACCAAGCTGCAAACCTGCGTGCTGCATTTTGACGAAAAAACCTGGACACAAGCCGAAAAGCAGGCCTATTTACAGCTGCTCCGGCTTATCCAGGAGCAACAAATCAAGATTGAAAAAATCATGCTGTATACCATTGCCCGACAGTCGTTTCAGCCCGAGGCGGCACGGCTGGTTAAGGCCGATGTGGCGGAAATGAATGCCCTGGCGGCCGACATCGAAGCCATGGGTTTCGATGTCGGCGTCAGTGCTTAGGCTTTAATATCGAGCAAACTGCCTAACATTTTGTCCTGGGCTTGAATGATTTTAGTCGCGGCGGATGTTTCCAGTTCCGCTTCCTTTAAACTCAAGACAGGTGCAAATAAATCCGTCGCCTGGAACGGTTCGGTACTGCCGACTTCTTGATTTTGCACCGGCAGCCGGGCAATGGTTTGCGCGGCATTATCGGCCTTTTGCTGAGCATTGGTGATCAGGTTTGTGGCGCTGGCTAATGGATTGATGTTCATCTTATACCTCCCATGTTTCAGCTAGCATCTTAATACCATGGCTATCGGCAAGAATAGCCATGGTTTGAATAATGTTTACCGATTTGCAGGCCCCGTCACATTGAGACTAGTCTTTCTTTTCCAGCCGCTTTTGCCACCAGCGCCTGACCCATGGCAAACCCTGGTTTAACCATTGTTCCCAAAGCTTCTTCGCTGTCGATTTAGCCAGGCACCCCAGGCGATTGCCCAAGGTCAAAGCATGATCGCAACCGATCTGCTGCAGCCTGGCTTCGACAATCGTGCTCCATTGCGGACGCGGCTGGCCGTTGGCATCCAGAAACACCTTGTCGAACAACCACATTTCCAACACCGAAACCGTCCACATAAATGCAAACGAAACCGCCATGCCGGCACCGGCCAAGATGACCAATATCGCGAACATCGGGTGCAGCTTGGTCAACCACCAGGACAAAATATCCACCAACAAAAACAAATACGGCATGCCGATGGCGATGGATTTGTATTTGACGGTACTGGTTTCGGCAAAGCTGAAGATCAGGCCGACAAACATGAAAATAAAGCTGATACCGAATAAGTGAATATGCGAAACCCGGGTCAAGGAACCGAAAGTCGCGCCTTCGTCCTGCGCGGTCAACGCTTTCAGGGTCTTGAAGTCGTTAAAATCGGGCAAGGAGGATTCCTTGTTGTGACACATGACGCAACGCTCTTGGATGATTTTCTCCACGCCGGATTCGGCATATTCCTCTTCCTCGGCGCCGTCTCGCACCCATTGCATGATTACGAAACGCTCCTCCTCGGAGGCATTGTCTTTCATCGAGCCATTCAATTTTGTCTCGAGCACCGTGCCGGAGCGATTGCCGTAATAGCTGTAAACGATATCGTCCATCGACAGGCCGAACTTACCGTCCGCCATGCCGTGAGTGAACAGAATTTGGATCAAGGCCACCAGGTACCCCACCGCGACCGTGCTCAGATAGCCTGTAAACAATACCTTAACGGGAATATCCAGATTTTTTAATGATGAAAAGTCGCGTGCCATGGCTGCAAGGATGGGTAGTTTTGAGATGGAATTCGATTATAGCGCGCCCGTTGAATAAGTTAGCCATTAATTCGGGCAAAAAAAAGGCCCTTATCGGATAAGGGCCTTTTTTCCGCGGAGCCTTTAGTGATTATCTGGGTTGAACATTGGCAGCAGTTAAACCTTTTGGGCCGGATTCGATTTCAAACTCGACGGATTGCCCGGGTGACAAGGTTTTAAAACCCTCGCCCAAAATCACCGAGTGGTGAACAAAAACATCTTCCTTACCCTCGGATGGTTCGATGAATCCGAAGCCTTTGGTATTGTTAAACCACTTGACTGTGCCTGTTGCCATTATAAAACTCCTACAAATTTAAACTGATAGTGACGCAGAAAAACAATATTGAAAACCTTTTTCCAAATGGCCAAGGCGCAACTCAACATCTTTAACTGAGCCGGACAATTGTACTGTGATTTATTTACCAAGGCTACCAATCTTAACAAGCGCAACCCTATCCTCCATAAGCCAGCCGGAATATTTGCCTAAAGCCGAATACCGCACCTTGAAAAAGGTTGCATAACCCCGCATTTCCGGGACAAGACTAATTTTTAGAGGTACTTACCATGCGAATGGACAAACTAACCAGTAAATTCCAGCAGGCGCTCGGCGACGCACAAAGCTTGGCCTTGGGCAAAGACCACCAATTCATCGAACCGCTGCACGTGATGCTGTCCTTACTGGATCAGGAAGGCGGCAGCATCAAACCGCTGTTGCAACAGGTTGGTATTCAAGTAAACGCCTTACATAATGACTTGAGCAAGGAAATCGACAGACTGGCCAGCGTGTCCGGTTCCGGCGGCGATGTGCAACTTTCCAACGAATTGTCGCGGATGCTGAACCTGACCGATAAATTGGCCCAAAAACGCAAGGATGCCTTCATTTCCAGCGAACTGTTCCTGTTGGCTGCCCTGGAAACCAGCGGCACCCTGCAAACTATTTTAAAACGCGCCGGGGTCACGGCATCCGCGGTCGAACAAGCCATTGAAAATATGCGCGGCGGTCAGACCGTCAACGACGCCGGCGCGGAAGACCAGCGCCAGGCCTTGAAAAAATACACCATCAACCTGACCGAACGCGCCGAACAAGGCAAACTGGATCCCGTTATCGGCCGCGACGACGAAATCCGCCGCACTATCCAGGTCTTGCAGCGCCGCACCAAAAACAACCCGGTATTGATCGGCGAACCCGGAGTGGGTAAAACCGCCATTGTCGAAGGCCTGGCGCAACGCATCATTAACGGCGAAGTGCCGGAAGGGATCAAGGGTAAGCAATTGCTGTCGCTGGATATGGCCGCCTTGATTGCCGGCGCCAAATTCCGCGGCGAATTCGAGGAACGCTTGAAAGCGGTGCTGAACGACATCGCCAAACTGGAAGGCCAGGTGATCCTGTTCATCGACGAATTGCATACCATGGTAGGCGCCGGCAAGGCCGAAGGCGCCATGGATGCCGGCAACATGTTAAAACCCGCCCTGGCGCGCGGCGAACTGCATTGCGTCGGCGCCACCACCTTGGACGAATACCGCAAATACATCGAAAAAGATGCCGCATTGGAGCGCCGCTTCCAGAAAGTATTGGTGGATGAACCCAATGTCGAGGACACCATCGCCATCCTGCGCGGCCTGAAGGAGCGTTACGAAATCCATCACAGCGTCGATATTACCGACCCGGCCATCGTCGCCGCCGCAATGCTCTCGCACCGTTACATTTCCGACCGCCAGTTGCCGGACAAGGCCATCGACCTGATCGACGAAGCCGCCAGCCGCATCCGCATGGAAATGGATTCCAAGCCGGAAGCCATGGATAAACTGGACAGGCGTTTGATCCAGCTGAAAATCGAGCGCGAAGCGATGAAAAACGAGTCCGATGCCGCTTCGAAAAAGCGCCTGGAAATCCTGCAGGAAGACATCGCCGAACTGGAAAAAGAATACTCCGATCTGGACGAAATCTGGAAAGCTGAAAAAGCCGCCTTGCAAGGCACCGCCACCATCAAGGAGCGGCTGGAGCACGCGCGGCTGGAACTGGAAGCCGCCCGTCGCAGCCAGGACTATACCCGCATGTCCGAGCTGCAGTACGGCGAAATTCCCAAACTGGAAAAAGAGCTGGACCTGGCTTCCCAGGCGGAAATGCAGGACACCACGCTGTTGCGCAGCAAAGTCACCGAAGAGGAAATCGCCGAGGTGGTATCCAAATGGACCGGCATTCCGGTGTCGAAAATGATGGAAGGCGAGCGGGATAAATTGCTGCGCATGGAAGAAGAGTTGGGCAAACGGGTGATCGGCCAAACCGAAGCCCTAAAAGCCGTCAGCAATGCCATTCGCCGCTCCCGCGCCGGCTTGTCCGACCCGAATCGTCCGAACGGCTCGTTCCTGTTTCTCGGCCCGACCGGGGTTGGTAAAACCGAGCTTTGCAAAGCCTTGGCCGAATTCATGTTCGACACCGAAGAGGCCATGGTGCGCATCGATATGTCCGAATTCATGGAGAAACACTCAGTAGCGCGATTGATAGGCGCGCCTCCCGGCTACGTCGGATACGAGGAAGGCGGTTATCTGACCGAAGCCGTGCGCCGCAAACCCTATTCGGTGATTCTGCTGGACGAAATCGAAAAAGCCCATGCCGATGTGTTCAACGTGTTGCTGCAAGTACTGGACGACGGCCGCCTGACCGACGGCCAGGGCCGTACCGTGGATTTTAGAAATACGGTGGTGGTAATGACGTCCAACCTGGGTTCCAGCGTGATTCAGGAGTTAGCGGGAGAAGAGAACTACAACACCATGAAAGAGGCGGTGATGGAAATCGTCGGCCAGCATTTCCGGCCGGAATTCATCAACCGCGTAGACGAAGCGGTGGTGTTCCATCCGCTTGGCCAAGGCCAGATTCGCGCCATCTGCAAAATCCAGATCGAACTGTTGCTGCGCCGCTTGCAGGAAAAAGACATGGGACTGGACGTCAGCGAATCGGCGCTGGATTTACTCGGCGAAGCCGGTTTCGATCCCGTCTATGGCGCGCGGCCCTTGAAGCGCGCCATCCAACGGCAATTGGAAAATCCGCTGGCCAACGAAATTCTGTCCGGCCATTTCGTGCCGGGCGATGTTATAAAAGTCGACAAGGCCGCGGACGGCCTCACGTTCAGTAAATAAGCCGCAAAACAGCGCTTCGCCTAGCCTAGGCGAAGCGCTCCGACTCGTATCCCGTAGAATCACACGTCGCCTTACCCCCCCAAAAACCTAACATTTATTATGCTGTAGTAAATGTCGGGCTGTGGTATAAAAAAGTGGGGTATTTCGAGCAAGTCCGCACTACCTCATCCAGATGAGTCCGACCTATGCGCCGGCTAATCTCGCGTTAAGATTACCGCTTTATCTTTTTGTATGTGCTTGCTTCGTAAACAGATCAATCACGCATCGTTTAATAATAAAACCAAGAGGAACGTGTAATGGGAATACTGCAAGAATTTAAAGAATTTGCCATGAGAGGCAATGTCGTCGACATGGCCGTCGGCGTCATCATCGGCGGCGCATTCGGTAAAATCGTCTCATCGCTGGTTGCCGATGTGATTATGCCGCCCATAGGGGTATTACTGGGCGGCGTCGACTTTTCCGATTTGGCGGTCACCATACAGGAAGCGTCCAAAACGGCGGAAGGCACCGTCATACCGGCCGTGGTGGTCAGCTACGGCAAATTTATTCAAACCGTAATCGACTTTACCATTGTGGCGGGCGCGGTATTCTTGATGATCAAAATATTGATGTCCTTCAAGAAAAAAGCCGAAGCAGCGCCGGAAGCCCCGCCCGCGCCTTCCAATGAGGAACTGCTGCTGACCGAAATCAGGGACTTGCTAAAAAAATAGGCGGCTGCTTTAACCGCCATAGGCCGCCTTACCCTTTAGTTGAGCCTTAATCAGCCAGGGTAAGGCAATCCGTACCGGCAGCGCTTGAGACCAAAATCCAATTCGTCAACGGGAAAAACCATGTCCTCAATTCCACCGTTTCCAATTGAAAATTTCGAAGGCTATTGCGACAACCTGAAAAGAGTCGGCATCGACCCCGGCTATGTGATGTACACCAACCAGCACGCCGGCAACGACAAACCCGCCGCCCGCCTGATCTCCCCAGAGCAACTGGCGGCCGCCCAAGCTTACATCGCCGCCCCCTCCGATGACACATTTGCGCACTTGGTCAAATTGGGCACTTTATTAGACACCGAATGGGACCGAAATACCCGCCGTTGGGAGATTATTTCCTTTGAAGGCTGGGAAGTTTTACATAAAGCCTTTAACCACTTGCATACCAAATCGGGACAAGTATTGAAGGAACTCACCGGCTTATCGGATTTCTCCTGATACCCGATCTTTTTCACTTTACATTAGCGAAATTCAAGCTTTTGCAAATGTCACATTTTTGTAATGCGGCCTGCCTACAATTGCAGGCACTCCTGATTTTGTCTCCCAATGACACAGAGATCTCATGGCAATACATACCGGCAACAGTACCCAGCAACCTCGGCTGCATTATTTTGACGGCGAATTAGGCTGTTTGCATGGTCTTTTGCTGGAAATGACCGAGCGATTGATTAATCAACTGGAACAGACTTTACACGCGCTGGATTATGCCGACATGGCATTGGCTCTGAACGTTATCGAACGCGACGTTAAGATCAATGCATGCCACGCCAGAATCGAAACCGAAGTCAGAGGCGTGCTGGGCCGTCACGGCTCTCTTGCCAACGATTTGCGCACGGTGCTGCGCATTTCCAAAATAGCGGATGCCCTGGAAAAAACCGGCAACGAAATCACCGACTTCGCCATTAGGATCCCGGCCCTGACCCTGCAAGACCACACCGAAAAGCCGGAACTGCTGACGGACATTTTCAAGATAGGCGGCCTGATAAAAATCATGCTGAACAAAATGACGGCCGTATTGGAAAGCCGCGACTCCAATCAAGCCTACAAATTAATGCACTATGGTTTAGACTGCGAATCACAGGTGCAAGAGGGTATCAAACAACAGTTGGCTTTAGTGCTGCAAAATCCGGAGCTGCTCGATCAGGCGCTGGATGCGCTATACATTCTGAAAGCCCTGGAGCGCTGTTCGGAGCATTGCCGCAAAATTGCCGGGTATCTGATTTTCATGCTCGATAGCATCGATATTCGCGGATACAGCCATGCCGAGCCGATTCAGGCTTAATTAGCATCCGCCTGAAAACCCTGTTCCGAAACCGTAGCCACCGTAACGATAGACATGACGAATACTTCTCCCTATCGCACCATCTGGATTTCCGATCTGCATATCGGCTCCACCCAATGCCAGGCCGATACCTTGCTGGATTTTCTAAAGCATAACGACAGTGAAAAGCTGTATCTGGTAGGCGACATTATCGATTTTTGGGCCCTGTCCAAAAAAATGTACTGGCCGCGCGACCATAACGTCATTATTCAGAAAATCCTCCGCAAAGCCCGCCACGGCACGCAAATCATTTATGTCCCCGGCAATCACGATGAAAACGTGCGGGATTACGACGAATACGTGTTCGGCGACATTGTCGTAAAAAAATCCGACATTCACACCACCGCCCAAGGCAAGCGCTTTTTGGTGGTGCACGGCGACGAGTACGACACCATTGCCCAGCACCACCGTTGGATGGCCAAACTGGGTAGCGTCGGCTACGACTGGCTGATTGAAACCAACCGGCTTTTACGCCTGTTCCGGCGCATGCTGGGAGTACAGTCGCATTTTTCCCTGGCCGCCTTTGTCAAATTCAAAGTCAAAAACGTGGTGAAATTCATGTCGGACTATGAAGAAACCATAGTCAAGACCCTTAAAAACGAAGGAGTGGACGGCGTGATTTGCGGCCACATACACCACGCCGAGATCAAGGACATCGAGGGCTTTATGTACGTCAACACCGGCGACTTCGTGGAAAGCTGCACGGCGATAGTCGAGCACCACGACGGCAACCTAGAATTGGTGAGATGGCAGAAAAAAGCGGTCATTAACATCAATCCGCTCAACCAAAGCCCTGTACCGGATAGCCCGTAACCCGCAATTTGGCTCGGACCAGCCCAAGCAGCCATTCGAAAAGCCGGATTTAGCCGAACTTCCCTACCCGGATTCGAAAAATTTAACTATGCTTCTGCAAAAGCATCAGTCAAGCCGACACCCGCTTGCAAAATGGCATTTATAAACAACATAGGGAAATAACGATGAAAAACACCAAAAAACAGTGGCTGTATGTGATTCCGGCCTTGTATTGGGCACCCATCGTGCTGGCGGATTACAAAAGCGATGTCGGCTACACCGACTTGCGGAATTTACTGGGCGCCGACATCCCTACCGGCGCCGGCGTAAGCGTAACCCAGGCAGAAGCCTCGTCCGTACCCAATACGAACGGCAATTTTCCGGTTTACGCGCCGGACACCGGTAACGCCCAATTTGCGGACGATACCTTGCTTTTCCCCGGCACGGCCAGCACATCCCCTTCCAGCCATGCGACCGGCGTGGGAGCCCGTTTCTACGGCAGCAACGCCATGGCTTTCGGCATCGACACCATCACCAGCTACGAAGTAAACGACTGGATCGGCAGCCTCTACAACCCAAACGGTACCGTTGCACAGCCTGTAAACGGCAGCAGGATAGCCAACCATAGCTGGATCGGCAACGGCAACACCCCCACGGATACAGGCAATATCCTGCGCTTGGTCGACCGGCAAGTACAGCGCAACGAGTTTATCCAAATCGTCGGCATGGCCAACGGCAGCAGCAACAGCAACAGCGCCTTGCTCGGCAGCGCCTACAACGTCATTGCGGTGGGCAGAACGGACGGCAAGCAAGACCGGGGTTCGGATGCGGTCGATTCGGTATATAACGCCGGCAGGACCCGCCCGGATCTGGTGGCCCCCGAAACCACCACCAGCGCCGCTACGCCCCTCGTCTCCGCGGCGGCGGCCTTACTGATTGAAACCGCGCACAATGCCGCGGCCAGCCTCTCCAACGGCTCGGTCGACATCGCCGGCGCGGGTACAGTCTATAATGCCGAACGCTCGGAAACTATCAAAGCCGCCTTGATGGCGGGCGCGGACAGGGTGACCGACAACAGTTCCACGTCCGCCAATATCACGGATTACCGGAGTGCCGGACATACCTCCGCCAACGGCTTGGACGACCGCTTCGGCGCCGGCCAACTGAATATTCTGCATAGTTACCAAATCGTCGCCGGCGGCGAACAGGACAGTCTGGAGGACGGCGGCAGCGGCGCAATCGGCGCCCACGGATTCGACTACGATGCCGCCTTTGGCGGCCGCCAAGGCAGCAACAATGTCGCCACCTATCTATTCGATGCCGCGGAAGATCTGAATTTTACCGCTTCGTTAGTCTGGAATCTGGGCGTATCCGATAATAGTAATCTCACTACCACCTTGTACAATCTCGATTTGGAATTGTTCGATGTCACCACTCAAACCACGGCGGCCTTCTCCGCCAGCACGCTGGATAATACCGAAAACCTGTGGCTAAACCTGGCCATGGGCCACAGCTATGAATTACTGGTCAAATCCGCCGAAACCGGCAACTTTTCCTGGGATTACTCGCTGGCTTGGCGCATGACACCCCAGGCCGCCCCGGTCCCGATACCGGCGGCGTTGTACCTGTTCGCCGGCGGACTGGCGGGGCTTGGGTTTACCGCACGGCGCAAAGCCTGACCGGTTGAATCGCGGGATCAGCACAAAGCCACAGCAAGAGCCATTGCCAACCGCATAGCAAGATTATTGCCGAGCGGATACGATGCATCGGCCGAAAGGACATGAAACTTCCAAGTATTCGAGAAACCGGAATCTTATCGCTGCGGCGTTGAACGGTGTAGCGTAAAATTCGCTTTGATCCGCGTGGACACAAAAAGCGTGCCCACCGGACTGGAGAAAACCTAAAATTACCGGGGCCAATAATTGGGTCATCGGCCG
>NZ_JANIBK010000055.1 GCF_024505165.1 Methylomonas rivi
GGACATAAAAAAGCCGCCTTACAAACCGTGAGGCGGCTTTTTTTAGCTTTGCGGTTTTGGTCTTATTTGCTCAGGTAAGAATAAACGGCATCGATCGCTTGGTCTTCGGTCATGCCTGCTTTTTTGACAGGACCGACTTCCATGATGGCGGCTGTTGCTTTTGGCATGCCGTTTTTACCGTTTTTCAGAACGTTTGCAAATTGATCTTTAGGCAGTTTGCCGGCTTTGATCAATTCTTTCAGTTGTGGGTTGGAAGCGATGTCGTGGCAAGCGCCGCAACCACGGCCGAAAGCGCGCTCGTAAATTTTCGCGCCGATTTCTTCTGCTTCGTTAGCGGCAACTTGACCGCTGATGGCAATCAGAGCCGCGCCTACTAATAAACCAAATGATTTTTTCATTATTATGTTCTCTCGTTGTGATTAAAAAAAGGACCGTGCGTTTTCTCTTTAACCCACGGGCCAATGGAAGTAAGTCTGGAAAGCATAGGGAATTTTAGAGAAAAATTCAATCGATTTTCAATAAAACAGGATGATTTCACTGGCTTGCGGGCCTATTGTTTCGATTTAAGCTTAAAGCTGCCTGAAATCGGTGTTATTGATTATCGAGCGGTTGAGCGGTTTTAAACCAGTTCAGTTTTTCATGTAACGAGACTACCGTGCCGACGATAATCAGCGTGGGCGGCTTGATGTCTTCATGCAGAACCCGTTGCGGCATGTCTTGTAGCGTTCCGGTCAGTACGCGCTGGTTGGGCGTAGTGCCTTGCTGGACGATAGCGATAGGATGGTCGGCGGGGCAGCCGTTTTCGATCAGCGCTTGGCAGATGTTCCGCAGGCCGACCAAGCCCATATAAATCACTATGGTTTGATTGGGCGCGGCCAGTTGTTGCCAATTCAGGTTGATGCTGCCGTCTTTTAAATGGCCGGTCACAAAGGTGCAGGATTGGGCGTGGTCGCGGTGGGTCAGCGGAATGCCTGCATAGCTGGCGCAACCCGCCGCAGCGGTTATGCCGGGCACGACTTGAAAATCTATGCCTTGCTGCATTAGGGTTTCGATTTCCTCGCCGCCGCGGCCGAAAATGAAGGGGTCGCCGCCTTTCAGCCGGGCCACGCGTTTGCCGGACAGGGCCAGATTGGCCAGCAATTCGTTGATGGATTCCTGCGGCAGGCTGTGGTTGCTGCGCTGTTTGCCCACATAAATTCTTTCGGCATCCCGGCGCGCCATTTCCAGAATGCCGGCCGACACCAAGCGGTCGTAAACCACCACGTCGGCCTGTTGCAGCAGGCGCAGGGCCCGGAAAGTCAACAGGTCCGGATCGCCGGGGCCGGCGCCTATCAAATAGACCTCGCCTTTAGTGGGTTGCTGTTCGGCGTGATGTAGACCTGCTTTGAGCACCCGTTCAGCCTCTTGGGTGTTATCTGCAAATACTAGCTCCGCCACTCGGCCTTGCAGCATGTTTTCCCAAAAGATACGCCGCCGGGCCGGTTCTTGAATGGATTGCTTGACCAATCCCCTAAAGTCTTCGGCAAACCGGGCCAAGCGGCTATAGCTGGCTGGAATCATGCTTTCTATTTTGGCGCGCAGAATTCTGGCCAGCACCGGCGAAACCCCGCCGGAGGAAATCGCCGCAATCAAGGGCGAGCGATCAACGATAGCCGGGAAAATAAAACTGCACAGATCCGGGTTGTCGACCACGTTGACGGGAATGTGGTTGGTTTCCGCGCTGGCGGCAACCAACTCGTTGGTTGATCTATGGTTGGTGGCTGAAACTACCAGGCGCATCCCGGTCACGTCGTCCGGACTAAAGCTTTTTTGCAGTAGAACCAGATTAAGGGTGTGCTGCATCGACAGGACGCTTTCTCCAAACTGTTCGGCAACCACGGTGATTCTAGCGCCGGTGCGGCCCAATAGTTCGATTTTACGCGCGGCGATTTCGCCGGCGCCGACCACCAGGCAGGGCTGGTTTTTGAGTTTGATAAAAAGCGGGAAGTAATCCATCGTTGCTCGATTTTCCAAGGCTGGGGTTGGTGTTATGATGAAAACGTGTATCCGAAATTGTGAGTAAGCAAAAAATGATCGAATTTGATTTTGAAGTTGATGCCAGTGGATTGCAATGTCCGTTACCCTTGCTGCGCCTAAAAAAAGCCATTATGGAAATCGAAAGCGGGGCCGTGGTTAAGGTGATTGCCACCGATCCCGCCGCTCACCTGGATTTTGGCGTTTACATCGACCAAGCCGGACATATTCCGTTGAAAATTCTGAAAGAGGCGGATAAGCAGATTTTCTTTATACAGAAAAAATAACAGCGATTCAATATTAAATAAGGTTCAAGGTTCAAGGCGAGCGCTGTTTTGGATATTGAACCCTTTACCTTGAGCCTCAATCCTACCTCAGGCTGATAATGGGCCAGCCGGCTTGTTCCGCTGCGGCGCGTAATTTATCGTCCGGGTCGACCGCCACCGGCCTTTCGACCAATTCCAGCAAGGGTAAATCATTATGCGAATCGCTGTAAAAACAGCTGCCGTCCAGGTTTAACGCAGACGTGGATAGCCAATCCCGCAGTTGCTTGACCTTGCCGGCCTGAAAACAAGGGGTGTCGATAAAGTTGCCGGTATAACGTCCGTCTTTAAACTCCGGGGTGGTGGCCAGCAAATTATCGATGCCGTATAGCTTGACGATAGGCTCGGTCACGAAGCGGTTGGTGGCGGTGATGACCAGCAAGGTGTCGCCAGCCGCGCGATGCTGCTCGACAAGGTCGTGGGCTGCCGCCAATGTAATGGGTTTGATCAGGGTTTCAATAAACTCGTCCCGCCATTGATACAATTGTTCGGGATCGTGGGCGGCCAACGGCGCCAGGGAAAACCCCAAAAATTCGACGATGTCCAGATTGCCCAGTTTGTAATCTTCGTAAAATTTGGCGTTGGCCGCTTCGTAATAGTCTTTGTCCACAATGCCCCGGTCGACTAAAAACTGCCCCCAAAGAAAATCGCTGTCGTCGGCAATCAGGGTATTATCCAAATCAAAAATCGCTAAACTCACGCTAAACCTGTCAAATTAAATAAAACCAAGCGGCTTATGGCTTCCGCCGCTTATTTGTGGAACAATTGCGCCATTCATTTTAATGTTCCGCCCGAGTGCGATTTTAGCATTCAGTCGATACCGCGGGCGGCAAATAATACAGGTTTTTACATGATAGACTCGAAAGGATACCGGCCCAATGTCGGCATTATCCTTTGCAATGACGAGGGTCGTGTGTTCTGGGCAAAGCGCAAGGGCGCCAATTCGTGGCAGTTTCCGCAAGGCGGAATCGATTTCGACGAAGATCCGGAAACCGCGATGTATCGGGAATTGTGGGAAGAAACAGGCTTGCGGGCGGAGCATGTGCAGTTATTGGGGCGGACCCGTTACTGGTTGCGCTACAAGCTGCCGGAGCGCTATATACGCAAGAATTCGCTGCCGTTATGCATAGGCCAGAAACAGATTTGGTTTATGTTGAGATTGCTCGGCGACGAATCCATGGTGCGGTTCGATTGCGGGCATAAGCAGGAATTCGATAATTTCAAATGGGTGGAATATTGGTACCCGCTGCAGGATGTGGTCTATTTCAAGCGGCGGGTTTACCGCAAGGCCATGGACGAGTTGGGCTCATTACTGATGGCGGACGATGTGCAGGTCGATGCCGCCGGTTATCTGTCCGGATGCCAGGAAAGTTAATATTCGCGGGCGTTGCGGTCTAAGTCGGTCATCTTAATCGGTAGACGGAATACCTCCGATTGCAAGCGCCCATCGCCGTAAAGCCGGAACACCCGGTAGCCGGGCGGGGTGTCGTCGATACTGAATTCGCTGGAATGCGGGGTAAACTGAAAGCAGCTGGCGGGCGCGGCAAATAGGGCGATTTGCCCCTCATGCTTGGTAAAGGTCTGGTGCACGTGTCCGCAGGTGACTGCTTTCACTTGCGGATGCTTTTTTATCAACGCCAAAAAAGCGGCGCTATTCTGAATCCGCATGGTATCCATCCAGGATGAACCGCTGGCAATGCAATGGTGATGAACCGCAATCAGAGTCGGCAGGCCGGCGTGGGATTCCAGTGTCCGAGCCAAAAAAGCCAATTCATCGTCAGCCAATACGCCAATAGGGCTGTCTATTTTCTGGCTGTTCAACATCAGGATCAGCCAGCCGTCCAAAACCAGCTGTTTATCGCAACCGATGTTTCCGGTATGCAAATGCGTTTGCATCAAACCGAAATCGTCGTGGTTGCCGGGTAAACACAGGCAGCGCGTGTTGTACGAACTCAAGTGCCGGCAGATGCGCCGATAGCTATCGGCGCAAGGGTCTTGCGCTAAATCGCCTGTCAGTAGGATTAAATCGAAAGGACCATGCCGGTCGACGGCGTGTTTTAAGGTTTGCTGAAAAAAAGCTTCGGTATCGATCCCCAGCATTAATTCGCCGGCATGCGGCGTGACATGCAGATCGCTGAGTTGCAAAAGTTTCAATGCCGCCATGATCAGCCGACTTCCTTGAATAATACTTTCGAATTGCGGGCATAGTTATAGGCGCTTTTCATCGGCTCCGGTAAATCCCGAATTTCGCAAGGGGTAAAGCCGCGTTCGACGAACCAATGCACGGTTTGGGTGGAGCGCACATACAAGCGCTGGATGCCGCGTTTTTCCGCGTTCTGCGTCAGATAACTCAATAAGCGGTTGCCGCGGGCGCCCTTCTGGTAGTCGCCGTGTACAGCCAGACAGGCAATTTCCGCATTTTGGTTGTCCGCCATGATATGAAACGCCGTGCAGCCGATGATCAGACCGTCCCGTTCGATGACGATGTAATCGTTGATTTCCATTTCCAGTTTTTCCCGCGAGCGTTTCACTAAAATGCCTTGCTGTTCCAGCGGTTTGATCAATTCCATGATGCCGCCGATGTCGTCCAGCGTGGCGGGGCGTATGGTCTCGAATTCCGTCGAGCTGATCAAGGTACCTATGCCGTCGCGGGTGAATAATTCCAGCAGCAAGGCGCCGTCCAAATGGCGGTTAATCAAATGGGCGCGCCCGACGCCTTGCCGGCAACTCTGGACGGCGGCGTTTAAAGATCGCGCCACAGCCTCGGGCAGTTCGGGGACGGCCGCAAGCAAGGCCAGGGCTTGGTCGGCGGTGAGTTGTTGAATCGGGCTGTTGTCTTCCGGCGACAGGCAGGCCTGGTCGGTGAGCAGGATCAGTTTCTCGGCGCGCAGCGCAATCGCCACTTCGGTGGCGACTTCTTCGGCGGACAGGTTGAATACCTCCCCGCTGGGCGAATAGCCGATGGGCGAAATCAGCACCACATTATGTTGGTCCAGTTGCTGGTGAATGGCTTGGGCATCGATACGGCGGACTTTGCCAGTATAGCAATAATCGATGCCATCCAGTACGCCCAGCGGTTTGGCGGTGACGAAATTGCCCGAGGCGACCCGGATTTTGGCGCCCGCCATCGGCGAACCGGACACGCCCATCGACAACAAGGCTTCAATTTCCACCCGCACCAAGCCCGCCGCCTGCTTGACGTATTGCAGGGTGGGTGCGTCGGTAATGCGCAAATGATGATGAAACTTCGGCGTATCGCCTTGTTGCAACAAACGCTCGTCGATTTGCTGGCGGATGCCATGCACCAATACCAATCTGACCCCCAGGCTTTTCAGCAAGGCAAAATCATGGATCAGATTGTCGAATTCCGGCTCGGTAACAGCGGCGCCGCTAAAAAAAATCACAAAGGTACGGTTGCGGTGGGCATGAATATACGGCGACGAATTTCTGAACCAATTGACGAAGGCGGTAGGCTGTTGCATGTATGTGTCGATGTCGAATAGGGCGGTTGTGCCGCCGAGCATGTTAGACAGCTGGCTAGTGAAAGTCCAGCGTAGCGGCCATTAGCCGTTATTGCCGGGCCGACGCGGCGTTTTGTGGTTGATAATTGCTTAATAAAGGCTATGAATCGGCTCGGCAACGGTATAATTCAGGTTTATTTTTCTAATTTTTGACTTGCCATGACCACTGTTAATACCGAAAAACTTTCCAGCGCTCGTTTTGCCGAAGCCACCGACGCCTTTGTCGAGGAATTTACGGCTTCGGTCGGATTCGACCAGCGCATGGCGCGGCAGGATATTCGGGGGTCCTTGGCGCATGCGGCCATGCTGTGCAAAATCGGCATCTTGACCGAGCAGGAATTGGCGGATATTCAACGCGGATTGGCGCAAATCGGCGGCGAGATCGAACGCGGCGAATTCGTCTGGTCCATCAAGCAGGAAGATGTGCACATGAACATCGAAGCCCGCCTGACCGATTTGATCGGCATCGCCGGCAAAAAGCTGCACACCGGACGTTCCCGCAACGATCAGGTGGCGACCGACATCCGCCTGTATTTGCGCGACGATATTGCGGCCATTTTGGTCCAACTCGAACGCTTGCAAACCGCTTTGCTGGACAAGGCCGAGCAGGAGGCCGATACCATCATGCCGGGTTTTACCCATTTGCAAGTGGCGCAGCCGGTTACCTTCGGTCACCACTTGATGGCTTGGTTCGAAATGCTGTGCCGGGACCGGGAAAGGCTGCGGGATTGCCTGAAGCGTATCAACGTCATGCCGTTGGGCGCGGCGGCATTGGCCGGCACCAGTTACCCGATAGACCGGCATATGACGGCGGAATTGCTCGGGTTTTTCCGGCCGTCGAACAATTCGCTGGATTCGGTCAGCGACCGGGATTTTGCGATTGAATTTGCGGCAGCGGGCAGTTTGATCATGATGCACTTGTCGCGTTTTTCCGAGGAACTGGTGTTGTGGGCCAGCGCGCAGTTCGATTTTATCGATATACCCGATGCGTTCTGCACCGGTTCTTCCATCATGCCGCAAAAGAAAAATCCGGACGTGCCGGAATTGGTGCGCGGAAAGTCCGGGCGGGTGGCCGGACATTTGATGTCGTTGCTGATGCTGATGAAAAGCCAGCCCTTGGCCTACAACAAGGACAACCAGGAAGATAAGGAACCCTTGTTCGATACCGCCGACACGCTGATCAACTGCCTGCGCGCCTTTGCCGACATGATGCCGCATGTCAAAGCCAAGCGGGAGAATATGTACAACTCGGCCAAGCGCGGCTTCGCCACCGCCACCGATCTGGCCGATTATCTGGTGCGTAAAGGCATGGCCTTCCGCGATGCCCACGAAGTGGTCGGGTTGGCGGTACGTTTGGGGCTGGAAAGCGGGCGGGATTTGTCCGAGTTGACGTTGAATGAATTACAAGGTTTTTCGTCAAGCATCGGCGCCGAGGTGTTCGATATTTTGAAACTGGAAGGCTCGGTAGCATCGCGCAACCACATCGGCGGCACCGCGCCCGAGCAGGTCAGGAAAGCCATTGCGGCGGCGCGCGGGCAAGTCGGCGCTTAACGGTGGGCGAAGCGGCCGTTTCCGCCGCTGTGTAAGGTTGGGCGGCCGGAGGTTAGGGATTAAGCCGATTTCCCCTAGGCAGTAAACCTGGCGTAGCTGGATAACCAGGGCCGCTTGGGGGGAGATAGAAACCTGGGCGGACATTAACTCGATTTTGCCGTTCCAGTGCCTCGGCCTGCCTTTGCTGGGCCTGGGCCTGTTCCTGTTGGGCAATCGCGCTACGGCGGGCAAACTCTAAAGCAGCCGCGGCCCTTTGCTGTTCCGCGCGATCCTTATCGGCTTTTTCTTGGGCGGCTTTTCGGGTGTCGTATTCATTTTGAATGGCTTTCAATTTGGCTTTCGCCGCCTCGTCCTTGGCCGGGTCGGATTTAATGTCCAGTTGTTGCTCTTTAACCGCGGCTTTACAAGGGCTGGCTTGGTAAACGGTTTTACCGGATTTTTCGATGCATTTGAATACCTCGGCGTTTACTTGTGCCGATGCCGAACATAACAACAAAAAAAACAGCCCGCGCATCGTGATTATCTCCAGCCGGAAGGTTTGTTGGCCAAAGTATAGCCGACCGCGGCGGCAATTACACCGTTGCGCGGTTAGCGCAGCACGTTGAGCGGGCGAAACAGGAAGCGGTTTTGCCTTTCCAGCGCCTCGGCCTGTTTTTGCTGGGCTTCCGCCTGCTGTTGCTGGAGTAACGCACTTCTACGCGCGCTCTCGATTGCGGCGGCTTCCTGGTTTTGTTTGGTCTGTCTTTCCGCCGCGCTGGTTTTTTGCGCTTGATATTCTGCCTGAACGGCTTCCAGCTTGGCTTTTGCCGCCGCCTCTTGGGCGGGGTCGGGCGTTGTTTTGATATCTAATTGTTGCTCTTTGGATGTGTCCGTACAAGGGCGGGATTGATAGACGGCTTTACCGAACTTTTCCATGCACTTAAAGACTTCGGCATGGGCGGTGGCCGACATCAGCATTAAACATAAAACGGACATTATGCGCATGGCGGTTATCCTCCATCAGTAGCTGTAAATGACATGGCCTAACGATTGCCGAGAAGATTTCATCGTCCTCGGGCCATGAAAATAAGGACCCGCCCGATTATTGCTTTCGGCGTAATACATGATGTCCGCGCGCATTCGTGCAGCGAATCATACCGGCGGCCCTGGCTGCCGTTGTCCCAATGGCTAGGCTATTGGGCCGCGCAAGGCGGATCAAGCATCGGTGTTTAGCGTATTTAATAATAGCTGTCAATTGTGTGTATTGCCGCCCGGGCGCTTTCCCGCCTCCGATGCGGCAATACCCACGGATCGAGGATAAATCGGTGATTTAGTCGGAGGCTGTTTGCTGCCGATTGGTGTGTCTGATCACGAAATACAGGTTGCGGGCGTAAATCAACAAGCCGCCAGCCTGGCCGGCAATGAAAACCGGATCTTGCTTGTGGATCGAGTAAATCAGTAAGGTGGAGCCGCCCAGGATGCTGAAATACCAGAACATCACCGGGATCACGCTCTTCTTTTGCCGCTCGCTGGCCAGCCACTGAACCAGGAAACGAGCGGAGAATAAAGCTTGCCCGACGAAGCCTATGATTAACCAAACGGTGTTACTGTCCATGCCGCACCTCGCTGACCATGGGCAGGCTGTGGCGTTTTTTCAGCCAGATGACGCCCAGTAAGTCGACGACGCCGGCTGTCAATCTGTCCAGGGTACCGTATTTGGATTGGCCGTGGCTTCTGGCGCGGTGATTGACCTTGACCGAAATTACCTCGCCGCCTGCCATGCGTATCATGGCCGGCATGAAGCGGTGAATATGGTCGAAATAGGGTAAGGCTAAAAATTTATCCCGGCGAAACAGTTTTAAGCCGCAACCGGAGTCGGGGGTTTGATCGTGCAGGAAGGCTTGTCGGATAGCGTTGGCGAATTTCGACGAAAACCGCCGCCAGCCGGTGTCATGGCGCTGATGCCTAAAACCGGCCAGCATCCAGAGCTTGTCTGTATTCCGTTCGCTCAAGGCCTTAATCAAATTGGGAATATCGGCCGGATCGTTTTGGCCGTCGCCGTCCAGCGTGGCAATCCAGTCGTATTGGGCCGCCATGACGCCGCTGTGAATGGCCCTGCTTTGCCCGCAACTGTTTTGATGTTGTAGTACCCGTAAACTTGAATAAGTTTGCATGGCGTCCTTTAATTTCAGCAGGGTGTCATCCGTGCTGCCGTCATCGACAAATAACATTTCGTAAGCGTCCTGAGCGTGCAGGGCCCGATGTATTTCCGCAATGAGGGTTCCAACATTATCCGTTTCGTTATGAACCGGAACCACGACCGAAATTTTCATGTATCAATAATTTTAAAGTGGGGAAATATTTAAGGGGCTGAATTTTAAACTAAAACCCGGTCCATTTCTTAGGCTTATGCCGGGCCGGAAGCTAAAGCCTCGGCGGCTGTCTTGAAGAATAACCAATATTCCCGGTGCGGCTGGATGTAATAAGCCTGCCGCGGTTTGGTTTTTTCCAGGAAAATCAGATACCCGTTCGGGTGCCGTCCGGCCCAGTCGGCGGTTTGTTCGCGCTCTATGACCTCTAAGGGTTGCGTGAGCCGGCCCAGAAAATGTAGCTGGCCCTGATAATCGCCCACGAAGGCGGTGGGTATTTGTTGGTCGTTAAACTGTTTCAGCATTGCGGCGGCGGGCCTGAGGTTGTATTGCAGGCCGACGTATTGAAAGAAAAAGATAAAGCCGATAAAAATCGCCGCGACAACGGCGCTGGATAAGGCATAGACCGAAAGCCGGCGCGTATACAGCACAAAAGCCGCCAGGATCACGGCAATCGCCATAACGCTTAAGCCCCAATAAGGTTCCACCTGTTTTACCCAGTTTAGCTTTGCCAAGCCAGGCATCCGCGGCAGCGCGGCCAGAAACAGGCCGGTTAAACCGATCAGGAGGGCCGGCACCAATTCGGCGGATAAGCCGTATTGGTGCTGCGGCCGATCGAGTAAACGGGCGCAGATTAAGGCAAAGGCCGGCAATATGGGCAGCAGGTAATGCAGCTGCTTGCTGGGCAATAAGGAAAACAACAGCAACGATGTCAAAAACCAAGTCAGGCAGAATCTTAAACCAAGGTCGCCTGAAATGCCGGCGCGTTTGAGGTTTTGCCACAAACGCGGCCAGGCGATCCAGGGAAAGGTCGCTAAAGGTAAAAAGTATAAATACCAGGGAAACGGGCGGGCATGAATCTTGGTGCCGAGGGTGCGGTCAGCGGTTTGATGCCAGAGAATGGCGTTGGCGTATTCCTTGCCGCCGGCCGCCGCGGCGGGCAGGGCCCAGGCTAGCGCGATAGCGCAACCGGCCAACAAAGCCAACCCCAAAAAAGCGAACCAGGATTTATTGATGGGATAGCCGGGTTTAGCCCAAATCAAGGCCAGCAGGGCTGTCGGTAATAGATGCAGAAAAATCACCGGGCCTTTGGTCAATAAGCCTAAACCTATTGCCAGGCTGAAAAGGCCCCAGCCTTTGAGCGGATTAACCTTAAGGGCTTCGATTAATCCCAACATGCTCAGCAGCACGCAACAGGTGAGCAGGGTGTCGAACATGGTGGCGCTGGCGAACAGGGTCCACAGTAGGGTGGCCGCTAAAATCCACGGGGCTTTTAGCGCGGTCCGGGGCTGCTCCGGCCAAAGCATGGCGGCTAGCAGGCGTGTCAAAAGCAAATTCAGCAGGGCGCAAAGCGGGCCGACCAGGCGCGGCCACCATTCGTTAATGCCGAAGATTGCCCAGCCGCTTTCAAACAGCCAAAACAATAGCGGCGGTTTGTGGCTGTAAGTATGGCCGTTCAAATAAGGTACTAGAAAATCGCCGCGCAACCACATTTCCCAGGCTACGCTCAGGTAGCGCGTTTCATCGATGGGGATGGGGTTGCGAAAAAAGATGGTCGTTGTCAGTAACAGCCAAAGGGGGAAAATCCCCCAGCGATAAACAAACTCTTTGGGCATGGTTGGTGGATGAGAAATGAAAGGAAGCCGAGTTTCGTTCAGCCGAATATCGACATCATAATGTTATAAATAATAAGCTAATTTTGTGCCGGATTAAGATTTTTGTCGGTTAGATGGTGATTTGAGCCGGTTGGGCTATGGTATTGAAGGGCTTGCAACCGCCCCGATTCAACCGGAAAAACTCAAATGGCGCAACAGAGGCCGGCTATCGGAATGCGTATTGGTTGATATGCGCGGCGGGCGGTTGAAATGCACCGGTTTGGCTAGTTGGAGATTTGTTGCCAAGATAACTCTTCGCCGGCTTTTAATGGGGTGATGGCGTTATCGGCGTCGCCGTAGTGGCTCGGTACCGTCCAGGCTTGCTTTGCCAGGGTGATGGTTTGGCTGTTTCTCGGTAAGCCGTAAAAATCCGCACCATGGAAGCTGGCGAAGCCTTCCAGTTTGTCGAGCGCGCCGGCTTGTTCGAATGCTTCGGCATAGAGTTCCAATGCGGCGTGGGCGCTATAACAACCGGCGCAACCGCAGGCGTTTTCCTTTAAATGGGTCGGGTGCGGAGCGCTGTCGGTACCGAGAAAGAATTTAGGGTTGCCGCTGATAGCCGCTTGTAACAACGCGAGACGATGCTGTTCGCGCTTGAGGATAGGCAGGCAATAAAAGTGCGGGCGAAGGCCGCCGGCCAGAATGGCGTTGCGGTTATACAGCAAATGTTGCGGTGTAATGGTGGCTCCGACATTGCTGCCGGCGGATTCGACGAACTGTACCGCTTCTTGCGTGGTCAGATGCTCCACAACAATACGCAGATCGGGGAATTCCCGAGTGATGCTGCTCAATTGAGTATCGATAAAAATTTTTTCCCGGTCGAAGATGTCGTATTCGGGATTCGTGACTTCGCCATGAATCAGTAACGGTACCGAGAGTTTTTCCATGGCGGCGAAAATCGGGTAGGCGTCTGCTAAGTTGGCAACCCCGGCGTCGGAATTGGTGGTGGCACCGGCCGGATACAATTTGAAGGCATGGATATGCTCCGCTTCGGCCGCCTTTTTAACGTCTTCCGGGCTGGTATTGCCAGTCAAGTACAGCGTCATTAGCGGTTCGAATGATGAGTCTTTCGGCAATGCGGCCAGAATCTCGTCTCTATAAGCCAAGGCCTGCGGCACGGTAGTTACCGGGGGCTTAAGGTTCGGCATGATAATGGCTCGGCCGAATTGCTTGGCGGTATGGGCAATCACCGTGTGCAATATCGACCCGGTACGCACATGCAAATGCCAGTCGTCGGGTTGCGCGATTGTCAATCGGTCTGTCAATTTGTCCATTTTTACGCTGATTTCGATTAAAATAGGCATAATTCTAACATCACGGACCTTGAAAAATTCAAGCGTCAGCCCTATACACAACCTGTTTTTGATTTTTTTGGAGTCGCTATGCCCATTTACGAATATCAATGCAATGCCTGCGGTCATGAGCACGAAGCCTTGCAAAAACTTGGCGCCGACCCGTTGCTGATTTGTCCGGCCTGTAATGAAGCGGAATTGAAAAAGAAAATTTCCGCAGCCGGCTTCCGTCTTAAAGGCAGTGGCTGGTATGAAACCGATTTTAAAAGCGGCAATAAGAAAAATGTTGCCGGCGAGAATTCCGGCACCGGCGGCAGTTCCTCCGGCGGCGGTTGCGGAACCGGTTGCGCCTGCCACTAAGTCTTGTCCGTAAAAGGCGGTCCGCTGCCGGCGGTCCGCCGTCCTTTCATCTTATATTTGATAAATCCGAGAACAACTATGCGTAGCCACAAGTGTGGAGAACTGAACACCCATCATCTTGGTCAAACCGTCGCCTTGTGCGGCTGGGTACACCGCCGCCGCGACCATGGCGGTGTCATCTTTATCGACTTGCGCGACCGTGCCGGTCTGGTGCAAGTGGTGTTCGACCCCGACTTGTCTGATAGTTTTGCCATAGCCGAAAGTGTTCGCAGCGAATACGTATTGCGCATAGAAGGCGTGGTGCGCGACCGTCCGGAGGGTACCCATAATGCCAATATGGCCACTGGGCAAATCGAAGTGCTGGGTAAGCATATCGAAGTGCTGAACGAATCGGAAACGCCGCCGTTTCCATTGGAGAGCGAGATCGAAGTTAACGAAGAAACCCGCTTGCGTTTCCGTTATATCGATCTGCGCCGCACCGTGATGCAACAACGCATGAAGGTTCGGCGCGATGTGACTCGGCATTTGCGCCAATACTTGGATGACAACGAGTTTTTCGAAATCGAAACGCCGTATTTGACCAAGGCGACGCCGGAAGGCGCGCGCGATTACATCGTGCCTAGCCGGACCCACCCGAATTGCTTTTTTGCCTTGCCGCAGTCGCCGCAGTTGTATAAACAGCTGTTGATGGTGGCCGGCATGGAGCGCTATTACCAGGTTGTGCGCTGCTTCCGCGACGAAGACTTGCGCGCGGACCGCCAGCCCGAATTTACCCAGTTGGACATCGAAACCTCGTTCATGAACGAGCGGGAAATTATGGCGATCATGGAAGAAATGATACGCCGCCTGTTCAAGGACATTATCAATGTCGATTTGGGCGATAAGTTTCCTGTGATGAGTTATGCCGAAGCCATGCGCCGCTACGGTTCCGATCGCCCGGATTTGCGGATTCCGCTGGAGTTGGTCGACATTGCCGATGAAATGCGCGAAGTGGATTTTAAAGTGTTCTCTGGTCCTGCCAACGACCCGCATGGCCGGGTGGTGGCGATGCGCGTACCCGACGGCGGCGAAATGAGCCGCAGCGTGATCGACGAGTTGACTAAATTCGTCGGTATCTACGGCGCCAAAGGTTTGGCCTATATCAAAGTCAACGATTTGGCGGCGGGCGTGGAAGGTTTGCAATCGCCTATCGTCAAATTCGCCCCCGAGGACGTCTGGGCCAAAGTCATGGCCAAAGCTGGTGCTCAAAACGGCGACCTGATTTTCTTCGGGGCCGACAAAGCCGATGTCGTCAACGAAGCCATGGGCGCGTTGCGGGTCAAATTGGGTCTGGATCGCAATTTACTGACCGGCGACTGGAAGCCGTTGTGGGTGGTCGATTTTCCTATGTTCGCCTGGGACGACAAGGCGCAGCGCTATACCGCGATTCACCATCCGTTTACCGCGCCAAGTTGTTCGGTGGAAGAGTTGAAAGCCGATCCGGGCCGTGCCTTGTCGCGAGCCTATGATTTAGTTCTGAACGGTACCGAAGTCGGCGGCGGCTCCATCCGGATCAACCGCACCGAGATGCAGCAAATCGTATTTGCCATTTTGGGTATCGGCCACGATGAAGCGCGGGAAAAATTCGGCTTCCTGTTGGATGCCTTGAAATACGGGGCGCCGCCGCACGGCGGTATCGCCTTCGGCCTGGATAGGTTGGTGATGCTGATGACCGGCGCTGCTTCGATTCGGGACGTGATTGCCTTTCCGAAAACTCAAACGGCAGCATGTCCGTTGTTCAATGCTCCGGCGTTGGTCAGCGACGAGCAATTGAAAGAGCTGGGTATCCGCTTGCGTAAACCGGCCGGCAAGGAAGAAAAGCAGGACTGATGCAAGCGATCGGGGACGTTGCCGACAAGCGTCCCCCGATCAGAGGGCATACATTTTCAGCATGCATTGCATGATTTGATTCGGCTGCCCTGTTTTGTGTCGGCGCCATTTTAATAGTTTGGTTTTTTTAGGGGTAGTCGCTATGAAATATGTAATGTCTTCCACGCTGGCCGGCGCGGTGATTTTAGCGGCCGGGTGTGCGCCCGCACAGCAACAAACCAGTCAGAATTGGGCCTGGAGTGGGCAGCAAGCGCCGGCGGTTCAACAGGCCGCGGCGGCATCTTCGGAAATGGACTTGGTGAATGTTTTGGTCAATCAACTGGGGGTTAACTCGCAGCAGGCCATGGGTGGGGTGGGATCTATCTTTTCACTGGCCCAGCAGCGTATGAATCCGGGCGATTTTACACAACTGAGCGGTAGCGTGCCGGGTATGAATCAATATCTATCGGCTGTGCCGCGGCCATCCTCCTCCAGGGTGTTATTAGGCTCTGCCGCCGATTCGATGGGCGACCAAGCCGGTGGACTGGGGAATCTGGCCGCCTTGTCGGGTTCGTTCCAGAGTCTGGGCATGAATACCAGCATGATCGGCCGGTTTGTGCCGGTGGTATTGCAATATGTGCAAGGCCAAAGCGGTCCCGCCATGATGAGTTTGTTGCAAGGCGCCTTATATTGAGCGCGCTGCCGGCCAGATTTTACGGTGCGAATCGTGCGTTTTATTTGTTTTAGGTTTAAATATGACTTCTTCCGCTTTACCCATTCATGATTATGCCCTGCTGGACGATGCCGAGTGCGATGCGCGCATCGCGGCCGCGAAAGCTAAGCTTGGCAAGCGTTGCATTGTGCTGGGGCATCATTATCAGCGCGACGAAGTGTTCAAGCACGCCGATATCTTCGGCGATTCCTTGAAGCTGTCCCGCGAAGCGGCGCAGTCGGAGGCCGAATACATCGTGTTCTGCGGCGTGCATTTCATGGCCGAAGTGGCCGACATCTTGTCTCGCCCGGAGCAGATTGCGATTTTGCCCGACATGGCCGCCGGCTGTTCGATGGCCGATATGGCGAACAAGGTTAAAGTCCAGCAGTGCTGGGACGAATTGGCGCAAATCATCGATGTCGAAAATACGGTCACGCCGGTGACGTATATCAACTCGGCCGCCGATTTGAAAGCATTTTGCGGTCAGCATGACGGTATCGTGTGTACCTCATCCAATGCCGAAAAAATTCTGAACTGGAGTTTTGCCAAGCGCGAGAAGGTGTTGTTTTTCCCGGATCAGCACTTGGGCCGCAATACCGGCTACCGCATGGGCATTTCGTTGGAACAGATGGTGACCTGGGACTTCAACAAACCACAAGGCGGCTTGACCGAGCAACAGATACGCGACGCCAAAATCATTTTATGGAAGGGTTATTGTTCGGTGCATCAGGCTTTTCAAGCCGAGCAAATAGACAGCTTTAAGGAAAAGTATCCGGAAACCATCGTCATTTCGCACCCGGAAGCCTGTTTCGAAGTGTGTCAGAAATCCGATTTTATCGGTTCCACCGAGATGATTTTGAAAATCGTCCGCGAGGCGGAGCCCAATACCCGCTGGCTGGTGGCGACAGAATTGAATCTGGTCAACCGGTTGAATCAGGAATGCCAAGCTCAGGGCAAACAGGTACATTTCATGGCGCCGACACTGAGCATGTGTTCCACCATGTTTCGTACCGATCCGCAACATCTGGTCTGGGTACTGGAAAATTTGGCGGCCGGCCATGTGGTGAATCGGGTGTCCGTACCCGCCGATCAGGCAGCGCTGGCGAAAAAGTCCCTGGATAACATGCTGCTGGCGTCCTGATTATCTGCGCTTTCTGGCGGCTTTTTTAGCCGCCTTTTCTTCTCGTATTGCGGCCAACTCCACCATTTCGGCCGCAACCATTTCCGGTGTTTCCAGGCTAATCGGGCCCAAAGTTCCGGCCCTTAGTTCGGTCAAAAACAGCTTCGCGGCTTTGTCCTGGTCAACTTGCCGGCCCGCGCGCAAACAGCCTCTTTTTTGGCCGATCGCTTGCAATGTGTTTGTTGCATCTGTGGGTAAATCGGCGAGCTGATAGCGTGTTTGCAATAAGTTCGGATAAGCCTTGAGTAAGTAGTCGAGTGCAAACAATGCAATGTCGTCATGCTGAAACGCGGTGTCTTTGATCGCGCCGGTCACGGCCAAGCGATAGCCGCTGTTGCGGTTTTCCACATTGGGCCATAGCACGCCGGGCGTGTCGGACAATACGATGTTGTTTTGCAAGTTGATGCGTTGCTGCATCTTGGTCACCGCCGGTTCGTTGCCGGTTTTGGCGATCGTGCGGCCCGCAAGCACGTTAATAATGGTGGATTTGCCGACATTGGGAATGCCCATGATCATGGTGCGGATCACTTTGTTGGCTTCGGTTTTTTCCGGCAGCATCTTGCCGCACAGATCGATGATTTGTCTGATTTTGTCGGGGTGTTGGGTGGTGACGGCCAGGGTTTTTACGCCTTGCTCGAGTTCCAAATGGGCTTGCCATTGCCGGGTTAGTTCCGGGTCGGCCAGATCGGTTTTGCTGAGCACGCGAATAGTGGGTTTGTCGCCGCGCAGTTGTGCCAGCATGGGGTTTTGGCTGCTGAACGGGATGCGGGCGTCGAGTATTTCGATCAGTAAATCGATATTCGGCAAAGTCTCTTTTATTTCTTTACTGGCCTTATGCATATGGCCCGGGTACCACTGAATTAACATTGTGAGTTCTCATTTTGTAATAAATGCCATTCTACAGGATGGAAGTTTTAAATTTTATGGGCAAAAGCCAAATAAACTTTCCTTTTTGTATAAAAGATAATAAAATTGTCAGCTCAGTTTGTTTTAGAAACAAAGTGCTTTGGACATGTAGGGAGATGGTATGCTTATCTTGACTCGTAGAGTGGGGGAGACCTTGATGATCGGTGATGAAGTCACTGTCACCGTTCTCGGCGTTAAAGGGAATCAAGTTCGGATCGGCGTCAATGCTCCGAAGGATGTTTCTGTTCACAGAGAAGAAATTTACGAGAGGATTAAAAAAGAGCAATCTGAATCGAAATCCTCGGAGATTTAAACAAGTTTTGGAGAGATGGCCGAGAGGCCGAAGGCGCTCCCCTGCTAAGGGAGTATGTGCCAAAAGCGCATCGAGGGTTCGAATCCCTCTCTCTCCGCCATAAAGTAGTAAAAAAGTAGTTGACTTAAGCAGTATAAATAACCATAATAAGCGGCTCAAACAGGCGCCCGTAGCTCAGCTGGATAGAGTACTCGGCTACGAACCGAGCGGTCGGGAGTTCGAATCTCTCCGGGCGCGCCATTATTTGACAATAATAAAATATTAATCCCCTGTAGCTCAGTCGGTAGAGCGGGTGACTGTTAATCACTAGGTCGGCGGTTCGAGCCCGTCCGGGGGAGCCAAATAAATCAAGGGCTTAGGCAGAAATGTCCAAGCCCTTTTTTATTGCGTGGTCACTTTTATGGTCACTTTGTTTTTCACTCAAATCCGAAAAAAATTTCGTGTTTGATCGAAAAATATACGGCACCAAACGACAAATAAGGTTTGAATGCAGTTGTAAAGCATCAAAGTGTTCCGACATCTTCTTTTTTTACCCTCCTTTCATAAAATTCTTTAATTTGGCTTGCAAGCCACATTTGTGGATTTCGAATTACCGGTGGAGGAACCTCACCTGCCTTCCTCATTCGCCAAAATTGGGTCCGAGTCACGCCCAATTTTTCAACCATGTCGTTAATTTTCAGGAATTCCTTTTCTTTTGCCGTCGAATTTTGCTCGGATTCAATATTCACTGGATAACCTGATTACAAATAGTTGTTACATACGCCGCATCGTTCAACCAGGTCTTCTCTTGCATTTAACAGAACCCAAGCACGACAATGTGGACATATTGAGACCTGCACTTTTTTATCCTTGATGTCCTCAGACACAACCCATGCCGCTGAAAAATCAAGGTTTCCGAATGGGTAGGAATGTTTATAGGCATCAAAGGCGGTTATCACTGCTTGAATTTGATCATCGGCCAACTTACTCGCGGCCACCCGATAGCAAACCGCAAACAGCGTAACGTCTTTATATTTGCGTCTACTTCCAGTCAACCCTCGTGTTGAAAACTTGATTGAACCTGGGGTAGGAGAACGACCATGCAATTGTCGATAGGTTTGCCTTAATGGCTTGATGGGAATGCCGGTCACTTGATGCACGATTTTCACCCTGGCATGGCGTTTCAGCAATTCAATGGCTAACGTTTGCTGTTGATATTTTTTCAGCATAGACCACCCTCTCAGCATATAGAACCGGTTAAACCGAGCATGGCCTCCACTATCGGCGGTTGTTCCTTATTTATGTTCATCAGGAACTGACTGGAAAACCGAGGAGTGAAGCAAAGCCAATTGGAGCGAGCGATGAACTGAATGTCCTCCAAGGACAAATGACAGAGTGCTGTTCGCATGGTGTCATCCATTATCCCCAGCACTAACTCTGTCAATACTGGATTTTCCCGCGCGATTTCTCTGGCCTTGAACAACCAAGTTTGATTCATCGTGTAAATCTCTTCGTCGCAGCCTTGGTGATTGATCGTTGAAAGTTTATCGAAATAGTCGTCCAAGCTTTTGAATGCAGATTGCATTTGGATTTTATTGGTGTCACTCAAGTTAATGACTATAAGTTTCGATTTCAAATAATCGGCGCCAAACTCAGTAATCAAAGGAAAAAATAATTCCTGAAAAAATCCCTGGGTAATTGTCTTGACGTCCTTAAAATCAATGGTCAATATCTGCTGATTGGCAAAGCACTCGCGTGCGAGCCGAGCCAGATTTTTGCCATGAACGGGCTGAGGTATTTGGGATTCAGTGGCTGTAATGACAGCAATATGCATGCGACTTCTCCTTAGTAGCGTATGGATGGTCTCCAGGCTGAGTGATGTAATCAAATCGGTTTTTTGGACTTTGCAGAAACCCAGCGTCGTCGTCCCGAACGATCAGTCCAAACAGTGCAGATTGGGCACTGGCTAAAGGTTGCATTAGGGTGAATCATGCTGAGAAAGCGTGCTCTGCAACATGCGCAAACAGTGAATATCAAATCGCCGGCCAAGAGCATGCTGATTAAAGACCATGCTCTGTTTATGTCTAACGAGAACTGTTTTGCTCCAAGAGATATTCCTTTAGGCTCGATGAATATGTTTGATGCGATGTTTTTATAAATGCTATAGGCGTCAACCAATACCTGTGCTGAAGATTGCTGAATTGATAATCGCCGCCGAATATCATCGAGAATGCCTAAAAATAGCGACGCGTGAATATTACGGCAGGTGGACTGAATAACCCATTGGTGATCATGAGGAAGCATGCCTTGTTTGGGCGGGCATCCTTTTACTGATTTATACAAGTCGATACTCTGCTGCCGAGACAATCGACAAAGTTGACTCACAATAGGAGGGCGAGCGCCAAACTGGATCAATTGCTCAGCTAAAACCAAGTGGTTGGCAAAATTCGATGCCTTTTTAAATCGCACTGTTTTCATCGGTCCGCTCCGGAATGAAGGGTTGAAGTAAATCCACGTAGGTGCTCATGGAGACGCCACTTGGAACGAAGACCGGCAACAGTTGAATAACCGCTCGGCTACTTTCAGCTTGATCTCGAAGGTGTTCCAGTGTCATGTCCGCCAGTTTTTCTATACGGTTTTTATCCAAGCCAAATCGCCATGCTGTTTCTGCCGGGTTGCTACGGGCGCATTCCCGGGCTAGCATGAGATATTCGAAATTTAACCGGGCAAGATCTTCATCCAGTGTTGACATAGACGCCTCTTAGTTGATTAATGGCTGTTGTCGGTATGCTAGGAGGTCAAAGCAGAAAAGTCCCGTTCGCAAGGTGACCTGTTTTGGGTCACAAACCTCTGGAAGCCTTGATGGCTCTTCATTGCAGCTGTTATTGATTAATGGTCGTAACGTTCTTTTCTCGGAACTTGACCGCCAGATGAATGCGGAAACGCGAAACGTGTACATGAATCCATTTAATGATTTCGATACTCCTCTGCTCTCGCTCCGGCTTCCAGCGTTGCTTGCTGTTGCGGAATGTGCTTTTTCAGGTACGCCAACTAAATTCAAATAGTTAAAAATCATTTCGGTATTACCCAAACCTTGAATTGTTATGGAGGACATTGTTATGAATCGGCTATTCGCTAACCAGACCGCAACTACCGGTTACCTGGTTTGGGGTGGTTTATGCGTGGGGTAATTCAATGCTTGATCGATTGGTTGGATAGCGAGCCAAGCGATGAAAAAGGCCACCGCATATTGCGTGCGTTAGCCCAGGAATCGTTAAAGAAGGCGGATTTCGATGAGTCGAAGCGACGGTTCACAGCCGAAGAAATCGTCGCCGCTGTTGGTGAAACTTTAGAAAGTGCCGAACCTAAAAAATGGATCGACTGGCCGGGTTCATTGAGGAAATATTGCGAAACCCGAGAGCCGCAAATCCTAGAGTTTGCCCGTAAACGTGGGTTGTCTTGTTATCCAAAACCCGACCGTAAAAGCACAAAGGGAGGTCCGGGGCGACTCACGACGTTCTATATCAAAGCCGAGCTGCTTCCAGAGATCATGGAAGAAGATCAAGCTATCGAGGAGGTTCGGGTAGACGGTAGCAATGCAGCCGAGTTGAAAGCCGACTATCAAATGACTGAACTGGGTGAAGTCAAACCCAGTTGGATCGCGAGT
Organism: Methylomonas rivi; assembly: GCF_024505165.1. Classification (GTDB taxonomy): domain Bacteria; phylum Pseudomonadota; class Gammaproteobacteria; order Methylococcales; family Methylomonadaceae; genus Methylomonas; species Methylomonas rivi. The sequence goes on from NZ_JANIBK010000055.1 coordinate 21,669, forward strand.
TGGTTATTTCGGCATGGACAAATTGAATTAAGACAATGGCATGTCTGGGGTATATTGGGTTGGCTAGCAATCATAGCTGGGTTCGCGGTGTTAATTGCTTATGCTGGATGGCTTTCGTTATCCGTTCCCAGGCCGGTGACAACGCAAGGTTTGACATTACTGGTCAGTATTTTCGCGATTCCCTATGGTTCCTGGGTCACTATTATCAAGCCTTGGATATTATTGTTGGATGATCGAATCGTCGTAGCCCATGAACTATTCACAAATTTTCATGAACAGTCTGCGCAGTTCGAACTGCTTCGAGACGGAGATTTAAGAGTGATTCGGTTAGTTCGGTATTCGGCGGCATGCCCAATTTGTGGCGCCACCATTTATCTCGAAAAAGGCGAGCCGGATTACAGACGAAGATTGGTGGGACGTTGCTACGAAAGCCCGAGAGAGCATGTGTTTAGTTTCGATCGAATCACGCGTTGCGGGCGACTACTGGTTGATCGTTAATTTTTTGAAAGTGCAACAACGACCCAAACGCGACAACCGATATTATTTTCATTAGTCTGCTTTACATAAGAATGCGGACAGCCAAATAAGTCCTTTGGTTTACAAACTGTTTGATTTCTTATCGGAGTTCTAATAAATGACCTATAAACCGGAATCCAGTCTTAATCATCAGATAAGGAACGAATGCTGATATGGAATGCCTTTCAAAATGTCTTTTTTACGATCAAGATGT